>JBGQLG010000104.1:0-18751 GCA_041499965.1 Methylomirabilia bacterium
CCCCAGCCCCCTTTGGGGGATGGGGGGCCCGAGCGAGCCGAGCCCGGAGCGACTTACGGCGACAGGCGAGCCATGCGGGCGCGCCCGCGGCGACCGCGCCCGGCTCCCGGCGTCGCCGACACCCCATGAGAGTCGTCAGCGCCCGCGGAAGACAGGCTTCCGCTTCTCCCGCCACGCGCGGTGACCCTCAGCCTTGTCCTCGGTGAGCTCCAGCGCCGCGAAGCGGTAGAGGTCGACGAGCGAGGCGTCGGCGAGGTTGGGGATGTCGAGGCCGCGCACGATCGACTCCTTGGTCAGGCGCGCGGCCAGCGGCGGCAGCGAGGCGACGTGCGCCGCCACCTCGAGCGCCTTGTCCATCAGCTTGGCGTGCGGCACCAGCCACTGGGCCAGGCCGATGCGATACGCCTCGTCCGCCGGCAGTGGAATGCCGAGCGACATGCGCATGGCGTGGCCCCGGCCCACCAGGCGGGCCAGCCGCACGGCGCCGCCGTAGGCCGGCAGGATGCCGAGCGCCACCTGGGGCAGCCGCCACTCCGCCCGGTCGGAGGCCACCAGCAGGTCGCAGCAGAACGTCACGATGCAGCCGATGCCGACCGCGTAGCCGTTGACGGCGCCGATGAGCGGCTTGGGGAAATTGCCGAGCACCTCGAACGCGCGGTGCTTGCGCTTGGGGAGGCTCTTGATCAGCTCCTCCATGGAGCCCATCGTGTGCGTCTTCGGGTCTTTCAGATTCGCCCCGGCCGAGAACGCGCCGCCGCTCTCGTCGCCGGTCAGGATCGCGCAGCGGATGTCGTCGTCGTCCTCCATGGCGTCGAAGTGGCGCTCGAGCCCCTCGTTGAAGTCGGGGCCCCAGGCGTTGCGGGCCGTCGGACGGCTGAGCGTCACGATGCCGATGGAATCGCGCTTCTCGTAGGTGACCGGCATCAGTGCACCGTCCCCGCCGCCTCGCGGGCGGCCCGGCCGATGCCGATCCGCCGGGCCATGCTCACCCGCTGGATGTCGGCGGTGCCGCCGGGATGCACGGCGATGATGCCGTTGCGCTGCTGCAGCTCCATGAACCCGTCGGCCGAGCCCCAGGTGGCGTCGCTGGTGAGCGCGGCCGGCCCCACCGCCTCGAGGATGGCGCCGGTCATCCAGAGGCCGGCCATCTTGCGGTAATAGGAGAGCTGCGGCCCCTCGTAGGAGCGCGGCCGCTTGGCGTAGGTCAGCCAGAAGTTGCGCAGGCCGAAGAGCCGCTGGACCTCGGTCTTGATGTAGATGTCGGCGAGCAGGTCGCGCGTGTCGGCGTGCTGGGCCAGCGGGATGCCGTCGCGCTTGGTCTGCTGGCAGTAGGTGAGCAGCCGGTCCCACACGCGGTGGCGCCCGATGCGGCCGCCGGCGCCGTGCTCCAGCTCGAGGTGCGTGCTCGCGGCCTTCCAGCCGTTGTTCTCGCCGCCGATGAGCGAGAAGGCCGGGACGCGTACCTGGTCGAAGAAGACCGTGTTCTTCTGCACCGGGTCGGTGCCGCCCTCGCCGCCGGTGCCCATCAGCTCCATGGGCTGCACGGTGATGCCGGGCAGGTCGGCGTCGATCATGAACCACGACAGGTTCTCGTGACGGGCGCCGCCCGGCTTCGTGCACGCGATCATCCAGATGCGGTCGGCCCCGTGGTCGCTGCCGACGAAGATCTTCTGGCCGGTGATGACGTAGTCGTCGCCGTCGCGGATGGCCGCCGTCGACACCCCGGCCAGGTCGGAGCCGGCGCCGGGCTCGGTCAGGAGCTGCCAGGTGCGGACCTCGCCGCGATAGATCGGCGGCAGGAAGGCCTGCTTCTGGGCCTCGGTGCCCCACACGAGGATCGTCGCGGAGCCGAGCTTCCCGCCGCTGTCGTAGTAGGGCGGCAGCGCGAGGCCGACGCGATCGGCCTCTTCCTCCAGGATGATGGTGTGGTCGACGTCCAGCCCGCCGCCGCCGTACTGGGCGGGCGCCCGCGCGTAGAGCCAGCCCCTGTCGCCGAGCGCCCGGCCCAGCGTGCGCAGCTCACGGTAGCGCTCGAGACTGTCCTCGGGCGAAGCCGGCACGCGCGTGATGCCCGGCGGCACGTTGGCCTCGAGCCAGGCCCGCACCTCCCGGCGAAATCGCTGCTGCGTCTCGCTGTACGTGACCTCGAAGTTCATTTCCCGTCCTTTCAGGACTCACATGGGGGCCCCGATATGGCCCCCAAACCCCCAGGCGTTCGGAGCGCCCCGGCGAAGCCGTGGCGCTCCTCAACCACCGTGGTGCCCGCTTGGTGCGCGGCGATCGGCGCTGGGCGGGCCTACCTGTCTCGGTCTGGGCGAATGATACCGGGTTTTGCGTCGGGGGGGGTCGGCGGCGATTTGGGAACGACTACGGGGATGTCGTGAGGGTGACGCCGGTGGCTCGCATGCGGAGCGCGGCGATTTCCTGCTCCTTCTGCGAGATCTGGGCCTCCAGCTTTCGGATGCGCTCGATGTAGATCCGGCGCTGCGATTCGAGGACGCCGTCGCGGTTGGCGAGCTGCTGGTAGAGAAGAACCTCTCGGGCTTCGACGGCCGCCCGGTGGACGCGGCCGGCTGCGAAGCTCCGTCCGATCCCCCACGTCAAGAACACCAGCATCATCACCGCCACGAACGGGAGACCCCACTTCACCAGGCTGAGCTGTCTCATACCCGAAGCCTAGGCCACATCTTCCGGGTCTTCCATTGGACCTTAGGTCACCCCGCGACGTCTCGCCATGGCTCCCGGCCGTCCGCCGACGCCGCCCTGGGCGCCTGCAATCGCCGCCAGACGATCCGGACGGCCGCGATGATCGGAACGGACAGGAACATGCCGGCGACCCCCGCGATCTCCCCACCCGCCAGGACCCCGACGATCACCAGCGCGGGATGGATCTCGATGCCGCGGCCCATGATGAGGGGCGCGCAGGCGTAGTCCTGGACTCCCCGCCAGACCAGCACGAACGCCGCGAGGAGCCAGGGATGCGCGTAGCCGCCGAACAGGCTCACCCCGATGGCGAGGACACCGGCGGTCAGCGGGCCGATCACGGGAATGAACTCGAGGGCGCCTCCGATGGCGGCGAGGAGCAGGCCGTACGGCACGCCGGCCACCAGGAACACCGTGGCCCAGACGCCGAACGTGATCATGGCCAGTAGCACTTGCGCCCGCACGTACCGGCCCAGCAACAGATGCAGATCCTCGGCGATGCCCCACCCCAGGCCGCGATGGCCCCGGTGGCTGAGGCGCGAGATCGTCGCGTCGGTGAACTGCTCCGCGTCTCTCAGGATGAAGAAGGCCAGGACGGGGATGAGCACGATCACCCAGGCGCCGGCGAGCCACATCAGCAGCGCCGCCGTGGCCCGCTGGGCGTACCCGATGATCTCCCCCATGTGCGTCCGGGCCAGCCGCTCGATCTCGGCGATCTCGCGCCACTCCCACCCGCGGCGGTACAGGACGCGCTCGACGAGCTGGCCGCTCTGGAGCTGCTTGGACATCTCTGGCAACTGCTGGGCCAGGCTCTGGGCCTCGGTCGACAGCCGGGGCCCGACGGCAACCCCGGTCCCGATCAGCGCCGTCGACAGCACCAGGTACACGACCGCGATCGCCAGCGATCGGCGGCGTATCACCCACCGTTGCGCGAGCCGCACCACGGGAAACAGCAGGTACGCGAAGAACAGCGACAGGGCGATCAGCAGCAGCAGTCCGCGCACGGCGTAGGCCAGCCCGATGACGCCGAGGATCGCCAGGATGGTCCAGGTCGCTCGCGCCGTGCGGGAGTCGAAGAAGAACCCGCTCACCGCTCGCCTCCACGGCGTGGGCTTAGGTCCAATAGACGGGCGCGCGCGTGCCACCTACCGTGCTGACACGGAGGAGCGATCATGCACATGCTCGTATGGATCCTGTTCGGTCTGGTGGTCGGCGTCGTCGCCAAGGTCCTCATGCCGGGACGTGATCCGGGGGGCTTCGTCCTCACGGTCGTGCTCGGCATCGTCGGCGCGTTCGTCGGCGGGTTCCTGGGCCGCACGCTGGGCTGGTATCGGGATGGAGATCCGGTGGGATTCGTCATGGCCGTCATCGGCGCGATCATCCTGCTGGCGATCTATCGCACGACGGTCGGACGGACCGCCTAGCCCGCCACCGCCGGCACGGGGGAGGTCGTCGCGGGCGCCAGCGCTTCGGCCCCAGACCGAAGACGCTGGCCGCCCAGACGCACGAGGGTGGGCAGCACCACCAGCGAGGCGATCAGCGTCATCGCCGAGCCGATCACGAGCAGCAAGCCCAGGCTCCACACGCCCCGGTGGTGCGCGACGAGCAAGCTACCGAAGCCGGCCATGGTCGTGAGGCCGTTGAACACCACCCCCAGGACCGTACTGCGGGCCAGCCGCGACCCGCCACCCTCGCCCCTCGATTCGACGGACCGGAGCACGATGTTCACGCCGTACTCGGCGGCGGAGCCGATGATGAGCGGCAGGGCCCAGACGTTCACCAGGTTGAAGCTGAGGCCCGCCACCCGCATGGCCCCGACCGTCCACAACGTTCCGAGCATCAGGGGCACCATCGCCAGCACGGTCTCCCGCACCCGGCGGATCATCAGGCCCGCGATCCCGACGACGAGCACGAAGGCGTAGGCCAGGCCGAACCGGAACGACGTCTCGATGAGCCGCGTCGACTCGTATCCCACGACGGGCTGGCCGGTCACGTCCGGATCGACGGTCCGCAGATCCTCGACGAAGCGCGCCTGGCCGGCGCGGTCCCAGAGGTCGAGCCGCGAGTAGATCTGCAGCAGCAGGTGTCCGCTCTTACCGATGAACTTGCGCCGCAGCTCGGCGGGCAGATCGGCCAGGGTGACCGGCGTCGGCCGGACGGCGGTCTGCAGCCGGCGCCACTGCGCGGCGAAGTCCTCGGCCAGCTGACGCTGGTACTCGGCGAGCGCGACTTCGGCGGAACGCCGCTCGCCTCCCTCGAACCGTTCCAGGAGGGCCACGGTCGCGCGCCGCAGGGCGACAATCTCCTCAGGAGGCCCCTGGCCACCGCGGGGGGCACTCGCCAGATCCAGTCGGCGCTTCAAGGTTTGGAGCGCCACGGTGAGCGCCCGCAGATCGAAGGGGCGCGGAGGGCCCGGGTGGATGCTGTCCGCCACGTCCGCCAGGCGGCGCAGGAGCGCCAGCTTCTCGGTCTGCCCGGCCGGTAGCACTGACAGGACGCTCTGGACGTCCGAGACCGAGGGCAAACGCTGGAACGCCGCCTGCCGGATCTCGAGCTCCGCGAGCGAGGGCGCCGCCGAGAGCGCGGCGAATACCGAGCGCTCGGAAGCGGCGGCGGCCTTCCGCTCCCACACGACCGACTCGGTGCCCTCCGCCTGGAGGTTCAGCATGTTGTAGTCGAAGCCCACGCGAGGCGCGGCCCACAACGACGCGGCGGTCGCCAGGAGGGCGATCGTGACGATCGCCTTCGGATAGCCCGCGAGCCACTCCAGCGCCGGCACGTGCTGCCGCGGGGGCTCGCTGGCCTTCGCGTCATGTCGATGGCCGTTCTGAGCAGCGGGGCCCGGCGCCGGCTGGGGGGCTTTCTGCCAGCGCTCGATCAGCAACAGGGCCGCCGGGAAGACGGTCAGCATCGCCAGGAACGCGAGCAGGATTGCGGTCCCCGAGATGAAGCCGAAGTCACGGATGCCGCGGAACTCGGCGGTGGTCAGGATGTAGAAGGTCACGGCGGCGGTGATGGCTCCGAGCAGAATGCCGGGGCCGCTGCGCGCGGCGGTGTGCTCCAGCGCCCCGAGGAGCGTGAGGCCGAGCACGCGCTCTTCCCGGTAGCGGAACAGGAAGTAGATGCCGTAGTCGATGCCGAGGCCGATGACGACCGAGACGAACATCATGGAGAAGATCGTCAGCTGGCCGACGAACAGCGTGACGGCTCCCAGCGACCAGCACAGGCTCAGCGCGAGCACGGCCAGCATCGCGCACGAGGCGACGACCCGCCGGAAGGCCAGCAGCAGGAGCGCGAGCGTGAGGACCAGCGCCAGGACGCTGGCGATCTCGCCGTCGCCGGTCGCGGCGACCAGCTCGTCGCTGAAGAGCGCCGGCGCTCCGGTGACGCCGGCCTCGACCGCCGGGAACTGCGGGCGCAGGTCCGCGATGGCCTGCCGGACGGTCCGGATCGCCTCGTGCTCGGCGGTGAAGGTGCGCGGGGCACTGGCCAGGTCGATCACGACGTAGAGCAGCCGCCGGTCCTGCGACAGGAAGTAGCCGCCGTCGGGGGCGGGCATCGGCGCGCCGAACAGGTTGGCCCAGGGCGATCGATACGGTCGGCCGTCGATCGCCTCCGACGTCTGGACCAGGAGATCGCCGAGCAGGCGGGTGGGAGCCCGGGTCGCATCCTCGGGGGCGTCGGTGCCGAAGACGCCGGGCAGGAACGTCGAGCCGATGTACTGGTTGATCCCGTCCACGAGCCGGTCGAGTGTCGGCCGGGCGGCGAAATCGCCGAGCAGCTCTTCCTGGCTGGCCACGGTCCGCAGGGTGTCTCGCAGCGTGTCGATGGGCACGTACAGCAGGGCGTGCGTCGGCAGGCGGGTGGCGTCGACCTGGTAGCTGACGCGCGCGGTCCCCAGGGCTCCGTCGCGCAGGATGCCGGCCAGGCGGGCCGCGTAGGCCCCGGAGGTCTCGATCGTGGGGCTCTGCACGACGACGACGATGTCCTCGAGCTGGCCGAAGTCCTCGGCGTAGTCCTTGTACAGCGTGGCGTACGGCCGATGGAGCGGGAGCAGGTGGAACTTGGACGTCTCCAGCCTGAGCGCATGGGCCGCGTAGCCGACACCGAGCACGGCCAGGGCGACCGCCGTGCAGACCGTCACCGCCGGTCGGGCGCAGGACAGCCGGACGGCGGTCTGCAGGATGCGGGCGGTCAGCGATAAGGGAGCCACCGTCTGTCACCCGTGGAGAATCACTTCCCGGCTTTCCCGCTGGCCGGCGATGCCGAGGGCGCCGATGCCAAGGGCGCAGAAAATTCCGCCTGGTTCGCCTTGAGCTTCGCCACCAGCTCCTCGAACGAGCCGGTGCGGATGATCTTGTTGAACTGGGCCCGGTAGTTGGCGAGCAGGCTGATGCCGTCCATGCTGAGGTCGTACACCCGCCAGTGGCCCCCCGCGCTGTGCATCCGGTAGTCGAGGGGCATGGTGCTGCCGTTGCTCAGGGGGATCGTCGTCCGCACGACGGCGTAGTCCTCGTCGACCGTGTCGCCCAGGAAGGTCACGCGGGCGGCCGAGCCGTGCTGGTCCACCTTGGCGATGTACGAGCGCTGGATCAGCTCGGTGAAGAGGCGGGCAAACTCCAGGCGCTCGGGCGGGGTGCGCTTCTCCCAGTGCGGTCCCAGCGACCGCTTCGCCATGTCGCCGAAATCGAAGATCTCGCCGGCCACCTGGCCGATGGCCGCGCGACGCTGGCTGCCCTGTCGTTCACCCGCCAGCGCCGGGTCGTGCAGGATGCCGACCACCCGGTCGACCCCGCCCCGCAGCTGATCGGTGGGCGGGCCGGCCCAGGCGCTGCCCACCGGCGACAGCGCCAACAGGAAGGTCACGATCGAAATCAGAGGGACCTCGAACCTGGTCATGCGATTTCTCCTCACTCTGACTGTAGGCGCCCGCTCGCCGCATGACCATTGGACCTTGGGGCCACATCGATCTCGGGCGAGGCCGGAACGATCACCCCGAGTCGGTCGGCCAGCCGCACCAGCTCGGCCACCGATCCCGCCTCCATCTTGGTCATCACCCGGGACCGGTGCACCTTGACCGTCTTCTCGACGATCCCCAGCTCGCCCGCGATCTGCTTGTTCAGCATCCCGGTCACGACGAGGGCGAAGACCTGCGTCTCGCGAGGGCTCAGCCGTCGGGCCCGCGCCTGCACGTCGTCGGCGCGCGCCTCTTGGCTCCGACCCTCCACGTCCTTGGCGACGGCCCGCTCGACGGCGCTCAGGAGCTCCGTGGCCCCGAAGGGCTTGGTCAGCAGATCGACGGCCCCGTTCTTCATGGCCTGCACGGTCTTCGGCACGTTGACGTGGCCCGTGACGAACACGATCGACAGCCGGCGCCCGGCCGCCGTCAGCGCCGCCTGCAACTCGAGCCCGCTCAGGCCGGGCATCCGCACGTCCAGGACCAGGCAGCACGGGCGCGGGTACGGTTCGCGGGCCAGAAAATCCCGGGCCGACGCGAACTCCTCGACGGCATAGCCGGAGGCCGCCAGCACCCGGCTGAGGCTCTTGCGCACGGAGGCATCGTCGTCCACGACGAAGACCATCGGCGCAACGGTCATGGCGTCTCCTCCTCCCGCGCGGGCAGCGTGAAATGGAACGTCGCTCCATGGTCCACGTTGTTGGCGGCGCTCAGGCGGCCGCCGTGCGCGCCGACGATCGTGCGCGCGATGGCCAGGCCCATACCCAACCCCTCGACCTTGGTCGTGTACAGCGCCTGGAATATTCGGTCGTTGTCGGTCTCGTCGAAGCCGGACCCCGAGTCCTGGATCGAAATCCCGACGGCGGCGGCGCTGTCCCTGGCCGTCCGGATGACGAGGGCCCGGCCGTTGGCGCCGGGCTCCCGCATGGCCTCGAACCCGTTGAGCACCAGGTTCAGCACGACCTGCTGCAGCTGGACCCGGTCGCCGCGCACGCTGGGCAGGTCGGGGGCGAGCTCGAGGCGCAGGTCGACGGTGCGATCGAGCGCGTCGCCCCTGACCAGCCAGGCCACCTCGCTCACCATCTCGTTGGCATCGAGCCACGCGAATTCCAGGTCACCCTTCTTGAGCAAGACCCGCAGCCGATGGATGACGTCGGCCGCTCGCGTGTCGTCGGCCACGATGTCGGCCAGGGCCTCGCGCGCCAGCTCGAGATTCACCGGGTCGCGGGCCAGGACGCGCTGGACCGCCTGGGCGTTGTTGAGGATCGCGGTCAGCGGCTGGCTCAGCTCGTGGGCCAGCGACGCGGTGAGCTCGCCCATGGCCGAGACGCGGCCGATGTGCGCCAGATCCTGCCGGAGCCGCTGCGCCTCGAGCTCCCCCTGCTTGCGGGCGAGCGCGTTGGCGAAGACTTCCCCGATGAGCTGCAGCTGCCGGATCAGCTCCCTCGACTCCGCGCGCTCGGCGTCGACCGCGCCGAAGACCAGCCCGCCCACGACGGTCCCGCCCACCTGCAACGGCACCGCGACCTGCGGCTTGATGCGATGGGCCAGGTAGCTGCGCCGATCCACGGCCGCGTCGTCCGGAAGCTCGGCCAGCTGCAGGAAGCTGACGACGTCGCCCCGTCGCAGTCGAGACGTCATCCACGGGAACTCGCCGACGTCCATCCACTCCTCGATCCCCCAGGAACGGGCGGTCCGGCCGTCCCGGGAGAACTCGATCAGGCTGCCGCCGTCGACGCCGAGGAAGGCGACCACCTCGTGCAGGCCACGCTGGATCCCGCGATCGAAGTCGACGGCCGAGAGGCGGCTGAAGCCGATGGCCAGCGCCGACAGGAGCTGGTCCAGGCGTTGGTGGTCGACGAGGGACAGCTCCATCCGCTTGCGCTCCAGGGCGCTGGCGAAGGCCTCGCTCAGCAGGCGCAGCCGCCCCACCAGCTCGTTCGGCCACGCGCGCTCAGCGCGAACGGAGTCGAAGGTCAGGACGCCCAGCATGGGGCCGCTGGCGCACAGCGGAAGCGACACGTGCGAGCGGGTGCCGGCCCGCTCGAAGCTGGCGCGATCGACCGCCGCCGGCGCCGGCAGCTCGTCGACGTGCGCGAATTGGACGACGGCCCCGCCGCGCAGCTGCTCGGTCGTCCACGGGAACTGGCCGCCGTCCATCACCCGCGGCAGCGCCTCGACCCCCGGAGGCCCCGAGGAGATCCTCGGGCCCGGTCCGCCGTCGACGGATTGATCGAGGTTCCCGCGATCCACGCCCAGGAAGGTGACGATCTGCCAGAGCCCGCGCTCCAGCGCCCGATCCAGCTCGGCAGGCTCCACGTGAATCAGCCCAGCCGACAGATCGGACAGGAGGGTCTCGAACCGCAGGCGCTCTTCCAGGAGCAGCTTGGCCCGTCGCCGCGACGCCCGGCGAGCCAGGAGCCAGACGATGATCGCGGTCTCGCCGACGATCAACGCGAGGGCGGCGAGGCCGCCGGGGGTGAGCTCCGAAATCCACACAGGATCGACTCGTTTCGTCCCGCCGGGCCCGACGCCGCCGGGCGGTCACCTGGAAGGCTATGCCCGTCCAGCCCTGAGGTCTGAGCAAAACTGCTCAGTCAGTCGTGCAGGACGACGTGGAGCAGCGAGCTGTGCACCTCCAGCCGGCCGTTGTACTCGACGAACCCCAGCTTGCGGAACTTGTTCATGAAGTGGCTGATCTGCGAGCGCGTGGTGCCCACCAACTCGGCCAGCGTCTCCTGGCTGATCTTGGGCACGACCGGCTCCGGCCGCCCCTCCTTGCCGAAGTTTGCCAGCAACAGGAGGATCCGGGCCAACCGCTTCTCGCTGGAGTTGAAGAGCTGATCCACCAGGTCTTCCTCCATGCGGATGTTCCGCGACAATAGATACGTGGTGAACACCTCCGCGAAGGCGGCGTCCCGGTGGAGCACGCGGATCATCGTCGGCTTCGGCACCCGCACGATCGAGGCGTCCGTCACGGCGGTCGCCGTCGCCATGCGCAACGGCTGACCGGCCAGACACCCCTCGCCGAAGAAGCCTCCGGGCCCGAGCAGCGCGACGACCGCCTGCTTGCCCTGGCGCGAGAACACACTCAGCTTGACCTTCCCGTGCTGGAGGAAGAACACGGCATCCGCACGGTCGCCCTGGGAGAAGACGAGCTGGGCTTTCGGGTAGTCGCGGGTCGCGCTTCCCTGGCCGACCGCCGCCAGCAACGCCTCGGCATCGAATGTCAGCTTGATCTTGGCCGCCATACTCCGTCTCCGTTCGGGCCAATGGTCGTCCCAGGCATCCCACCGGGGACGGCACTCCGAGGCATTGGCCTAAGGTCCACTAGGACCGCCGGGTCCCGTCGGATAGGTTCACGGCAAGAGGAACGTCAATGAAACGCCTGGGTATGGTCATCGTGTTCGCGGTCACGTTCGCGCTGCTCGCCCCCACGTCCGCGCTCCCCGCCGATGACGCGAAGGTCAAGGAGGGGATGAGTCAGGTCGAGCGTGGCGCCAAGAAGATCCCCAGCAGCCAGATCGGGGACGGCGTCCAGGAGACGGCCAAGGGCGTCGGGACGACCGTTGTCGAGGGCGCGAAGTACAGCGGTGAAAAGCTGAAGGACGCCGGCCAGGCCGCGGAGCCGCCGGCGAAGAGCGCCTGGGGCCACGCCCGCGATGGCGCCATCGCCGTCGGGCACAGCGTCAAGGGCTTCTTCACGAGCCTGTTCTCGAACTGACGCGGGCACGCTCGTGAGGGTCTGCCTCATCTGCCGCCAGCCGATGGCGCCGTACCAGCGGGCCGTGTATCTGGATACCGGCGCGGTCGTTCATGTGCCGTGCCGGAGCGCGTTCCACGGCGCGACGACCACGACGATGGCCGTCATCCGCCCCACCGCACAGGCGAGGCGGCTGCGGGCCCGCGAACGGCGTGCCGAGGCCCTCCTACGCTGAGGTCGCACGCAGCCCTCGGGCGCCCTGGATGATCGACAACATCCAGAAGTTCAGGCCGGCCGGGCGCGTGAAGGTCAGGAACGCCTCGACGGCCGTGGGCTTGGTTCGCGAGCCCGCCACGACCTGACCCGTCGCGTCCTCGATCGTCTGGCTGAGCATGGAGCCGGCGACGTAGGCCGTCACGTAGTCGCGATCGCCGTCCTGCCAGGCCTCCGTGGTCTGGGCCGTCACGTCCACGTCGTCGTGTCGGAGCGATCGCCCGCTCGTGCGCAACCCGTCGCAGAAGGCCAGGAGCTCGGCGTACATCTCCGGCGTCAGTCGATCACGGAGGCGGCCGGCATCCCGGGCCGCGCGGGCCTTCTCCACGTCGCGGAACATCATCCCCGCGTAGCTGGCGAACCTGTCCGGATCGAATCCGCGGTCCGTGCGGTGGATGTCTCGAAGGCCCCGATCGAGCTGGGTGGGGCGAGCGACAGGCGGCTCGGGCGGGGCCGGCGGCCGCACGATCGCCGCGGCGATCGCCCGGGGCATCGCCCATCGACGAAGGACCAGCGAGAGCGCGAATACGAGCAGCGCCCCGAAGAGCAACACCTCTCCGATACCGATCCCCGTGGCCTCGTGGCGGACTTCGCCGAGCCAGAAGCGCGCGAGCACGCTCCCCGCCGCCAGGCCGGCGAGCGGCCTGATCCAGTCCCGGGTCGGCAGCCACCACGGTGCCGGGCGCGCCCCGGGGCTCACCCGCGGCGTCGTGGCGACGCTGAGTGGCACGAGGGACGACGTGGCGACAGCAGCCACGGGCTCGGGCGGGATCGGCACCGACGCCGAGCGCGAGCCGCGCCGGCCGGCGCCGGGCTCGATCGGAAGCCGCCCGCCCGCCTCGTCAGCCGAGGGCGATCGATCCTTCGCTCTGGCTCGCATGGTGACCGTTGGTGCCGTAGGCCCGGAGCCTGTACTGGAGGCCGCGCAGGCTGATGCCCAGGACCTTGGCGGCCTGGGTGCGGTTGCCGCCCGTCCGCTCCAGCGTCTCCGTGACGTACCGCCGCTCGAGCTCGAACAGCGTGAGGTCGGTTGGCAGGGCATCTCCCGGCGGCGGGGGCGGCGCCGGCGCTCCGCGCCCCAGAGCCGGGAAATGCTCGAGGTCGATCAGCTCGTCCTCGGCAAGGATCACGGCGTTCTCGATCCAGTTCTCGAGCTGCCGCACGTTGCCCGGCCACGAGTACCGGCTCAGCGCCTCCATCGCGCGGCCCGTGAGGCCGCGGACCCGATCCGGACGGTACTTGGTCAGGCACGCCTCGAGGAAATGCCTGGCCAGCAACGGCACGTCGTCCCGGCGCTCCCGCAGCGGGGGAAGCTCGACGCACGCGACGGCGATCCGGAAGTACAGGTCGGCCCGGAAGCGCCCGGCGGCGACCGCTCCGGCAAGATCCTGGTTCGTGGCCGTGATGATGCGGACGTCGACGCGCTGGGCCTGGTTCTGGCCGACCATCGTGAACTCGCCGGACTCGATCACCCGGAGCAGCCTCGCCTGCAGGTGCGGCCGGAGCTCGGTGACCTCGTCGATGAAGAGCGTGCCGCGATGGGCGTCGGCGAAGACCCCGCCCCGCGTCGCCAGGGCGCCGGTGAACGCGCCGCGGACGTGCCCGAAGAGCTGGCTCTCGATCAGCCCCTCGGCGATCGTGGAGCAGTCCAGGGTCACGAAGGGCCGCCGGCAGCGCAGGCCGGACTGGTGCAGGGCCTGGGCGATCAGGCCCTTGCCGGTGCCGTTCTCACCCTGGATGAACGTGCGGATGTCGGAGGACGCCAGCTTCTCCACCTGGCGGTACATCGCGCGCATCCGAGACGACTCGCCCACCATGCCCCATCGTCCAGCATCTCGAGCACTCAGATCCCGCCTTGCCTCCATGTGCGACAGATCCCCGCTTCAGAGACTGCGATACTTGTCGGCGTCCACGACCCGCTGCTTCGCCTCGTCGACACCGCGCTCCTGACGCTCGCGCTCCAGGGAACGCCGCGCCTCCGCGACCGCGACGCCCTCGTTCGCCGTGGCGATCCACTGGTCGATGTTCCGCAGCCACTCCTTGATCCGCTCCTCCGCCGAGGTGAAGACGATCGCCCGATCGCGGAACTCCACCCGGCTCGGCATGCAGGGGCCCGCGGACTCCGCTGGTGTGTTGAACAGCGTGAGCCACTCCCGCGAGGGCAGGCCGCTCAGTGGAATCGTCCAGGTGAATTCCCCGTCCGGCCGTTCGTGTAGGGGCTGCGGTCCGCTGGTCCTCTGGATCTGCGCGGCCATCTCGTCCTCCGGTGGTGTCGGGGCGCCGGTGCCCCGAAGCTGCTCACGGTGCCGGCCCCGAAGAAATCGATGTAGCGGTCGATCGGGCGCGGGTGATCGGCCTTCAGCGTGTCCGGGCGGGAGCCTCCGCCGGGCGTCACGGCGTCACTTCCCGCTGGCGCCCGTCGGCGCGGGCGTCACCCGTCCGAGCGGGTGTGGATGGAGCCCCGCGGATTCCGTGGCCGGCGTGCCGGTCACCACGACGAGCCCGACGGCCGCCAGCACTCGGATGACCGGCCAGGACGGATCGAATTCGACCGGTCGCACGCTGAACTTCGGCGACCCCGGATACGCGTGGTGATTGTTGTGCAGGCTCTCGCCCGCGGTCAGCCAGGCGAGCCACCGCGAGTTGCGCGCCGTGTTGTCGAAGTTCTGGGCGCCCCGCCAGTGGCCGAGTCCGTTGATGAGCGGCGCGACGACGATGACGTAGAGCACGGCGTGGGTGAGCGCCACGGCGAGGCCGAGCCAGACGCCGAGGAGCAGGCAGAGCGCCGTCGTGCCGAGCCCGAGGCCGGCCCATCCCCACGAGAAGAGGACACGATCCAGACGGTCGGGGGGCAGGTCGGCGGCGAACCGCTCGATCGTCCGGGGATCGCGCGCCGCCCGCGCGTAGTAGTAGACGTTCAGGAACTGCACGTGCCAGAACCCCAGCAGCCGCGGACTGTGGGGGTCGCCCTCCCGATCCGTGAACGCGTGGTGCTTGCGATGGACGGCGACCCATTGCCGGCGATCCTGGCCGGTCGTCAGCCAGAGCACGGCTCGCAGGACGACGTCGGCGACGGGATGGAGCACCAGCGATCGATGCGCCAGCGCGCGGTGCAGGTACACCGACGTCGCGATGGTGGCTCCCTCGGTCAGCGCGAGGGCCACGAGGAGAACGATCGAGAGCTCCATCATCGGGCGCCCGGGGAGGCGGCGACGCCGAAGACGAGGCCCGTCGCCAGCCGCTCCCGAGTCGTCGCCCGCGAACGCGGCCGGGCGGGGCCCTGAGCGCCATCCTCACCCGGCCGGGGCCGGGCGTCGGCACGAACGCTGGCGCGGGCGTCGGCGTCCGCCGGGGTGTGGCCGGTCGGCACGCCACCACCCAGGGCGAGGCTAAGCATGAGGATAAGCTGAGAAAACTCCATCGGAGACTCCGTTCTTCAGCGCGACGAGATGTGGCTGGGAGACTGAGGTTCTACGCTACTGCCGAGGGCGAGACGAAGTCTGAGCAAAACTGCTCACCCAGCGGCGAGCAGCGAGGAGGACGAGCGCGCGGCGCGGCGCCGGTCAGTCGTGCAGGACGACGTGGAGCAGCGAACTGTGCACCTCCAGCCGGCCGTTGTACTCGACGAACCCCAGCTTGCGGAACTTGTTCATGAAGTGGCTGATCCGCGAGCGCGTGGTCCCCACCATCTCGGCCAGCGTCTCCTGGCTGATCTTGGGCACCACCGGCTCCGGGCGGCCCTCCTTGCCGAAGTTCGCCAGCAACAGGAGGATCCGGGCCAGCCGCTTCTCGCTCGAGTTGAAGAGCTGATCCACCAGGTCTTCTTCCATGCGGATGTTCCGCGATAACAGATACGTGGTGAACGACTCCGCGAACACGGCATCCCGGTGGAGCGTCCGGATCATCGTCGGCTTGGCCAGCCGCTCGATCGAGGATTCCGTCATGGTGGTCGCCGTCGCCATGCGCAACGGCTGGCCGGCCAGACACCCCTCGCCGAAGAAGTCCCCCGGCCCGATCAGGGCGGTCACCGCTTGCTTGCCCTGTTGCGAGAGGACGGTCAGCTTGACCTTCCCTCGGTGGACGAAGAACACGGCGTCGGACGGCTCGCCCTGCGCGAAGACCGCCTGGTTCCTCCCGTAGTCCCGGGTCGTGCGGCCCTCGCCGACCGCCGCCAGCAACGCACCGGGGTCGATCGTGGGTTTGCTCTTGAGCTTGGGACGCCTCGGCCGGCTCATACGAGTGGCCGCCGCGCGTAGCAGTTCGACGCCTGCTCGCGTTCCCGCGCCTCGCTGTGGGTCATCTCGAAGCCCATGGGTCACCTCCCCACGTGGGTCTGGTCGGAATGATACCCGCTCCCCGCCCTCGATTGTCAACCCCCCCCCGGGGGGGGCTCAGGACGCCGCCGGCGGCAGGTGCTCGTCGATGACCGCCAGGAAGTGGCGGACGTCCAGCGGCTTGGTCAGGTACGCGCGCACGCCGGCGTCGAGCAGACGCCGCGTCCCGCCGGCGATCGCGTCGGCGCTGAGGACGACGACGGGGATATCGCGCGTACGGGGATCCTCGCGGAGGTGGGCGAACACCTCTTCGCCGGCCAGGTCCGGCAGGTGACGATCCAGCAGGATCAGGTCGGGACGATGGGCGCGGGCGAGCTCCAGCCCCACCCGCCCCTGCATCGCCGACAGCACCGTGATGCCGGGACGCCGACTCAGCAGGCTCTCGACGAGACGCAGGTTCGACAGGTTGTCCTCGATGTAGAGGATGGTCCGCGGGCGCGCGGGCAGCTCGCCGGCGGCCGGCGCCAGGGGCACGGCCGGGCCGCCGGCAGCGGCGACGGGGCCATCGGTCACCATCAGGTCAACGGCGAACGTGCTGCCGACATCCGGCTGACTCTCCACGTGCATGGTGCCGCCCATGGCCTCGATCAGCGACTTGGACAGCGCCAGGCCCAGCCCCGTGCCCTCCACCCCGCTGGCCTCGACGCCGAGGCGGTCAAACGGCGTGAAGAGCCGTTCGAGCTTGTCGGCGGTCATCCCCGGGCCGGTGTCGGTGATCGCGATGCGCACGCGCCCGTCCGCCGGCGCCGTGCACGCGGCGCGTACCGTGCCCTCGGGCCGGTTGTACTTGATCGCGTTGGACAGGAGATTCAGCAGCACCTGCTGCAGCCGCTGCCGGTCGGCCAGCACGTGCAGGCGCTCGTCCAGCGCCTCCACCGTCACCGTGACGCGCAGCCCGGCCGCCGCCGGGCCGATGAGCTGCAGCGCCTGGCGCAGCGTCTCGTGGACCGGCACCGGCTGAAGCGAGAGCTGCAGGCGCCCGGCCTCGATGCGGCTGATCTCCAGCACCTCGTTGATGAGGCCGAGCAGATGGCGGCCGGCCCGCAGGATCTGCTCCACGCTCTCGTTCTGCCGGGACGACAGCTCGTCCATCTCGAGCAGCTGGGCGAAGCCCAGGATGGCGTTGAGCGGCGTGCGCAGCTCGTGACTCATCCGCGACAGGAATTCGCTCTTGGCGTGGTTGGCCCGGTCGGCCTCGGCGGTGGCCGCGCTCAGCTCGCGCGTGCGCTCCGCCACGCGCTGCTCCAGCTCCTCGGCCTGGCGGCGGATGCGCTCGTGCAGCCGCGCCTGGGCCAGGGCGATGGCGAGCTGGTCGGCGACCTCCTGGGCGATGCCGACGATCTCGGCGGCGAACGGCCCCGCGTGGGCGCAGACGCTGACCGAGCCGATCAGCTCGCCGCCGGCGATCATCGGCACCACCATGTACACGTTGAGCCCCGCGGACAGCAGGGCCTCGGCGGCGGGGTCCGGAAGCATCGCGCGCGTGTCGATCACCTGCGGCTCACCGCGCCGCAAGGCCTCCACGTCGCCGGCCAGCCGCAGCGAGTAGCGCACGCCGGGCCCGAGGTGCTGGCGGCGCCGGCCCGCCGCCGCCAGCCATTCCACCTCGCCCGCCGGCAGGTCGAACAGGTTCACGATGACGCGCGGGACCCCGAGCAGATCCCGGAGCGGGAAGACCACCGCCTCCGCGATGGCCACCGGCGCCTGCTCGGTGATCAGCGCCCGGTCGATCCGGTGCAGGATCCGCAAGCGCTCGGCCTGGCGGGCGAGCGCTTCCTGCGTCTGGGCGTTGTGGATGGCGGTGGCGGCCTGATCGGCGAACGCCTGCAGCAGCGCGACCTCGTGCTCGCTGAACGCCCGGGGCGTCGGGCTGGCCACCGAGAGCACGCCGGTGACCTTGCCGGCGACGCGCAGCGGCACCGCGAGGCCCGACACGATCCCGGCAGCCACGTTGCGGTCGCGGATCTCGGGCGTGGTCGTGAAGCGCTCGTCGGTGCGGAAGTCCGCGGTCCACATCGGGCGCCCCTGCGCGGCGGCCCAGCCGACGAGGCCCCCGCCGGGCGGCACCGCGCTGCCCGCGCCGGCGTAGCCCCGGGCTCGGCCACCGAGCGCGATCGCGATAAGCGAGCCGTCCGGCTCGAGCAGGCGGATGGCCGAGCTGTGGACGCCGAGCAGGCCCAGCACGCCCTCGGCGATCCGCTCGCCCACGGTGGCCAGGTCGAGCGTCTCGCTGACGAGCCCGGCCACGCGGGCCAGCTCCTCGGCCTCTTGCCGGCGCTGGACGACCTCGGCGTGGCTGCGCGAGTTCTCCAGCGCCAGGGCCGCCTGATCGGCGAAGGCCTGGAGCAGCGCCACCTCGTCGTCGGTGAAGACGCGGCCGATCGGTGCCGCGATGGACAGCACGCCGGTGATGCGCTCCTGCACGCGCAGCGGCACGGCCAGGAGCGAGCGCGTCGCCGTCTCGCGGATGCGCCGCAGCACGTCCTCGCCGAGGGCCGGCGCGGTGTCGGCGAGCAGGTCGGGGATGCGCAGCGGGCGGCCCGACTCGACCACGAGCCGGTAGAATCCGAAGCCGGGCGGGGCGCGGTGGCCGGCCGGCATGTAGGGTCCCCCGCCCGCCGAGGCGGCCAGCAGCACGAGCGCGCCGTCGGCCTCGCGCAGCCGCAGCCCCGCGGCCGGGACCTCGAACAGCTCGCAGACGCTCTCGACGATGCGGTGGCCCACCGTGGCCATGTCGAGCGTCTCGGTCAGGAACCGGGCGAGACGGGCCAGCTCCTCGGC
>JBGQLG010000105.1:0-18641 GCA_041499965.1 Methylomirabilia bacterium
CCCAGGTGCGCGTTGGCCAGCGTGCCGGTGGCGCGGGCGGCCGGCGTCACGACCGGCCGGGGGAGCGGGTACGTGTGCACCGCGCGGAAGTTCACGAACTCCACCGGCTGCTGCGTGCGCGCGTAGCCGTAGACGCGCTCGCGCACCGCTGGAAGCTCGACCAGACGGAGGAAGCTTACAAGCTCTTCGACACGCAGACGACGGGCAAGGCCGTCATCCTGCCGTCTGCCTTGCACGGTTAGGTCAGACCGGATTCTCAACACGTGAAAGAGAAGAGGGCCGGCGGTCAACCGGCCCTCGGTCTCGCGACCCTGGTGGTCGCTCGGCGAGCGACGCGAAGCCTACCGCCGCGCGCTCGTCGGCGGCACGATTCCGTTCATCCGCAGATAGACCACGAGCTGACCGTGGTGGTTGCGGATCTGGTACAGCGGGCCCTGCCAGAACGTGGCGCGGGTGACCGTGCGGTCGCCGAACGGGAACTTCACGGGCTCGAGGAGCTGGGCATCGGTCAGCGGCGTGATCACCTCCTGCGCGCCCTGGAACGTCTTCTTCAGCAGGCCGATGATGTCGGGCTTCGCCATCGCGTCGTGATGGGCGGCTTCCGTTTTGGTGCCCTTGGCGGTGTCGATGAAGCGCTGGGTGATTCCGGCGACGTGCACGAGCTGGTCGCCGAAGCTCGAGATCTCGGGCGTCGGCCTGAAGCCGTACTTCTCGGCGGGCATCACGTCCGCGACGTCGAGGATCTCCGTGGCGGCGCGCTGGAAGCTCGCCGCGAGTTCCTTGGCCAGGCTCGGCGCCGGCGTCTGGGCCGAGAGCAACGAGGGCACGGCGGCTGCGACGACGGCGAAGAATACGACGCACGCGTAGGTCAGGGTTTTCATGGTCGCCTCCCGGCGAGATTCATCCCACAGCGTTCACTCCTGGTCAAGGTGACCGACCCACGCGCGCGGGCGTGGGCCGTCACCGGCACAACCGGCGGTAGAGCGCTTCGTAGCGCGGCACGATGACCTCGGCGGAGAACCGCTCGCGCGCGCGCGCCTGCGCGGCGCGCCCGAGGGCGTGGCGTCGCGGCTCGTCGTGGATCAGGGCCTCCAGCGCGTTGGCGAGCGCGACGACGTCGCCGGCCGGCACGAGCAGGCCGCTCTCGTTATCCTCCACCACCTCCGGGATACCGCCCACGCGCGTGGAGACGCTCGGGCAGCCGAAGCACATGGCTTCGAGGATGCTGAGGCAGAAGCTCTCGGCGTCGGAGGTGTAGAGGCCGACGTCGGCGATTTGAAGATAGTCCTCGATGGCGTGGACCTTCTCGCGGACGATCACGCGGTCGGCCAGGCCGAGGCGCCGCACGTGGCCGGCGAACGGCGCGAACGCCTCGCCGGCGAGTATGAGGAGCTTGAAGGTCTCGCGCGGGCGCACGCGCGCGGCGGTCTCCAGCAGGAGGTCGACGCGCTTGCCGGGGCGCAGGTTGGACGAGTGCACCACGACCACTTCGTCGCCGAGACCGAGCTCGCGGCGGACGAGCTCGGGCGAGCGGCTGGGCGGGCGCGGAGCGAAGAAGTTGTGGATCACCTCGATCGGGCCGTCGAAGTCGAGCACGCGCTGGGTTTCGCGCTTGAGCGACTCGGACACGGCGGTGACCGCGTCCGACGCGGTCAGCGCGTGCTTGATGGCGGGCGCGTAGCCGGCATCGTGGCCGAGCAGCGTCGTGTCCGTGCCGTGCAGTGTCGTGACGACGCGGGGCTGTTGGTCGGGCGGGAGCATCGCGCGCGCGAGGATCGCGGCGGTGGCGTGAGGCACGGCGTAGTGGACGTGGAGCACGTCGAGGCGGTGGTCGCGGCTCACCTCGGCCATGCGCACGGAGAGGGGCAGGGTGTAATCGGGGAACCGGAACAGCTCGTAGTCGTTGATCGCGACGGGATGGAAGTGCAGGCGCGGTGCGTCCGAGGGCAGGCGGAACGGGCGCTCGTAGGCGATGAAGTGCACGTCGTGCCCACGCGCCGCCAGGTCCTCGCCGAGCGCCGTCGCCAGCACGCCGCTGCCGCCGACCGATGGGTAGCAGGTGATGCCGACGCGCAGCGGGTCCGCATCCATCTCAGAGACCGTGCGCGCCGGCGGGCAGCATGTCAGCCCGACAGCTCCGTGAATGCTTCGTCCGACCGCTCGATATCCTCCCGTGGCACATACGCGATCTCCGGGGCGTCCTCCGGCCGAAGATATGCCTGCTCGCCGGCACCCGTCACGTAGTGGGTGCAGTGGATCACCGACTGCATCCACCGGAGCCGCGTGTCCCGGGCCGGGCTGATCTGCTCCTTGCCGAAGCCGGAGGCCGCCGCCGGCAGCGTGACGAACGAATCGCCGCCCTCGTGCAAGTACAGCCCGCCGTCGCGTGCGCGGGCTCGCACGATCTCGCCCTCGTAGGGCACATCCACGAAGAAGTCGTCCACGGCGCACGCACGGCGCCGCACCTCTGGATCGCTCGAGGTCACGACGTCCACGCCGTCGAGCAGGCCCATCCCGCGGTAGATCTCGAGACAGAAGGCGGCCACCGTCTCCGCCGACGTCGTGCGGAACAGGTCGATGACGGGATGGTCCACGTAGTTCGGGAGCTGCCTCAGCGTCCTGGCCTGCCAGTCGGCGGCGATGCGCTTGGCGTAGAGCGGGGAGAACTTGCGCTGGAGTCTGCTGACGACGGCGAAGTTCAGGTGCGCGGGCTGGGCCGTCGCGCGATGGCGCAGGATCGTGCGTGTCTCGCGCGGATCGTGGTCGCTGTCGTGGCAGAAATACACGACGCGCCCGCCGATCTCCGCCTGCAGGCGTCGCGCGGTCCGGATCTTGGCCACGAGGAACCGCCGCGGGAAGAAGCCGCAGGGCTGCTGGCCGAACGCGATGACCGGCTCCGCACTCATCCGGCCCGGCCCTCGTCGGCGCCGGCGCGCGGCGGCAGGACCACCTGCAGCGCCGCGCTGAACGCGATGCACGCGGCGCAGCCGATGAGGTTGTACCAGAGGTAGCCGATGTTGAGCGAAAAGTACATCACGATCACGAGGGCCTGGGCGGTCACCGCCGCGAAGAACGCCGCGGTGCCCCCCACGCGGCGGAGGAAGAACGCCGCCAGGAAGAGGCCGAGCAGGACGCCGTAGAAGATCGACCCGAGGATGTTGATGGCCTCGATGAGGTTCTCCGCGAACCCGGCGAAGAGCGCGAACGCCACCGCGAAGACGCCCCACAGCGCCGTGAAGCGTCGCGCCACGCGCACGTTGCGCGGCTCGTCGGTGGCGGCGAGCGGGCGGAAGTGGCGCCAGAAGTCGATCGTCGTCGTGGTGCCGAGCGCGGAGAGCTCGGAGGCCTTCGACGACAGCGCGGCCGCGAACATCACCGCGACCAGCAGGCCCACCGCCCCGTGCGGCAGCTGCGTCAGGATGAACGTGATGAAGACGTAATCGGAGTCCTGGGTTTTCGCGCGCGGGTCGGCGGCCACGAGGGCGGCCTTGGCCTCGGCGCGGATCGCGTGGGTGCGTTGGCTGGCCGCGACCATGGCGGCCCGCGCGCTCGCTTCCCGCGGGGTGTCGTCCGACGCGCGGGCCTGGAGCCACGCGCGAATCGCGGACTGGCTCTGCGTGACGGCGCTGGCGTGCCCGGCCTCGATCGCGCGGAACCGGTCGTCCTGCGCGTGGCGGCGCCACTCCGCCTGGTTGAAGAACACCGGGTGCGGCGCGAACTGGTAGAAGACGAAGAGGAGCGCGCCCAGCAACAGGATGACGAACTGCATCGGGATCTTCAGCACGGCGTTGAACATGAGGCCCAGGCGGCCCTCGCGCAGAGAGGCGCCGCCGATGTAGCGCTGCACCTGCGACTGGTCGGTGCCGAAGTACGAGAGCGAGAGGAACAACCCGCCGAACACGCCGGTCCACACCGTGTAGCGCCGGCTCGGATCGAGCGAGAAGTCTACCGCCTGCAGCTTGCCCAGCGCGCCGGCCACGTAGGCGGCCCCGGTGAACCCGAGGCCGTTCGGCAGCCGGAGGAGCAGCACGACCACGGCCGTCACCATGCCGGCCGAGATCACCGCCATCTGCCACGTGTGCGTCAGCGCGACGGCCTCGCTGCCGCCGGTGACCGTGTAGACGATCACGAGCAGCCCGGTGAACACGATGACGAGGTCGAGCGGCCAGCCGAGCACCGTGGAGATGATGATCGCGGGCGCGTAGATCGTCACGCCGGCGGCCAGGCCGCGCTGCAGCAGGAAGAGGCCGGCGCCGAGCAGGCGCGTCTTCTCGTCGAACCGCTGGCCGAGGAACTCGTAGGCGGTGTAGACGTTGAGCCGCCGGTACATGGGCAGGAACACGGCGCACACGATGATGAGCGCCAGCGGCAGGCCGAAGTAGTTTTGCACGAAACCGATGCCGCTCTCGAAGCCCTGGCCCGGGATCGAGAGGAACGTGATCGCGCTCGCCTGCGTGGCCATCACGCTGAGGCCGATCGTGCCCCAACCGGTGGACGTGTTGCCGCGCAGGTACGTGTTGAGGCTCCGCACGTGGCGCGTGCGCCAGGAGCCGTAGGCGGCGATGCCCACGATGGTGCCGAGCAGCACGACCCAGTCGGCCACGTTCACGAGAAGATCCGCGTGAACACGGCTAACAGAATAACCACGAGCACGAACCACCCGAAGACGAACAGGTAGACGCCGCGCCAGGTGCCGAACCCGGGGAGGTCGGGCGGCTCGGCCTCGGAGCGCTCGTCGGGGCGCGGCGCGGGCGTCACTTGCCCAGCGAGACGAGGTTCGCGAACAGCCGATACGCGCCGGGGACGGCTTCGGGGAGCTGGCGGAACCAGGCCAGGCTGGTGTAGACGAAGTATCCCTGGCCGTGTCGCGCCGCGAGGAGGCCGCCCTTGAGCGGCGTCTCGCCGGCGTCGCCGGACGCGAGGATGGCTGTGAAGCGCTCGTCCCACTGAGCGGGGAAGTAGAGACCACGCTCCTGCACCCAACCCTCGAAGTCTGCCGCAGTGATGCGATTCGGCGCGGTCAGCACGGGATGCTCGGGCGCCAGGATCGTCACCGGCGCGTGCTCATCCGTCACGCGGTCGCGCGAGAGGCGCAGGTGGAACGGCGCGAGCCAGCCCTCGCGCAGGCCGTCCAGCGTGTTGTACTGCGCGACGACCGTGCCGCCCGCCTCGACGTAGGCGAACAGCGCGGGCAGGCGCTCGGCGAGATCCGTCCTCACGTTGAAGGCGCGGATGCCGATGACCACCGCGTCGAGGTCGCGCAGCCGTTCCGGCGTGAGGTCGGCGCCGGTCAGCGGCGTGACCTCGTATCCCATCTGCTCCAGGGCGGCGGCCACGTCGTCGCCGGCGCCCGGCAGGTAGCCGACGTGGCGGCCGCGAGTCGCCAGCTCGAGCGACACCGCCTTGGCGCGGGCCGGGGGCTGCAGGAGCTGGAGCGGCAGGTGATCGTAGCGAACCTCGACGCGCTGCTGGTTGAAGCGCCGGCCGTTGATCTCCACGCTCGCGCTGAGCGGCGCGGTCGCGAGCTGGGCCGGCGCGGTCACGGTGAAGGCGAAGCGCGCACGCGCGCCGGGGGCGGCGAGTCGAAACGGCTGCGAGGCGGGCGTCACGGTCCAGCCGGCCGGTGCGTCGACGTGCACGGTGCCGGCGGCGCGCGCGCGGGCGGCGGTCAGCTCCACCGTCACCGGACGCGCGGCGCCGGGCGCGAAGAGCTGCACGCCCGCGATGAACCGCAAGGAGACCGGCGCGATGACCTCGAGCCGCCGGCGCAGCAGGGGCTTGGTGGGATCCGCGGCCGGCATCGGCTCGCCGGCGACCACCAGCGTCTGCCCGCCGACAGCGAAGACGTATTCGAGCGGGAACGTGGGCGGGTTCTCGGCGCGGCCGATAAGCGACGGATCGTCCACGTCGAACAGCCCCGCCGTACCCTCCGTGCGCAGCCAGTACGGCTGGCTCGGCGGCGTGGTCGCGGGCAGGACCTGGGAGGCTTTGCGGACGACCGGCTGGTTCGGGCGCAGCGCGACGGCCGTGTTGATCGCGCGGTGAGCGCTCGGGTACCGCACCGCCGTCCAGCGCACGGGAATGCGCGAGCGCACGATGGCCGTGTGGCGCAGCGTCAAGGTCTCGCCGGGCACGACCTCGGCGCGATCCACCACGGTGTCGACCTCGAGGCCGAGGCACGCCTGGATGATCCGATCGAGCTGCTCGCGCTTGTCGCTCACGATGGGATCCGCGGGGAGCGCGGCGAGCCGGCGGCGGATCGCGAGCAGCGCGGGCACGCCCTCGGCCGCGTCCTGCGCGTTGAACCTCGCGATCGCCTCGTCGATCGACCGCGCGATCTCGGCGCCGCCCGGCACGCGGTTCCACGTCGTGTCCACGCCGTCGAGGAGGTCCTTCGTCGTCGCATCGCCGGCGAGCAGCACGAACGGCTCGATCCGCGAGCCCTCGTTCACGGGCGGGCCGCCGATGCCGAAGCCCTGCGTCTTGTGCATGGCCCGGCTGCGGGCGGCGATCGACGCGAACGATTCGCCCGACACCGGATCCCGGCCGCCGACCTCGACCTTCACCACGCCAGGACCATCCGGCACGTTCGCGGGCGAGCCTGCGACGGCCATGCCGGCGCCCGGATTCGCCGCGGCGGCGCCGAGCCCGACGTTGTGGACGATACGCCGCGCTTGCCAGGGTCTGAGCGTGCGGAGCTGCTCGGGAAACGCCGCGGGGTCGGCGGCGAGCCGGAACGCTTCGACGGCGAGCACGGCGGACGCGGTGTGATGGCCGTGCGTGGGCGCGGGTTTCGGGGAAAACCGCGTGATGATCACGTCCGGGCGGAACTCTCGGATCACGCGTACGACGTCGCCGAGGACGCCCGACCGGTCCCAGACGCTCAGCGTCTCCTCGGAGGTCTTCGAGTAGCCGAAGTCCTTCGCGCGGGTAAAGTACTGCTGCCCGCCGTCCAGCCGGCGCGCGGCGAGGAGCTCCTGCGTGCGCGCCACGCCGAGCGCCTCGCCGAGCTGGGGGCCGAGCAGGTTCTGTCCGCCGTCGCCGCGGGTGAGCGAGAGATAGGCCGTCCGGTATCCGCGGCCGCGCGCCAGGTAGGTGATGGCCTGCGTGTTCTCGTCGTCCGGATGGGCGGCGACGTAGAGGACGCTGCCCATGGTGGCGAAGCTGCGCAGCTGCTGCAGGATCGCGGTCCCCGTCGGTGGCTCGGCGGCGTGGCCGACGTCGGAGGAGCCCGCCAGGATGGCCACGCCGAGGGCGGCCCAGATCGGCACGGTCCAGAGGGTGTCGCGCAGGAGCACGGAGGACGTCATCGGCGGCTCACACGATAGCACGGCAGATGATGGAGGGCGCGAGGCGCCTTGTGCGCGCGCGCCTCATGACGCTGGCGCTCGGGGTACGAGGTCTCGATGCCCCGGATGGCCGCCCTCCTGCGCCACCGCGCGGCCGTTGGACCAAGGTCCAACATCGGCCCCCGGCGGCGCCGAGTACCATCGAGTTCAGAAGTACAACGCTCGGGCGCCGGCACCGATCAACGCGAAGCGCAGCATCAGTCCCGCGGCAAAGCGCAGGGCTGGCACGAAACGGAGGATCTGTGGTAGTCACTCGTCGACGCGATCGAGGGAGACCGAGGCGGACTACCATCGTCCTCGCCGATCCTCAGGACTTGGTTCGCAGCGGCATCCGATGCTTGCTCGAGGGGGAAGCGGACTTCAAAGTAGCAGGCGAGGTGGAGGACGGCCTCGCGGCGGTCGGCCTTGTCCGGCGTCTCAAGCCGTGCGTTCTGCTCGTGGCCCTGGCGATGCCAGGGCTGAACTGTCTCGAGATTACCCGCCGCGTGCAGCAGCACTCGCCGGCGACGGCGGTGATCGTGCTCTCGACGTACTCGAACGAGCAGTACGTCCTCCAGACGCTGAAGAACGGCGCGTCGGGATACGTGATGACGTACGTGAAGCCCGCTGAGCTGATGCACGCGATCCGGAAGGTCGTCGCCGGCCACCGCTATCTGAGCAGGCCGCTGTCCGGGCGTTCGATGGAGACCTGGCTGCGACGAGCCCGGAGTGCGGCGCGCGACGCCTACGAGACGCTGACCGGCCGCGAGCGCGAGGTGCTTCGGCTCGTCTTCGACGGCGACAGCAACGCGCGCATCGGCAGCCGCTTGTCCATCAGTCGCCGCACGGTCGAGTCCCACCGCGCGAGCGTCATGCGCAAGCTCGACTTTCGCAATCAAACGGACCTCATCAAGTACGTCCTCACGCGAGCTATTCTGGCGCCGATCACCTAGCGCCTTCGGCCAGAAGGCGCGGTGGGGCCCGGCGTTCGACGTCCTCGCAGCCTTCGCGCCCTCGCACTCGATCGGGTGTGGGCGGCCGCGGCTCGGGCCCACGGTCCGGTCCTCAGTAGTCGCACGGATAGACGCGAGTGCCAAGGCCTGTAATTCTTCTCAACGCTGAATGATCCGTCCGGGCTGGAGGCGGGAAAGGGGACGAACAGGTGCGTACCGAGGCCGGATTCGCCGTCGTGGTCGCCCCGGCATGCGGTGCCGCGGTCTCCGCGGCGGCGTGCGCGAGACGGAGAAGGATCTCAAGGTCGTCGACCACCGGACACCACGGTGATTCTGCTCTCGATTCATACGATGCCCTCACCAGCGGGAGGTCTTCAACCTCGTCGCGGAGGGCCACCGCAACGACAACATCGCCGGTCGCTTGTCCATCAGCCGGCGCACGACCGAATCGCACCGCGCCAATCTCATGCGCAAGCCGCACCTCAGCAACCAGATCGATCTCGTCCGATTCGCGATGGCTCGCGGTATTCTGGCGCTGCCGTTGCCGGCTCCGCTTCGCGGGCCGAGGCCTCGGCGGCCGGCGCCGAACTGATTCGAGGCGGCTCCCCACCAGGCCTACTCCGTAGCGATACGGATAGACGGACCGGCCCTCCGTGCCTATAACTACGCCTGCGGCTTCAGTGTCGCGCGATCGTCGGACGACCGTTCGAGCCGGAGCACGGAACGTCATGGGTGCGCCTCGGTGCCGCCTGCCACCGAGGGGCAGGGCCCGGTTCCACGAGCGTTCTGAGGGACGGAGATCACGGTGAAGAAGGGCAGGCGTGGACGTGTAGGAGCCTCCTCGCGATGAGACGAAAGACTCCCAGCAAGAAATCAGCGCCGAGGCGCCCGGCCGGGCGGGTGCCCGGTGCCGCGGTGCCGAAATCTTCGCAGCCCGACGGTCCGTCCGGGCCATCGGGGAAGATCCCGTTCCCGATCGTCGGCATTGGCGCCTCCGCGGGCGGGCTCGAGGCCTTCAGCCAACTCCTCCGGGAACTCCCCTCCGACACGGGCATGGCCTTCGTGCTGGTCCAGCACCTCGACCCCAGACACGAGAGCCGGCTGACCGATGTCCTGGCCAGGACCACGGCCATCCCCGTCATCACGGTCACCGACGGCTTGCGCGCGGAGCCTGATCGGGTCTACGTGATTCCGCAGAACACCGACATGACGATCGCCAACGGCGCCTTCGGGCTCACGCCGCGCACCAATGTCGAGCATCACATGCCGATCGACCACTTCTTCCGTTCGCTCGCGCTGGAGCAGGACGGCCGGGCGGTCGGTGTGGTGTTATCCGGAACCGGTTCGGACGGCACGCTCGGGTTGAAGGCGATCAAGACGGAGGGCGGGATCACCTTCGTCCAGGATGAGACATCCGCCAAGTACCACGGGATGCCTCACAGCGCTCTCCTGGTTGCCGACTTCGTGCTGCCTCCCGGAGAGATCGCCGGGGAGCTCGCGAGGATCGGCCGCCATCCCTACGTGAACCCTTCTCGGCCAGCGCCCGTCAGCCCCGGCGAGTCGAAAGAAGCGGCCGATGTGAGCGCCGTCCTCCGTGTCCTGCGCACCGCGACCGGCGCCGACTTCGCGCAGTACAAGCCGGCCAGCATCCGGCGCCGGATCGCCCGCCGGATGCTGCTGCAGAAGCTGGACGACATGGAGGCCTACGTCCGGTATCTGCGACAAGCGCCCGCCGAGGCGCGGGCCCTGTACGACGACATCCTGATCCAGGTCACGGGCTTCTTCCGGGACCCCGACGGATTCGACGCCCTCACGCAGAGCATATTCCCGAGGCTCGTGGTAGACCGGCCCGCCGACGAGCCGATCCGGATCTGGGTGCCGGGCTGTGCCACGGGCGAGGAGGCCTACTCGCTGGTGATCCGCCTGCTCGAGTTCCTCGGAGAGAGGGACAGCCACCTCGCGATCCAGATGTTCGCCACCGATCTCAGTGCCACCGCGATCGCTCGGGCCCGGGCCGGAACGTTTCCCGCGAGCATCGAAGGGGAAGTCCCACCCGAGCGGCTACGACGTTTCTTCGTCAAGACGGATGGACGCTATCAGATCAGCAAGTCGATCCGCGACGTCTGCGTCTTCGCGCAACAGGACGTGACCAGGGACCCGCCGTTCTCGAAGCTCGATCTGATCAGCTGCTGCAATCTGCTGATTTATCTCGACGCTCCGTTGCAGGAGCGTGTCATCCCGATTTTCCACTATGCGCTGAAACCCACGGGCTTCTTGAAGCTCGGCCCCTCGGAGAGCGTCGGCCGCTTCACCAACCTATTCTCGGTCACCGACAAGAAGCACAAGATCCATGCGCGGAAGCCCGGGGCGTCGGCCCACGGCGGTTTCGGTCTCACCGCGGGCGACCGGATTGCCGCGCCGGCTCGGGCGCAGGAGGAGGAGGTCGGCGGGAGTGCGGCGACGATCGAGCAGGAAGCCGACCGGGTCATCCTGGGGCGGTATGCGCCGGCCGGCGTTGTCGTGAACGCCGATATGGAGATCGTGCAGTTCCGCGGACGGACCGGCCTCTACCTCGAGGCGACGCCGGGCGCGGCGAGTCTCAACCTCTTCAAGATGGCGAGGGAGGATCTGTCATCCTCGCTCCGCCACGCCGTCAACCAGGCGGTAAAGGGCGGCGGGCCGGTGAGGACAGAGGGGCGGCGTGTCAAGACGAGCGCCGGGACCCGAGAGATCGGTCTGGAGGTGATTCCGATCGGGCTGGGGGCGCCGAGCCGCCACTATCTCATCCTCTTCTGTGATGAGCGTGCCCGGAGCGCCCCGCCCGCACCTGGGCGAGACCGCGCGTTCCGACCGAAGGCGTCGGGCGAGCGTCGGGTCGCTCAGCTCACCGCCGAGCTCGCCGACACTCGCCAGCATCTCCGGGCCATCAGCGAAGAGCACGAGGCGGTCATCGAAGAGCTGCGGGCCGCCACCGAGGAGGCGCAGTCGAGCAACGAGGAGCTTCAGAGCACGAACGAAGAGCTGGAGACCTCCAAGGAAGAGCTGCAGGCCACCAACGAGGAGCTGGCCACCGTGAACGATGAGCTCAACAGCCGGAACGCCGAGCTGGGTCAGCTCACCAACGATCTCGGCAATCTCCTCACGAGCACCCATGTCCCGATCATCATGGTGGGGACCGATCGGCGCATCCGACGTATCACGCCGGCCACCGAACGGACCCTCAACGTCGGCCCGGGCGACATCGGGCGCTCGATCGGAGACCTCCGGCTCAGCGTCGACGTCCCTGAGTTGGAATCGCTCCTGCGGGAGGTGATCGAGACGCTGGTCGTCAAGGAGCGCGAGGTCGAGGCCCGGGACGGCCGCTGGTATTCGATGCGGGTCCGGCCGTACCGGACCGCGGACAACAAGATCGAGGGTGCGGTAATCTCCTTCGTCGACATCGACGCGCTCAAGCGGGGCCTCGACCAGGCCCGAGCCATCGTCGAGACGGTCCGCGAGCCGCTCGTGGTGCTCGACGCGGACCTCCACGTGGTGACCGCCAACGGGTCGTTCTTCGACACCTTCCAGGTGTCTCGGGAGGCGACCGGGCGCCGATCCCTTTTCGAGGTCGGCAACGGTCAGTGGAACACCCCGCAGCTGCGGACGATGCTGGAGGCCGTGCTGGCGGGCCACGTCTTCGAGGACGTCGAGGTCGAACACGACTTCGAGCGGATCGGGAAGCGGACGATGTTTCTCAACGCCCGCCGTATGCCCGCGGCGACCGACCACCCATTCCAGATCCTGCTGGCCATCGAAGACGTCACCGGGCGCAAGCGCGCGGAAGAGGCCGTGCGGCAGCTCGCCGCCATCGTCGAGGGCTCGGAGGAGTCCATCGTTGGCACGACGCTCGACGGTCTGATCACGTCGTGGAACCGCGGGGCCGAGCGGATGTTCGGGTACTCGGAGGATGAGAGTCTCGGCAGACCGATCACCGTCATTGTTCCCGGGGAGCGGCACGACGAGGAGGTCGACGTCCCGACGCGGGTCGCCCGGGGTGAGGGAATTCACTACGAGACGGTGCGGGTCCGGAAGGACGGTGTCACTCTGGACGTCTCGCTCACCATCTCACCGATCCGCGACGCCGTCGGCCGCGTGGTGGGCGCGTCCAGGATTTCGAGGGACATCACCGCGCGAAAGCGTGTCGAACACGACCGGGCCGAGTTGCTCGAGCGCGAGCAGGGCGTGCGCGTCGAGGCAGAGGCGGCGACCGTGGCCAAGGACAAATTCCTCGCGATCTTGTCGCACGAGCTGCGCACGCCGTTGAACGCGATGCTGGGGTGGACGCGGCTGCTGCGTACTCAGAAACTGGACGACGCCGGAGCCGCGCGAGCCCTGGAGGTGATCGAGCGCAATACGCTGATGCAAGTGCGCCTGATCGAGGATCTCCTCGATGTATCGCGCATCGTGTCGGCCACCATGCGTGTCGAGCAACGCCCGGTCATGGTCGCGCCGGCCGTCAACGCGACGCTCGCCACGATGCAGCCGGTGGCCGACGCCAAGGGGGTCGTGCTGGGAAGCGCCCTCGACGAGAAGGCCGGCCCCGTCCAGGGTGACCCGGCCCGCCTGCAACAGATCGTCTGGAACCTCGTGTCCAATGCCATCAAGTTCACGCCCAGCGGAGGTCGGATCGACGTTCGCCTGGCGCTTCGAGAATCCGCCGTCGAGCTCAGCGTGCGCGATACCGGCCGGGGGATCTCGGCGACACAACTCCCGCAGGTCTTCAGCCGATTCGGCATCGCGCACACCAGCACGCAGCCCCAGGGAGGCATGGGGCTCGGGCTGTCCATCGTGCGCCATCTCGTGGAGCTTCACGGCGGGACCCTCCAGGCTGCGAGCCCCGGGCTTGGAGCGGGCGCGACCTTCACCGTGACACTCCCGCTCACGGAGGGGCCTCCCACGAGTGACGCAGAGTCGGTCGGGAGCGACGCCGGACCGACGTCCGGTCGGCTGCCGGCACTCAACGGCGTCCGGATCCTCGTCGTGGACGATGAGGCCGACACGCGAGAGCTGCTCCGGGCGATCCTGATGGAATGCGGAGCCGAGGTGACCCTCGCGGCCAGTGCCCGGGCGGCGCTGGAAGCACTGGAACGCGCCCCGTTCGACGTGCTGGTCAGCGACATCGTGATGCCCGACGAGAATGGTTACGATCTCATCCGCAAGGTCAGGGCGCGCGACACTGAACGCGGCGGCCGCATCCCCGCGCTCGCCGTCACTGCGTACGGGAGGATCGAAGACCGGACTGCGGCAATCTCGGCTGGCTATCAGCAGCACGCTGTCAAGCCGATTGAACCAGCCGAGCTGGCGGCGGCGGTTGCGACCCTCGTCATCCGCGGGCAACCGAGGCGCGGCAACTGAGTCCGCTGTCGCAAGCGGAGCGGCCGCGGGTGGCCCGCCGTATCGGGGCTCAGCGCGACGCGCGAGTACATGCGGACTATGACTCCACCGCGGGGAGGTACAGACAGCCGCCCCGTTCGACATCACCCACCACCCGGCCATGGCCATCCCCGGCGGCGTGGCCGACGGGCTGCCGGTCAGCGTGATCTTCCCAGCCCCGAGGAACAGGTGAGAACGCTCGAACGTTTCAGGAGAGGCGTGCTGGGGTAGCCCGAATGGCCGCCCCGCGTCCTGGTTGCCGACGATTCGTCTCAGTTGCTGCGGAACAGATCCTGTGGAATGCCCGCCGCGGCGAAGATATGGTCGCGCGAGGCCTCGAGCTGGCGGCGCAGATGCGGGAGATCGACATCGAGCAGCCGCCCCTTCCACTTGCGCACCTTGCCCGCCACGATCACGGTCTCGACGTTGGTGCGGTCCATCAGCGAGACGACCGCCCCCGGCACCTGGTTGAGCGGCGCCACGTTGATGGCGGTGGCGTCGAGGATGATGATGTCGGCCTCCTTGCCCGGGGTGAGCGAGCCGGTCTTGCCGTCCAACCGCAGGGACTGCGCACCGTTCATGGTGGCGTAGCGCAGCACGTCGCGTGTCGTGAGCGGGTCCGGCACGCCGGCCGGCTGGGGTGGCCACCAATTGCCGGTGGCAAATCCCGGATCGAGGATCATCTGGTTCACGAGCGCGCGCTGCAGATTCATGGTCGAGCGCATCTGGGTGAAGAAGTCCGCCGTCAGCGTGACCTCGACGTCCGAGCTCAGGGACGGCTCCATGTCCAGGCTTTGCAGCTTGAGGATGGGCGGCATGCCGTGCCGCATGTTCATTTCGATCGGGACGGCGAGCGAGACCTGCGCGCCGACGTCCTTGACCCGCTGCCAGGCCAGGTCGGACATCCCGGTCATGTGGACGAACAGGTTGTCGGGTCCGAGCCCCAGCGTGCCGCTGTCGCCACCCTGGCCCTGGGCGAGCAGGTCGAAGGTCGGGCGCATGCCGAACGGGGAGAGGATGTGCGCCGCCACCTGGAGACCGAGCGTGCGTCCGATCTGCCAGGCCTTCTCGTAGCCCGGAAGGTAGATCTCGCCACCCATGATCATGGTGACGAGCTGGTCGGTGGAGGAGAACCACTGCTTCTTGATGCGGATCGCGTCGTCCGGATACTTGTTGCCGGCGACACCGCCCGCGCTCTCGAAATAGCCGAAGGCGGCGCGGCGCCCCGACGCCATGATGCCCTGGATGGCGGCGTCGGAGTGCGCGGGCGAGTGATGGATCTGCGAGATGTCGTGCACCGTCGTGACGCCGTCATCGAGCTGGCTGAGCGAGCCGAACAGCTCGTTGATGTACACGTCCTGCGGCCGGTACACGGGAGCGAACGTGAGGAGGATGTACTGGTAGTAATTGATGTCGCCGCCCGGCGTGCCGGGCAACAGCAGGCCGTCGGCGAGAAAGCTGCGCAGCGCCGTCTCGAACTGGTGATGGTGCGTATCGATGAAGCCCGGCATGACGATGCGGCCGCGCGCGTCGATCTCCGCCGCGCCGCCCGCGTGCAGGCTCGGCCCGACGGCGAGGATCTTCTTGCCCTCGACCAGCACGTCGGCCTGGGGAACATCACCGACCGTCGGATCCATCGACATTACGGAACCGCCGCGAATGACGTAACGCCGGCCACGCCGGCCGGTGTCCTCCGGCACGTCCCCGTCGTGCGCCGCGGCCGGGCGCGGTGCGAACAGATCGACACCTGCCGCGGCGACCCCGGTCGCGGCCGTCGCCTTCAGGAAATCGCGCCGCGAACTGGAATGGTTCTGCGGAATTCCGTCAGCGCACAGCTTGCACATTGGTGTTCTCCTCCGCGTTGAGTCAGTCCCAGTGAACAGCGCACGCAACAGGAAGCCCGCGTCTCGGAAGGCGCCGCTCGCCTCACGCTTCAGCGGGTGGCCCTCGCCACCCGGCGCCCCCTGGTACAGCGCGGACAACTCACCTGTCAAGGGGATTTCTGGTGGTGCGTGCATCGTGGCCCGGCCGGGATGATGCGTTCGATCGATCCCATGCCGTTCGTGCAGAGCGCCATCCCCTTGGTGACCCTGTTCGTCCTGAGGGTGATCGGGGCCCTGGTCATCTGGGTGATCGTGGAGATCCTCACGTTCACGCCGATGGGCCCCGTCCTCGCCGTCCGGCCGTACTGCAACAACGCGCACTACTGGCAGGTGTACTTCGATGCCAATCGGGTGATCAGGGAGACGTTCGGGGAGGCCGGCTTCCCCGCGCCGGAGCAGCACTTCGCCGTGCGCACCGGTGGGTGACCGCGAGCGCCGGCCTCGGCCGGAGACCGAGCCTCAGGCCACGTCGCGCTGGCGCGCGGCGTTGTAGTTGGTGTCGTACCACCACTCGAGGTACGCCGCGTAGCTGATGGGCGGGTAGCGCAGTGGGTCGCCCGGCCCCTGGCAGGTGGGCAGGCACGCGATCTCGGTGTCGAGATGAGGCCCCATGAAATACGGGATCGCGTAGCGCGGGCGACCCACCGGGGGCAGCGCGCGGTGCGGCGTGGACTTGAAGCGGTGGTTCGTCCATCGCTGCATCATGTCACCCGAGTTCACGGCGAAGGAGCCGGGCACATACGGCACGTCGACCCACGTCCCGTCCGGCATCCGCACCTGCAGCCCCGGCACCTCGCTCTGGGCGAGAAAGGTCATGAAGTTGGCGTCCGTGTGGGGCGCGATGCCGAACTGGTTCACCTCGGCCACCGCCGGCGGGTAGTGGGTGAGCCGGAAGCTGAACTGGCTCTCGGCGAAGGCGCCATCGAACGCGTCCGGGGGCAGGTCGAGCGCCGTCGCGCAGAGCGGCAGGAGCCCTCGGCCCAGTGTGTCCACGGCCTCGGTGTAGGCGAGGACCGTGTCGCGAAAGCCGGGCAGGTCCGCCGGCCACCGGTTGGGCCCGGCGAAGCGTCGCCCCGTGCGCACGAGCGGATCGTCTGGCCTGCGCTCGCGCTTGACGAAGAACGCCTCGTTCAGGTCGGGCTTGTCGTTGGCGTTCACGTCCGAGGTCCACACGGCGTAACGCCCCAGCATCATGTAGCCGTTGTTGTGCTCGTTCATGCGCAGGGCGAGCTTGGCCTCCATGGGCTGGGCGTGGAAGCGCCGGGCCTCGGCAAAGGCGTCGTCGATCAGGGCCGGCGAGATGCCATGGTTGACGACGACGAAGAAGCCGACGTCCTGCAGGGCGCGTCCGAGTTCGGCCGCCGTGGCGGCGGCAGCGCCGGGGCGCCCCGCCAGATACGGGCCGAGATCGAGCACCGGGATCACGTCCGGCGCCTCGCGGCCCGCGCGTCCTTCGTCTGCTCCTCGTCCACCGCGGTGCCGTCCGGCACGAGCACGACGCCGTACTCCGTCGTCGCCGCGGCCGCCGTGATCTTGCCGTCCAGCAGGTCGGCCAGCACCGCGGCCGGATCGCGGTCCAGGGGATCGCCGTAGCCGGCGCCGCCGGCGATGTACTCCCAGAGCTGGTCGCCGGGGTGCAGGACGATCATCTTCTTCGACGGCAGCTCCTCGCGAGTGCCGTCCGCTCTCACGACGTGCGCGTGGCCGCGGGCGCCCGGCGCGCCGCCCTCGAGGCCCCACGGCGATGACGCGAAGCGCTCGCCGCGGTGGGAGACCATCACGTCCGTCGTCGTCGCCTCGTAGACCTTCGCCAGGCCGAGGCCGCCGCGGAAGCGCCCGGCCCCGCCCGAGCCCGTCCACAGGCGCGCCCGGGCGATGCGCAGCGGGAAGTTCATCTCCACCGACTCGACCGGGATGTTCATGCAGTTCGACACGTCGGTCTCGATGACGTCGATGCCGTCCTTGTCCGGCCGGGCGCCCATGCCGCCGGCGGCCAGCTCGCTGGCCACGAACGGACGCCCGGTCTCGGGGTCGCGGCCGCCGAACGCCATCACCAGCAGCGTGCCCGAGCTCGCGGCCGGCATGCGGCCGGGCAGCGCGCCGACCAGCGCGCCGAGGATCGTGTCGGCGATGCGCTTGATCGTCGCCGTGCGGCAGCTCACCGGCGCCGGCGCCTTGGGATTGACGATCGTCCCCTCCGGGAGGATGGCGTCGACGGCGCGGAAGCAGCCGCCGTTGTTCGGCACCGACGGATCCGAGATCGCGCGCACCGCGTAGTACACCGCCGACATCGTCGAGGCCGGCACGGAGTTGAAGGGGCCGCGCACCTGGGGATCGCTGCCCGTGAAGTCGAACGTCATCGACGAGCCCCGCACGCGCAGGGTCACCGCGATCTTCACGGGCGTGCCAATGTCGACCCCGTCGTCGTCCAGCCAGTCCGCGAAGGCGTAGTCACCGTCGGGGATCGCGGCAATGTGCGCGCGGGTGAGGCGCTCGGCCCGCGAGAGCAGCTCGTCGATGTACGCCACCACCGTGGAGGTGCCGTGCGCCGCGAACAATGCTTGCAGGCGGATGCCGCCAAGCCGCCCGGCGGCGAGCTGGGCCATGAGGTCGCCGGTGAACACGTCGGGCAGGCGGACGTTGCGTGTGAGCAGGCGAAACAGGTTCTCGTCCAGCGCGCCGGCCCGGAAGAGCTGGGTGGGCGGGATGATGATGCCCTCCTGGTACAGCTCGGTGGCGTCGGTCGGCACGCTGCCCGGCGTGCGGCCGCCGACGTCCTGGTGGTGGCACATCGTGCAGGCCAGCGCCACCACGCGGCCGTCGGCGAGCACCGGCACCGCCAGCGTGATGTCGGGCAGGTGGGTGCCGCCGTCGTAGGGGTCGTTGAGCAGGAAGGCGTCGCCGTCTTGCATGTGCTCCGGGGGAAAGGCGCGCACGAGCCGCTGCGCGGCGAACTGCAGGGCGCCCAGGTGAATGGGGATCGCCGCCGCCTGCGCGATGGTCTCGCCCTGGGTGTTGAAGAGGGCGGCCGAGGCGTCGAGACCCTCCTTGACGATCGGCGACGC
>JBGQLG010000106.1:0-18575 GCA_041499965.1 Methylomirabilia bacterium
ATCGTGATCACGTCCGGCAGCACATTGCCGTACGTCGAATCCCGCTGCATGATGTCGACCCCCCTATACAACCCATACAGCGTGTCCGGTGGCTCGACCCCCATCTCCTCCAGCGTCTCGTCGTCCGCCCAGCCCTCCACCACCACCGCAATATTCGCAATCTTCTCCTTGAACCCCTTGGGCAGCTTCCGCATCGCCTTCTCGACGAGCCCCTCGAACTGCCTACGGGTCACGATCCACTCCGTGATCGAGCGAAGCGAGGATCACTCCTGCCGTTGAGTCCGAGGCCTCGCGGGACAGGGCCGACGAGAAGGGTCCAGATGCGAGGCGCCGACGAGCGACGACTGAGGCGTAGGCCACCTACGCCGCAGGGAGGAGCGAGGAGGCAACGAAGCAGATGGGTCCTTATCGTCGGCCCGTTTACAGGCCGCGGACGCGCTCTACGTTCATGACGTCGGGGACATCGCGAATCGCGCTCATGATCTCCTGCAGCTGCCGCAAGTCCGCCACCTCGACGACGAAGTTGTTGATACCCCGGCGGTCGTCGGTGACCGTCACCTCGGCCTTGGTGATGTTGCCGTGGCGGGAGGAGATCGCACCGGTGATCTCCGACAGCAGGCCCGGCCGGTCGTTGCCGATGTAGACGGCGATGCGGACGGGCCGCTTGGCCGGCTCCTCCACGTCCCACTCCACGTTGATGAGCCGCTCGCGGTCCAGCACGCTCTTGGCCACGGTCAGGCAGTCGCGGGCGTGCACGGTCAGGCCGCGGCCGCGGGTGATGAACCCGACGATGGCGTCGCCCGGCAGCGGGTTGCAGCACTTGGCGAAGCGGACCAGGAGATCCTCGACGCCCCGGATGCGCACGCCCTGATCGGTCCGGGGGCGCTGGCCGGCCGCCGGCTTGGCCCGCTCGACGGTGTCCAGCATGGCGCCCGGCGCCAGCCGATTGAGGAGCTGGTGCACCGAGGCCTTGCCGTAGCCGACACCGGCCAGCAGGTCGTCGGGGGTGGGATAGCCCAGGTCCGTCGTGGCCCGGAGCATCTCGTCGCCGGCCAGCAGCGCGGTCGGGTTGAGCCGGTACTTCTTGGCCTCGCGCTCGAACATCTCGCGCCCGAGCTCGATGGAGCGCGCGCGCTCCTCGACCTTCAGCCACTGGTTGATCTTGGAGCGGGCCCGCGAGGACTTGGCGATCTTGAGCCAGTCGCGGCTCGGGTGCTGGTTGGGCGAGGTGACGATCTCGATGATGTCGCCCTGGCGCAGCGTGTAACGCAGCGGCACCAGCTTGCCGTTCACCTTGGCGCCCACGCAGTGCTCGCCGACCTTGGTGTGCACGCCGTAGGCGAAGTCGATCGGCGTGGAGCCCTCGGGCAGCGCCTTGACGTCGCCCTTGGGCGTGAAGACGTAGACCTCGTCGGGGAAGAGGTCGACGCGGACGCTGTCGAGGAACTCGCCGGGGTCCTTGGTGTCCTGCTGGTTCTCCAGCAGCTGGCGCAGCCACACCAGCGAGTCGTCGATGCGGTCCTTGCCGGCCTTCTTCTCCTTGTAGAGCCAGTGGGCGGCGATGCCCTCCTCGGCGATGCGGTGCATGTCCCAGGTGCGGATCTGGATCTCGACCGGGTCGCCCTTGGGCCCGATGACCGTCGTGTGCAGCGACTGGTACATGTTGACCTTGGGCATCGCGATGAAGTCCTTGAAGCGACCGGGCACGGGCTTCCACAGCGAGTGGACGACCCCGAGGGCTCCGTAACAGTCACGCACCGAGCCCGTGATCACGCGCACGGCCGTCAGGTCGTAGATCTCGTCGAACTCGCGGCCCTGGTCGTGCATCTTCTTCCAGATGGAGAAGAAGTGCTTGGGCCGGCCGCGGATCTGCGACTCGATGCCGACCTCGGTGAGCTTCTGCTCGAGGATGGTGATGGCGTGGTTGATGTCGGCCTCGCGCTCGAGCCGGCGCTTGGCCACCCGGCGCTGCAGGTCGACGTAGTCGTCGGGCTGGAGCGCGCGGAGCGCCAGGTCCTCGAGCTCGGCCTTGACCTTGGCCATCCCCAGGCGATGGGCGAGCGGGGCGTAGATGTCGAGCGTCTCCTGGGCGACCTTGCGCGAGCGATCGGGGGGCAGGTAGTCGAGCGTCCGCATGTTGTGCAGCCGGTCGGCCAGCTTGATCATGAGCACGCGCAGGTCGCGGGCCATCGCCACCAGCATCTTGCGGAAGTTCTCGGCCTGCCGCTCCTCGCGCGAGGAGAAGGCCAGCTTGCCGATCTTGGTGACGCCGTCGACGAGGTCGGCGATCTCCTTGCCGAACTCGCGCTCGAGCTGTTCCTTGGTGGCGGCGGTGTCCTCGAGGACGTCGTGCAGGAGGCCGGCCGTCACCGTGGTGACGTCCATCTTGAAGCCGACGAGGAGGTGGGCGACCTCGAGCGGGTGCGACAGGTACGGCTCGCCGGACGCGCGCTGCTGACCCTGGTGGGAGACCTCAGAGAAGCGGTAGGCGCGCTCCAGGAGGTCCAGGTCGGCGCCCGGCTGGTACTTCGGAATCTCCTCGATCAGCGTCGAAAGCTCGGTCACGCAGCGTAACCCTCGGTGTAATCATTCGATTTTACGCGGGCTTCAGGCTTTCGCCACCGCTTTTTTGCCGCGCCGCAGGCGGCCCTCGACGTAGGCCGTCCAGTCCACGACGAGGGCGGCCGCCACGTAGGTGGTCGAGTAGGTGCCGGTGATGACGCCGACGAACAGCACGAAGGCGAAGTCCTCGAGCGTCTTGCCCCCGTAGAGCAGCAGGATCGCCGCCGAGAGGAAGACCGTGAGCGAGGTGAGCACGGTCCGCGACAGGGTCTGGTTGACCGCGTCGTTCATCTGCTCGGCGAAGGTCTTGCCCTTGGGCACGAACTTGCTCCGGTTCTCGCGCAGGCGGTCGTAGGCCACGATGGTGTCGTTGACCGAGAAGCCGATGATCGTGAGCAGCGCGGCCAGGACCGGCAGCGAGAACTCCCGATGGGTGATCGAGACGGCGCCCAGGCAGACGAGCACGTCGTGGAAGACGGCGATCACCGCCGCCGCCCCACCCTTCAGGTCGAAGCGGAAGCCGATGTAGAGCAGGATGCCGACCAGCCCGTACAGCACGGCCTGGATCGCCTGCCACTGCAGCTCCTTGCCGACCTGGGGACCCACGAACTCCACCCGGCGGATCTCGAAGGGGCCCAGCGCCGACTCCTGCGCGAGGGCGGCCGTCACCTGCTTGGTCAGCGCCTCCGAGCTCGACGCGGTCAGCGGCATGCGGACGATGTACTCGAGGGGATCGCCGAATTCCTGGATGATGCTCTCGCCGAGCTGGATGCGGCTGAGGCCGGCCCGGATCTGGGCCACCGTGGGTGGCCGCTCGAAGCGGACCTGCACCAGGGTGCCGCCGGTGAAGTCCAGGTCGTAGCGCAGGCCCTGAACGAACAGCGACGCGAGGGCCACGACCGTGATGAAGATGGACGCGGCGTAGGCCCACTTCCGCTTGCCGATGAAGTTGACGTTGGGGCTCCGGAAGAGCTCGATCATATCGAGATGGCCGCGACCTTCCGGCGCCCCATGTAGATGAGGTCGAACAGCAGCCGCGTGAAGAAGTACGCGGTGAAGAGACTGGCGGTGAGGCCGGCCATCAGCGTGACCGCGAAGCCCTTCACCGGACCGGTACCGAAGTTGTAGAGGATGGCGGCGGTGACGATGACGGTCAGGTGGGTGTCGATGATGGTCCGCAGGGCGCGGGTGAACCCGGCCTCGACGGCCGAGCGCGCGCTCTTGCCGACCCGCAGCTCCTCGCGGATCCGCTCGAAGATCAGGATGTTGGTGTCCACCGCCATGCCGATCGTCAGCGCGATCCCCGCGATGCCCGGCAACGTCAGGGTGGCGCCCAGGGCGGCCATCGTCGCCAGCAGGATGAGCAGGTTCAGGACGAGCGCGACGTCGGCGATCAGGCCGGAGAACCGGTAGTAGATCAGCATGAACAGCACCACCGCCGCCGCCGAGGCCAGGATGGCGATGATGCCCCGGCGGATCGAATCGGCGCCCAGCGAAGGACCGACCCGGCGCTCTTCCAGGATGGTCACCGGCGCCGGCAGCGCGCCCGCGCGCAGGACGATGGCGAGGTCGCGCGCCTCGTCGACGGTGAACTGCCCGGTGATGACGGCGCGGCCGCCCGGGATGCGCTCGTTGATCCGCGGCGCCGACTTGAGGTTGCCGTCCAGCACGATCGCCAGGTGACGGCCGACGTTCTGCTCGGTCGCCTCGCCGAAGAGCCGGGTCCCCGTCGCGTTGAACTCGATGGCCACCTGCCAGTTGCCGGTCGAGTTCGGATCGGCCTGCACCTCGGCCCGGGTCAGCTCGGCGCCGGTCAGCAGCGCGCGCTTCTGGACGACGTAGGGGATCTTGCGCTCGGCCTTCGTCTCCTTGTCGGTCCGCAGCTGGAAGAGGATCTCCGACGTCTCCGGCAGCTTGCCGGCCTGCGCCTGCTCGACCGTGGTCTGCTCGTCGAGCAGCTTGAATTCCAGCAACGCCGTCTTGCCGATCAGCGCCTTGGCGCGGTCGGGGTCCTGCACGCCGGGCAGCTGGATGAGGATGCGGTCGGTGCCCTGGCGGGTGATGGTCGCCTCGGCCACGCCGAACTGGTCGATGCGGTTGCGGATCGTCTCCACGCCTTGACGGACGGCGTCGTCCCGCAGCTCGGCGCCCCGCCGCTCCCGCATGGCCAGCGTGAAGCGGCCCGTCTTCTCGTCGCGCTGCGAGACCTCGAAGGCCGTGAACTCGGAGGCCACCGTGAGCGCGTCGTTCCAGTTGGAGGCATTGGCCAGCTCGACCGTGATGCTGCTGAGCCCCTCCGGGATGAGCCGCTTGACCCCCACCCCCTTGCGCTCGAGGCCGCTCTTGAGATCGTCGGCGGCACGCTCGGTCTGGTGGGTCACGTACTTGTCGACGTCGACGCCGAGGACGAGGTGGATACCCCCCTGCAGGTCGAGGCCGAGGTTGATGCTCTTCTTCGGCGGGTAGAGGTACCAGAGCGACACCGCGACCACCACCAGCACGAGGCCGCTGCGAAACCAGAGCCGCCTAGGCATCCTTCTCGCCCGTGGCCCCCACGACGCGGCCGATGGCGGAGCGATCGAACTCCAGCTTCACCTGATCGGCCACGCGCAGCGTGATCGTGTGCTCGCCCAGCCCGATGACGGTGCCGTGCAGGCCACTGCTGGTGACGACCCGGTCGCCCTTCTTCACCGCCGTCAGCATGCGCTCGCGGTCGGCCTTCTGGCGCTGCTGGGGCCGGAGCACGATGAAGTAGAAGATGGCGAACATGGCGCCGAACAGGATCAGCGGCTGCACGAACGCCGCCGGCCCGCCGGCGCCGCCGGGCGGCGAGGCCGCGGCGAAGACGACGTCGGTGGTCTGGGCGAGGGTCATCGAGGCTCGGACCTCCAGGTGTGTGTTCTCATGGCGCGAAACAGACCCGGATAATACTGCAGAACCCGGCGAGCGCCTAGTACCGGGCGGCGTAGCGGTCGAGGAACCCCGCGCGGAGCGAGGCGAACGTCCCGGCGGCCACGGCCGCGCGCATCGCGGCCATGAGACCGAGGAAGAAGTACAGGTTGTGCAGCGACAGCAGCCGGTAGACGAGCAGCTCCTCGCTCATGAACAGGTGGCGCAGGTAGGCGCGTGAGAACTGGCGGCACGCCAGGCACGGGCAGTCGGCCTGCAGGGGCGCCGGGTCCCGGGTCCAGCGCGCCTGCTTCAGCGTCACCGGACCATCGGGGGTGAAGGCCTGGCCGTTGCGGGCGTTGCGCGTGGGCAGCACGCAATCGAACATGTCGACTCCCCGCGCCACCGCCTCGATCAGATCCTCCGGCTTGCCCACGCCCATGAGATAGCGGGGGCGATCGGCGGGCAGCGCCCGCGCCACCGCCTCGGTGAGGTCGCGCATGAGCGGCTTGGGCTCGCCCACCGCCATGCCGCCGATCGCGTAGCCGTCGAAGCCCAGCGCGACGGTCTCCATCACCGCCCGCGCTCTCAGATCCTCGTGGAAGCCGCCCTGCACGATGCCGAACAGCGCGGCCGGCGCGCCACCCGCGCGGTGCGCGTCGAGCGAGCGGCGCGCCCAGCGCAGCGTCAGGCCGAGCGAGCGCTCCGTGTCCGGCCGCGTGGCCGGGTAGCCGAGGCACTCGTCGAGCGGGTGGATGACGTCGGCGCCGAGCGCGTGCTGCACGGCGATCGCCCGCTCGGGCGACAGGTGGTGCGTGCTGCCGTCGGCCGGCGCGCGGAACTCGACGCCCTCCTCGGTCATCTTCCGCAGGCGGGCGAGGCTGAAGACCTGGAAGCCGCCGGAGTCCGTGAGGATCGGCCCGTCCCAGCTCATGAAGCGGTGCAGCCCGCCCAACTCGCGGATCACGTCGGGGCCGGGGCGCACCAGCAGGTGGAAGGTGTTGCCGAGGACGATCTGGGCTCCGGCCGCCCGCACGTCATCGGGGCTCAGACTCTTCACGGCGGCTCGCGTGCCGACCGGCATGAAGGCGGGCGTGTCGACGACGCCGTGGGCCGTCGTCAGGCGGCCGCGGCGGGCGGCGCCGTCGGTGGCGAGGAGCTCGAAGCGGAGCGGGCTCACCGCAGCAGCGTGGCGTCGCCGTACGAGTAGAAGCGGTAGCCCGCGGCCACGGCGTGGCGGTACGCACGCAGGATCAGCTCCCGCCCGGCGAAGGCGCTGACGAGGACGAGCAGCGACGAGCGCGGCAGGTGAAAGTTCGTCAGCAGCGCGTCGACGACCCGGAACCGGTGGCCGGGCCGGATGAAGAGCTCGGCCGTGCCGTCGAGCGGCCTCACCTGCCCGTCCGCGCCGGCCGCGCTCTCGAGCGTCCGGGTGACCGTCGTGCCCACCGCGACGACGCGGCGGCCCTGCCGGCGGGCCGCGTTCACCGCGGCGGCCGTGGCCTCCGGCACCATCGCCCGCTCGGGCGGCAGCACGTGGGCCGCGAGGAGGTCGGCCGTGATGGGCCGGAAGGTCGCCGGGCCCACGTGCAACGTGACCGCGTGAATCTCTACCTCACGCTCCCGCAGCCGGGCGAGCAGCCGCTCCGAGAGGTGCAGGCCGGCGGTCGGCGCCGCCACCGAGCCCGGCGTGCGGGCGTACACCGTCTGGTAGCGCTCCCAGTCCTCGCTGGCGGGCTTGGCGTGACGCGTGATGTACGGCGGCAGCGGCGGCAGGCCGTGGACCGCCATCAGGTCCGCGATGGTCCCGTCGTGCCGCTCGACCAGCCGGGCGCCGTCTTCAGCCACGGCGACGACGCTCAGGCGGGCCCCCCCGGCGGTCAGCGCGACCCCCGGACGGCAGCGGCGCCCCGGCCGCACCAGCGCCCGCCAGCGTGAGGGCGTCTGGGCGTCGAGAAAGAGCAGCTCGACCGGGCGCCGGGCGGAGTCCTCGGCGAGCACGCGGGCGGGAATCACGCGGGAGTCGTTGACGACCAGGCAGTCGCCCGGCCGTAGCTGCTCCGGCAGCTCGGTCAGCCGCCGGTCGTCGAGGCTGCCGTGGGCGCGGTCGATCACGAGCAGCCGGGCGCCGTCGCGCGCCTCGGGGGGCGCCTGCGCGATCGCCGCGGCGGGCAAGTCGTAGTCGAAGTCGGCGAGGGCCACGAGGGAGAGTGTACAACTCCGCGGTCGAGCCTGAGGTTGACTGGCGGCCAGTCCTTAAGTATACCTAACGGCCACTGGCATCCCGACCGGAGGCGACCCGATGACCCGATGGCTGGCCGTGGCGGTGCTGACCGGACTCACGCTGGTGGTGGCCGCCGGAGCGGCTGGCGCCGCCGAGGAGATCGCGCTGACGATCGAGAACAACCGCTTCTCGCCCGAGGAGATCACGGTGAAGGCGGGCGTGCCGTTCGTCCTCGTCGTGACGAACAAGGACAAGAGCCCCGAGGAGTTCGAGAGCAAGGCGCTGCGGCTCGAGAAGGTCATTCCGGGCGGCAAGACGCTGAAGATCCCGGTGCGGGCCCTCAAGCCCGGCACCTATCCGTTCGTCGGCGAGTATCACGAGCAGACGGCCAAGGGCCGGATCGTCGCCGAGTAGCGCATGGGCGCCACCTTCGTCGTCACGCTGCGCGAGGCCTTCGAGGCCGCGCTGCTGCTCGGCATCGTCTACGCCTACCTCGATCGCGTCGGGGCCCGGGCCCAGTATCGCTGGGTCACGCTCGGCGGCGCGCTCGGGCTGGCGGCCAGCGTGGCGGCCGGCATCGCGGTGAGCATGCTGTCCGGGCCGCTGCTCGATCTGGGCCCCGACCTCGTGGCCGGCGGCGTCATGTTCGCGGCCGTCGCCCTCATCACGTGGCACGGCTGGTGGATGCGCCAGCACGCGCGAGCCCTGCAGGGCCAGCTGCAGCATCGACTCGACGAGGCGCGGGCCACGCAGCGGCTCTGGATCGTCGGCCTGATCGCCTTCACGGGCGTGTTCCGTGAGGGCGCCGAGACCGTGCTCTTCCTCTGGGGGCTCACGAGCCAGACCAACGTGGCCGGCTGGAGCGGCGTCACCGGTGGCGTCCTGGGTGTGGTGGTGGCGGCGGTGCTCGGCTGGGCGATCTTTCACGGGGGACGGCGCCTCAGCCTCTCGCGGTTCTTCACCGGCACCTCGCTGCTGCTCCTGCTCGTGGCCGCCGGACTCTTCAGCAGCGGGATCGGCCGGCTGGTCGGGCTGGGATTCCTCCCCGACACCGAGACGCTGTGGGACACCTCGTGGCTGCTCCGCGACGACTCGCTCGTGGGGGGCTTTCTGGCCGGGCTCGCGGGCTATCGCGCCCGGCCCTCGCTGCTCGAGGTGATCGGCTACGTGACGTACCTGGTCGTGGCCGGGTGGCTGCTGTTCGGGCCGCGGCGGGCGGCGCCGATCGCATCCCCGTCCCCCTCGCGCGTGGACGTGCCGTCGTGATCGTCTGCCTCTGCCGGGGCGTCTCCGAGCCCGACGTCCGCCGGGTGGTGGTGGCCGGCGCGCGCACACCCAAGGAGGTCGCGGCCGCCTGCGGCGCTGGCACCGACTGCGGCGCGTGTAGACTGACCGTCGCCGAGCTCGTGCAGCGTGACACGCGGGCGGCGATGGCGGAGGTGCGCGCATGAGGGGCGAGGACCGGATCGTCACCGCGCTGAACGACGTCCTCACGGCCGAGCTGACGGCGGTCAACCAGTACTTCGTGCACGCGCGGATGTGCGAGAACTGGGGCTACCAGCGGCTGTGGAAGAAGGTCCGGGAGGAGTCAATGGGCGAGATGAAGCACGCCGACGCGCTCATCGCGCGCATCCTCTACCTGGAGGGCGTGCCCAACCTGCAGCGGCTGGGCAAGATCAACGTCGGTCAGACGGTCCCCGAGCAGCTCCGGCTGGATCTCGACGTCGAGAAGGCGGCCGTGCAGGCGCTCAACGCCGGTATCGAGCTCTGCCGCAGCCTCGGCGACAACGGCAGTCGCGAGTTGCTCGAGCGCATCCTGCTGGGCGAAGAGGGGCATGCCAACTGGCTCGAGGCCCAGCTCACGCTCATCGCCCAGGCCGGCGAGGCCAACTACCTGGCCCAGCAGATCCGCGACGGCGAGTAACCGCCCGTCGTTGCCGGCTCAGCCGATCTTCGAGCCCGGACTGACGGCGTGGTCGGGCTGCAGCAGGATCACCTCTCCCCCCTCGTTGTAGGCGCCCAGCACCAGCACCTCGGAGACGAACGGGCCGATCTGCTTGGGCGGGAAGTTGACGACCGCCACCACCCGGCGCCCCATCAGGTCGGCCACCCCGTAGTGGTGGGTGATCTGGGCGCTCGATCGCTTGACGCCGAGGGCCCCGAAATCGATCCAGAGCTTGTAGGCCGGGCGTCGGGCCTCGGGAAATTCCTGGGCGTCGACGACCACGCCGACCCGCATGTCGACCTTCTCGAAGTCGGCGAAGCTGATCACCGCGCGAGGCGGTCGAGCGTGGTGAGGACGGTCCCCGGGTAGTAGAATTCTAGAATTTGGCGGGCGGTGTGGCCCTGCTCGGCCATCCCCTTGGCGCCCCACTGGCAGAGACCCACGCCGTGACCGTAGCCGCGCCCGGAGAAGCGGGCCCACGGCGCGTCGACGGCGACGGCGAACAGCGTCGACTTGAAGGTGTCGTAGCCGATCATGCGCCGGAAGTCGTTGCCGCGCAGCCGCACGCTGCGCCCGGTGCCGTGCACGGTGACGGTGGCCGCCCGCAGCGAGGGCGTGCGCTCGCTGACGTCGATGGCGATGACACCGCCGACGCCGACCTCGTTGCGGCGCAGGATGTCGGCGAGGTCGGTCAGCTTGACGTCGAGCGACCAGTAGTAGTGCGGCGAGCCCGCCGAGAAATCGCAGCGCACGGGCTTGAGCCCGGGCATGTTGCGCGCGGCGAAGACCATGCGCGGGTCCTCGGTGTAGCCGCCGCTCTCGGTGTGATAGAAGGCCGGGAACAGATCGCCCTCCCACAGCAGCACCAGGCCGGCGGTCTCCCGCACGGCGCCCCACAGCGGCGAGGTCAGCGGCACCCGCCCGGCGTACTGCTGGTTCGCCGTCGACGCCACGATGTGGTACGGCTTGGCGCCGCCGATCGTCCGGTGATAGGCGGCGTAGGTGCGGGCCACGATCGCCTGCGCCCGCAGAGCCTCCAGCGGCCACTTCTCGCCGATCTCGGCCCGCAGCACCCCGACCAGGTAGTCCTCCAGCGGCAGCTCGTTCACCACCGCCAGGCCGTCCCCGGAGCGAATGATGTCGATCGGCGCCGTGTACTCGCGGCCGTTCAGCGCGATGGGCCGCTCGCTGCGCAGCCGGAAGCCGGCCGCCCGGGCGCCGTCCACCTCCACGCCGTCGCCGGCGAGCGTCGCCCGGACCAGCACGGACCGGCGGGGCCCCGGCGCACAGCGCACGCAGACGCCCAGCTCGGTCACCTCGATGTCGGCCCCGCGCAGCTCGACCGCGCGGGCGTTCTCCACCAATGCGACGCGGATGACGCCCGAGGCGACGGCCGGGGTCGCCACCGCGACCGCCAGGACCGCCGCGAATCCCAGAATCCGGGCCGGTCGCATCAGCGCCGCCCGAACAGCCAGAAGATCAGCGTGAGGGCGAGGCTGAGCAGGATGGACGTGCCGAGCGGGGCATAGAAGGTCCAGTGGCCGCGCTGGATCGAGATGTCGCCGGGCAGCCGCCCGAGCCAGGGCAGGCGGCCGGCGAGGACGAGGACGATCCCGACGACGGTGATCACGAGCCCGATGACGATCAGCGTCCGGCCGAGGTCGTTCACCACCACGGGGTCGTCACTCAAACAGCGCGCCCTGTCCCGGGGCCGGCCCGGCCGGCGGCTGCTTGCCGAGGTGCGCGTAGCCCTCGCGGGTGACCCGACGGCCGCGCGGCTCCCGGACGACGAAGCCGATCTTCAAGAGATACGGCTCGACGATCTCGGCCAGCGTCTCGGTGTCGTCGTTGATGGTGGCCGCGACCGCCTCGATGCCCACCGGTCCGCCTCCGTACACGTCGACGATGGCGCCGAGGAAGCGGCGGTCCAGCCGGTCGAGCCCGCGCGCGTCGACCCCCTCGCGGTCGAGGGCGCCGTGGGCGATGGCCTGGTCGACGACCCCGTCGCCGCTCACCTGCGCGTAGTCGCGCACGCGGCGCAGCAGCCGGTTGACGATGCGCGGCGTGCCCCGCGCGCGCCGGGCGATCTCCTCCGCCCCGCCCGCCTCGATGCGCGTGTCCAGGATGGCCGCCGAGCGGGTGACGATGCGGGTCAGCTCGACCTCCGAGTAGAAGTCCAGGTGGTGGAAGATGCCGAAGCGCTCGCGCAGCGGCGCCGACAGCATGCCGGGTCGGGTGGTGGCCGCCACCAGCGTGAAGGGCCGCAGCGCGTACTTGAGCGTGCGCGCGTGCATGCCCTTGTCGATGACGAAGTTGACCGAGAAGTCCTCCATGGCCGGGTACAGCAGCTCCTCGACCGCCCGGGGCAGCCGGTGGACCTCGTCGATGAACATGACGTCGTTGGCCCCGAGGTTGGTCAGGATGCCCATGAGATCGGCGCCGCGCTCGATGGCCGGGCCCGCCGTCGTCACCAGATTCGTGCCCATCTCGTTGGCGAGGATGCCGGCCAGCGTCGTCTTGCCGAGGCCGGGCGGGCCGTACAGCAGCACGTGGTCGACGCACTCGCCCCGCATGCGCGCCGCCTCCACCGACACCCGGAGGCTGGCCACCGCCTGCTCCTGGCCCACGTACTCCTGGAACGTGCGCGGCCGGAGCTGGCGCTCGAACTGGACCTCCTCGGGCGCCGCCGCGCGGCTGAGCATCCCGCTCTCCTCGGCCGTCACGCTCACGACCTCGCCTTCGCCGCCGCCTGCCCGCGGTAGATCTCGTCGAACAGCTCCTCCGGCGTCCGCACGACGGCCCGGCGGCGCAGCGCGTCGGTGATGAGCTGCGAGGCCTCGGACGGCCGGTGCCCGAGCTGCTTGACGAGGACCTCCCAGACCATCTCCCGCAGCCCGTCGGCGTCCACCGGCGCGGCCGACTCGCCGACCGGCTCGACCACCGCGCCCTCGCGGGCCAGGGCGAACTTGGCGACCTTGGCCTGGAGCTGGGCCACGATGTTCTTGGCCTTCTGGGGCCCGATGCCGGGCAGCGCGCGCAGGTACTTCTCGTCCTGGCGCGCGATGGCCGCCGCCAGCTCGGCGACCGGCGAGGCCAGCGCGCGGGCCGCCACCATCGGCCCGATGTCCTTCACGGTGATCAGCTTCTCGAAGAACTCCTTGTCGAGATCGGAGGTGAAGCCGATCAGAACCGGGCGCGGCTGGTCGCGGGTGGCGTGGTAGTAGATCACCAGGTGCAGCTCGCTGGCCTTGTCGCCGCCCTCGGCGGTGGCGCTCTCCAGCGCCCGCAGCGCGATCGGCGGCAGGAAGACCTCGTAGCCGATCCCGCCGCACTCCAGCACCACGCGGTCCTCGGCCCGGCGGCGGAGGCGGCCGGTCAGCGTGGCGATCATGCGATTCGTCCCCCCCGCCGCGAGAACCCGGTGAGCGCCAGCGCCAGCGCGTCGGCGATGTGCGAGGGCCGCGGCGCCACCGCCAGCCCCAGCAGCCGCTGCACGCCCGTCTGGATCTGGGCCTTGGAGGCGGCGCCGTTGGCCGTGATGACGCGCTTGACCTCGGCCGGGGCCATGGCCAGCACCGCCACGTCGCGCTGGCGGGCGGCCAGGCAGATGACGCCGCGGGCGTGGGCCATCAGCAGCGCCGTGCGCGGGAACTTGTACTCCGTGTACAGGTCCTCCAGCACGAGCAGCTCGGGGGCGTGGGTCTTCAGCACGAGGTCGACGCCGGCGTAGATGAGCTCCACCCGGGCGTCGAGGGCGAGGTCGGCCCCGGTGGTGATGACGCCCGTCCCCACGACGCCGACACGACCGGCCTCCGGCTCGACCAGCGCCCAGCCCGTCCCGACGAGCCCGGGATCGACCCCGAGGACCCTGGGGCTAGGCAGCCGAGATGGCCTCGAGGACCTCGTCGGGGATGTCGTAGTTGGCGTATACGTGCTGGACGTCGTCCAATTCCTCCAGCGCCTCGATCAGGCGCACCACCGACGTGGCCGTCGGACCCTCCACCCGAACCGTCGACTGCGGCACGTACGTCACCTGGGCCTCGAGGATCGGCACGCCCGCCTTGGCGAGCGCGTCGCGCACCGCGTCCATTTCAGCAGGCGACGTCGTGATCTCGAAAACTTTTTCGGCGCGACGCATGTCGGTGGCGCCGGCGTCGAGCGCCTTGCCCATGAGATCGTCCTCGCCGATCTTGTCGGCGTCGACCAGGATGACGCCCTTGCGGTCGAACATCCAGGCCACCGCGCCGGACGAGCCCATGTTGCCGCCGAACTTCTCGAACGTATGCCGGATCTCGGGCGCGGTGCGGTTGCGATTGTCGGTGAGAACCTGGATCATCGCCGCCACCCCGCCGGCCGCGTAGCCCTCGTAGGTGATCTCCTCCCACGACTCGCCGGGCAGCTCGCCGGTCCCCTTCTGGATGGCCCGCTTGATGTTGTCCTGCGGCATGTTGACTTCCTTGGCGGTCTCGATGGCCGCCTTCAGCCGCATGTTGCCCTTGGGATCACCGCCGCCGTTCTTGGCCGCGACCGTGATCTCGCGGAGGATCTTCGAGAAGAGCTTGCCGCGCTGCACGTCGGCCTTGCCCTTCTTGCGCTTGATCTGCGACCACCGGGAGTGCCCAGACATCGTCGTCCCCTATTCGTTGGCGAGGGTTGCCTTCAGGCGCTTCACGCGTTGCAGGCGCCGCGCGCGCCGCGTCAGGGCGGACTGCCAGCGACGGCGCTCGGCCTCGGTGCCCGGCGTGAACGGGCGGCAGGGCCGGGGCCGGAGGTCGGACCCCAGGTGCACGTAGGTGAGGAACGCGGTACAGGCGTGGCGGACCTCGCCGCTCCAGGGCTTCTCGGCCAGCACCTTGACGCCGATCTCCAGGGAGGAGGTCCCGACGTGGTTGAGCCCGGCCTTGAACGTGACCACCTCGTGCGTCCAGATCGGGGTGTAGAAGTCCAGCGCGTCCAGGCAGGCCGTCATGACGAAGCCCTTGCAGTAGCGCATCGACAGGATGCCGCCGGCCTCGTCGAGCTCCATCAGCATCTTGCCCGGGAACATCATGCTCCCGAAGAGCGCGTCCTCCGGCAGGACCGAGCGCGCCGACTCGAAGCGCCAGGAGACGTCCGCGTCGCCGGCGTCGTCGAGCTCGCTCACCCGCCGGGCGCGGTCGGCGAAGCGGGCCAGCCGATGCTCGCGGCGAACGCGCGCGGCCTCGACCAGCGCCGTCTCCTCGGCGCCCTGCGGCTCGATGCGGGCGACCACCGGCCGGGGCTTGGCGTCGTCGTTGACGCTGACGAAGACCAGGTGGGAGTTCAGCGTGACGCTGCGGGCGCCGCTCATCACGTCCTCGCCCCACACCCGCACGCCGACTTCCAGCGACGAGGTGCCGACGTACTCGACCTGGGCGCGGAGGATCGCGATCTGCCCGACCTTCACCGGGTGCAGGAAGTCGATGTCGTCCATGGCCCCGAGCACGACCGTCCCGTGGGCGACCCGCCCGGCCGCCATCGTGCCGGCCTGGGTGATCCACTGCATCATGCGCCCGCCGTGGATCTGCCCGGGCGCGCCCGCATGCTCGGGGAACACCCACTGGATCATCTCTGTAGCGGTCTCGGCGATCGACGGCATCGGGCTGAAAGGGGGCGCGTCCCGGCCTTTCTAGCACGAGGATACGCCGCGGCGCAACGCCGCGGGGCGCTCAGCGGCGCGCGTGAATCGCGATCGGCAGCGCGTCGGTGGCGTCGAGCCGATCGCGCAGCGCCGTCAGGCGCCGGCCGGTGCCCGCGCCGTCCCCCTCGTGGCCGAGGGAGGCGGCGATCCGGAGCGCGTGCTCGACGACCTCGCGATCGCCGAGCGCCTTGAAGCCCTCGGCGGCGCTCAGCACGCCCACGAGCGAGCGCTCGCCGCGCGCGCGGAAGAGCGCCGTGAGATAGGCCCGGCGCGCCCCCGCCGCGTCGCCCCGCGCCCGGGCCGCGTCACCGATGCGCTGCACCGACTCCCAGCTCGAGGGATGGGGCGTCTCGACCCTCGTCGCGACACGGTCGGCGACCACCTCACCGAGTGCCGCCACCGCCACCACGAAGAGCACCAGGGCGACGACGCTGCCAGCCGCGGGCCCGCCCGTCGCGGTCCGCGGCTCCACCGCAGCGCCCTGATGCTGCTCCCGCCGAACCGTCGTCTGTCTTGCCATGGCGCAGAGAGATAGCAACCCTGGCGCCAGAGGTGAAACACGAGCGTTGACAGGGTGTTGCGGCAGTCGTGAGCATGACGGGACAGGCGCATCGCCCGAAAATCGGGCGTCGTGCCCGCTACGGCAGCAGTCCGGGAATGCCCTCGAGGCTCACGTTGTGCAACCGGTGCACACCGGTCGGATGCAGCCGGAGGTTGCGCACCTCGGGCCGGGCGACACCCCACAGCAGACGCACGTAGATGGGCAGCCACGGCAGGTCGTCGGCCAGCAGCGCCTGGGCGCGCTGATAGAGCCGAGCGCGCTCCGGCCGGAACGAGAGTTGACTGGCTCGCATGAGGACGTCGTCCAACCGCGGGTTGCGATAGAAGGAATAGTTCAGCGCGCGCGGCCCCTTCGAGGCGCTCTCGCTCGTCGAAAGCGGGAACAGGAACAGGTGGGGATCGCCGCCGACCACCATCGTCTCGACGAGGGCCATCTCGTGCTCCCCGGCCTGGAGTGCCGCGCGCACCTTGTCGGCGCCCTCGATGCGTACCTGGATCGGGATATCGGCGGCCCCCAGCGCGGCCTCGATGCTCGCGGCCACCCGGGGCACGTTGACGGCACTCGTATCGTCCGAGGCGAGCATCGTGGCCTTGTGGCCCTTCGGCCAGCCATCGGCCAGCAGCGTGCGAATCGTCTCGCGGGTGCCGCCCAGGACGGGGCTGCCCTCGCGGCGGGCCCAGACGCCGGCCGGCAGGAAGGAGGGCAGCGGAACAGCGGCGGGGTCGAGGGCGACGCCGAGCACCGCGGGGTCCAGCGCGGCGGCCACGGCGTGGCGGATCTTCTTGCGGGAGAACGGCTCCTTCTCGGTCTGAAACGCCAGATACCCTACGCGCAGCCCCGGCGTCGACAGGGCGCCGGCCATCCGCCGGGGCGGACCGGCGGGGAACCAGATGTCGAGCGCCCGCGCGTCGAACTCCGCCTCGGCGTTCTCGTCGGTGGCGACCTCGAGGAACACGATCCGCTCCATCTTGGGCGGTCCTCCCCAGTAACCGGGCACGGCCTCGACCGCGACGCGGCCGGGCGCGGCATCCACGATGCGATAGGGACCGCTGCCGATGAGGCGCGCGGTGCCGTCGGGCCCCGCGGAGGCGCGTGCGATGGCGAGACCGGGATGGGCGAGCACCGTGAGCAGGGGCGCGTACGGCTGGTTGAGCACGAACTGCACGCTCCGCGCGTCGGCGGCCCGTACATCCTTGATCACGCCGGGCCGGCCGCGCAGCAGGGCCGGCCACGCCTCGCCGGGAGCGTCGGGACCGAGCTGGCGCTGGAAGCTCGCCGCGACCTCGGCGGCGTTCAGCGAGCTGGCGTCGTGGAAGCGGACGCCTTCGCGCAACGTGAATGTCCAGACCAATCCATCGCGAGAGACCGCCCACCGTGTCGCCAGTGCCGGCTCGATCTCGGTGGAGCCCTCGCGATACGCCACGAGCGTGTCGAACACCTGCCGGGCGATGAGCGGCGTGGCCCCTTCGAGGGCCGACGCGGGGTCGATGGCGGCGGGCACGCCGGGGATGCCGACGCGCAGTTCCTTCCTACCCTGGGCCGAAGAATCTGCGGGGCACCCGAGGCACGCAAAGATAAGAGCACACGCGGACAGCACCGCTGACACGCGCATCGACATCGTTATACGTGGAACCCGGTGAGCACGCCACCCGTTTCGAGGGCGAACCGGCGTGCGTCAGGTCCGGTATGGAACTTGCCTCCCTCGCACGACGGACGCGACGCGGTGACCGCGGCGCGTGGCGTGGGTGATCCAGGATCGAAACCGGGCGAATCGGGGGGCGGTGAACGCCTCCGAAGGACCCGACAACCTTGACTTTCTTTTTCACCGCCGCCTATACTCATCCAGCAATGGAAGAGCGCGGGCACGAGCGGCGCATGAGGAGTCAAGAGAGAAGGGATGGGCTATGAAGGAGTTCGACAAAAAGAGTAGCCCGGGCCGCGAGGGCTTCTCGAAGTTCCTTCCCGCGTCGATGTCGGACTCGAGCACGCGCCGTCGCCTCACGGAGTACGAAATCCAGCTGCAAGATCTGCAGGCGTACGTACGCTCGCTGGAGGCCGAGACGGTGCATCTGCGCAAGAAGCTCGAGGACACGCCGAAGGACTTCATGGTCCTCGAGAACAAGCTGCGCGAGGCCAATCGCCAGCTCGTGCAGGCGTTCAACCAGAACGAGAAGCTCGTCAACGCGCTCTACGAGGCGCGCGAGCAGATCACCGCGCTGAAGGAAGAAGTCGACAAGCTCTGCGCGCCGCCGTCGACGTACGGCGTGTACCTGTCACCGAACGAGGACGCCACGGTCAACATCCTGTCGCAGGGCCGCAAGGTGAAGGTCAACATCCACCCCGCCATCAAGGTGGAGACGCTCAAGCCCGGCCAGGAGCTGATCCTCAACGAGGGGCTCAACGTCGTCGAGGCGGCCGGCTACGAGGTGCAGGGCGACGTCGTCATCCTCAAGGAGCAGCTCGATCCCGAGCGCGCCGTCGTCACGCTGCGCGCGGATGAAGAGAAGGTCGGCATCATCGCCGATCCGCTGCGCCAGCTCCGGCTCAAGATCGGCGATCACCTCCTCATGGATGCCAGGAGCGGCTATCTCCTCGAGAAGCTGCCCAAGAGCGAGGTCGAAGATCTGTCGCTGGAGGAAGTGCCGGACATCGGCTACGACGATATCGGCGGCCTCGGCGACCAGATCGAGTCCATCAAGGACGCGGTCGAGCTGCCGTACCTCTACGCCGACTA
>JBGQLG010000107.1:0-18212 GCA_041499965.1 Methylomirabilia bacterium
AGCGGAGGGGAACCCCGTGGGTGGAGCGCTCGAGAGAGCGCCGAAGCAGCTACGATTACGGAGCGTTAGGCTCGTGAACCGAAGACGGCCGTCGATGTCCGGCTCGATGGACGAACTCCTCGTTGAGCGGCACCCCTTTTCGACACAAGGGACATTCGGCTGGGTCGTATGTCGGGAAGTCACGACTCACCAAACTGAACACGGGCTTGCCGTCGACCTCCACCGACGTGCGTCGCCAGAGGCAGCCGACGCCGACCACCTGGGCACCCAGCTGCTCTACCAGCTCGATCAGCAGATTGATCGTGGTCCCGCTGGAGACGAGGTCCTCGACCAGGAGCACCCGAGTGCCGGGACGGATCAGGCGCTGGAACTCGACCGGGAGCGTCACCCGGCGCTTGCCCCGTGCGAGTCCTTTGGCCCCGTAGACCACGACAGGCCGCGAGGGATGCGCGCGGGCCACGCAGTGCGAGAGGATCAGGGCGCCGGGCCCGGTGGAGAGCACGACGTCGACCGGCCAGGGGGCGAAATGCTTGGCGATGACGCCGCCGAGGCCCTCGGTGAACGATGGCTCGGTGGTCACCAGGGTCTTTTCGATGTACTCGGTGGTGTGCTGGCCGGAGGGCAGCAGCACGTGGTCGTTGGCGTGATACGCGCCCGTCCGCTTGAGGATCTCGAGGTGGATCTTCTCGCGGACCTCGGCCTCGACCGCGACAGGATCCTTCTTGGGGGCAGCCGCGCTCATCCGTCCCTCCTGGCCGGCATTATCGCATGGGCGCGTGCTAGACTCCCGCCGTATGCGGCTCCTGGCGGTGGAAACCTCCTCGCTGGCCGGCGGGGTGTCGCTGCTCGACGACGAGCGGCTGGTGGCCGAATACCTGCTGGACGTCAGCCTCACGCACTCCGAGCGGCTGATGTCCGCGATCGATCGCGTGATGGCCGACGCGCGGTGGACGCCCCGCATGCTGCAGGGCCTTGCCGTCGCCGTGGGGCCGGGCTCCTTCACCGGCCTGCGGATCGCCGTGAGCACGGTCAAGGGCCTGGCGCTCGCGCTCGGCCTACCCATCGCCGCGGTGCCCACGCTCGACGCGATGGCCGCCGCCCTGCCGTGGGCGGCGCTGCCCGTGTGCCCGGTGCTCGACGCGCGCAAGGGCGAGGTCTACGCCTCGCTCTACCGCTGGGACGGCGGCGCCATGCGGCGCGAGTGGGAGTATCTGGCGCTGGCGCCGGCGGCGCTCGCCGAACGGCTGACCGAGCCGGTCATCGTTGTGGGGGACGGCGCCACCGGCATCCACTCGCCGCACGCGCGGGCGGTGCCGGCGCCGCGGCGCGTGCCGTCCCCCGCGTGCGTCGGCGCGCTCGGGCTGCAACGCCTGCGCCACGGCGACACTGTGCAGGCCTCCGCGCTGTCGCCCTTTTATCTGCGTCCCTCCGAGGCGGAGCTGAAGCGTCGTGTCCTCGCTCGCGCTTGACCGGATGCGGCCGGAAGATCTGGAGGAAGTCCTCGCCATCGAGCGGGTGTCCTTCACGATGCCCTGGTCCCGCGGCGCGTTCCTGTACGAGATCCAGCAGAACCGCGTCGCCCGCTGCTGGGTGGGCCGCCTCGACGACGGGGTGGTCGGCTATCTGTGCCTCTGGGAGGTGGCCGACGAGGTGCACATCACCAACGTCGCCGTCCATCCCGACGCCCGCCGGCAGGGGGTGGCGCGGTCACTGCTCAGCAGTGTGCTGCAGGACGGGCGGGGTCGGGGCTTCAAGGTCGTCGTTCTTGAGGTCAGACCAAGCAACCGGCACGCGTTACGCCTCTACGACTCCTTCGGCTTCCGCGTCGTGGGTCGCCGGCATGGGTACTACTACGACACCGGGGAGGACGCGCTCGTGATGGAGATCGCTCTCAGCGCACAGTCGGCCTCGCCTGGGAACCAGGCGGCCCGGTGAGGCGTTAACCCGCCAATGCGGTCCGACCTCTTAGGCACCGCACTCGCCGTCTGGCTGTTGATGGCGTGGGCCCCGGCGGCCGCTGCCCAGGGGACTCCGGCTTCGCCGGCCGAGGTCGCGCGCGGCCGCTACATGTTCGGCGCCACCGGCGGCTGCGGCTGCCACACGGTGCCCAAGGGGCCGATCAACGCGGGCGGGCGCCGCTACGACGGCCCGTTCGGCACGGTGTACTCGAGCAACATCACCCCGGATCGCCAGACGGGCATCGGGACATGGACAGACGAGCAGATCATCGCGGCGATTCGGCTGGGCCGGCGCCCCAACGGCGAGCGGTTGCTGCCGGTGCATCCCTTCCCGGTGTTCAACGGGATGGCCGAGGAGGATCTGCGGGCGATCGTGGCCTTCCTGCGCACCACCAAGCCCGTCAGCCGGGCCAATCAGGCCAAACGGATCGCGGTGCCGCTGTTCGAGTCCGTGTTCTTGCCGGCGTGGCTCACGGCCTTCGCGCCACGGGAGACGCCGCCGCCCAGGGCGCCGACCTCCGGGCCGGCGCGGGGCGAGTACCTCGTCAAGGCGGTCGGCCACTGCGGCGAATGCCACACCCCGCGCACGATGACGATGGCCAGCGACAACAGCCGCTTCCTGGCCGGCACGCCGAAGGGCCCCGAGGACCAAGCCATGCCCAACGTCACGCCCGATCCGGACACGGGCATTGGCAAGTGGTCGGTGGAGGAGATCGCCGAATATCTCGGGACCGGCAACAAGCCCGACGGCGACGTGGCCGGCGGGCTCATGGGCGAGGTGATCGACGGCACCCTGGCCGGCTACAAGGACCTCACCCAGGCCGACCGGCTGGCCATCGCCCAGTACCTGAAATCGATTCCGGCAGTCCGCAACAAGATCGGCAAGTAGCGCACCCGCGGGTCGGCCCGAGGCCCCCGCGCACTCACCAAGGAGGCGACATGACCCCACGAGCGATGCTGCGTGCGACCGCCCTGATCGGCAGCCTGACCGCCCTCGTTCTCGCCGGCTGCGCCAGCGGCGACGGCATGGCCAAGAAGATGACGGCCGAGGAGGCGATCGCGACTCGACAGAAACTCATGAAGGACCAGGGTGCGGCCTGGAAGAACATACAGGACAAGACCAAGGCCGGCCAGATCCAGGCGCTGACGCCGGACGCCGAGAAGCTCGCGGCCACCGCGAAGGAGATCCCCACGCTCTTCCCGGAGGGCTCGCTGAATCCCGAGAAGTCGGCCGCCAAGCCGGAGATCTGGCAGAAGCGCGCGGAGTTCGACGCCGCCGCCAAGAACCTCGAGACGATGTCGCTGAAGCTGCGTGACGCCGCGCGGGCCAACGACACCGTGGCCACCCAGGCCATCGTGAAGGACTTCGGCCGCCAGGCGTGCGGGACCTGCCACCAGCCCTTCCGCGTGCCGCCCAAGCAGCAATAGCCGAGGGAGGAGTGCCTTGATGCGACGACAGCTTCTCGTACTCGGGCTCGCCGTGGTCGCCCTCGCGACGGTGCCGGTCGTGGCCGCCGCCCAGACGATCAGCTTCAAGCTCCTGCCCCGGTACTCGTACGCCACGTTCAAGACCGACGCCCCGCTGGAGACGGTGGTCGGCCACACGGCCGACGCCGGCCTGGTGGGCGAGCTCAACGTCGATCCCGCCAAGCCGCAGGGGGCCAAGGGCACGGTGAAGGTCGACATGAATACCGTCCGCACCGGCGTCGACAAGCGCGATGCCGACATGCGGGCCAAGCCCTACCTCGAGACCGACGTCGAGGCCAACCGCTGGGTCACGTTCGACGTCCAGAGCGTGGAGATCGCGGGTCCGCTGGAATCGGGCAAGCCGATCCCGGCCAAGATCCGCGGCATGCTCATCGTCAAGCAGAAGCCGGTGGAGCGCATCGCCGATGGCACGGTGACGTACATCAAGCTCTCGCCGGAGCAGGTGGAGGCGCAGAAGCGGTTCGGGTTCACCTCGGACAACATCAAGGTCCGCACCAAGCTGGCCACGACGTTCACCGATCACGGCATGCAGATCCCGCAGCTCTTGATCCTCAAGCTGTCCAACGACATCGCGATCGAGACCGATCTGACGTTCATCAAGCCGTAGGCGAGAGACCGGCGAGGATCCTCCCGCCGGTCTCGTCTTGCAGTCTTTGCCCGTGAGCGGCGGCGTCTCGCCGCCGCTCCAAGCCGCGATCTCGCGCACGGGGTGAATCTGGGGGGCCTTGTCTGTTAGACAAAGGGGGGGCTCTGGCCCCCCCTTTGAACCCCCCATTCGCGTGAGGTGTGACGGCGGGCGAGTCCAACCGGCGCGACTGGGCGCGGGGCCAGCCTGTGTGACGGCGGGCGAGTCCAACCGGCGCGACTGCGCGCGTGGCCGAGTGGGTTTGCCTGAATGCTACAATCCGCTGGCTCGATGTCATGGCCGGTGATCTTCCTGCGCGTACTTCTGATCCGGGGGCGCTCGTCGAGCGGATGCTCGGGGGCGATCGGCTGGCGCTGGCCCGACTCATCACGCACGCCGAGAACCGCACGAGCGCGGTGCCGGCGATCATGAAGGCGGTGCACGGTCGGACGGCCGGCGGCTACGTGGTCGGGATCACGGGACCGCCGGGGGCGGGGAAGTCGACCGTCGTCGATCGACTGACGGCGCATCTGCGGGCGACCGGCGCCACGGTCGGCATCGTCGCCGTCGATCCCTCCAGCCCGTTCACGGGGGGGGCCGTGCTCGGCGATCGCATCCGCATGCAGGCCCACGCGCTCGATGCCGGCGTGTTCATCCGCTCGATGGCCACGCGCGGCTCGCTGGGCGGCCTGTCCCGGGCCACCGGCGAGGTGCTCAAGCTCCTGCTCGCGTTCGGCCACGACTGGGTGCTCGTCGAAACGGTCGGCGTGGGCCAGACCGAGCTCGACATCATGAAGCTCGCCGACACCACCGTGGTCGTGCTGGTGCCGGAGTCGGGCGACGCCATCCAGACGATGAAGGCGGGCCTGCTGGAAGCGGCCGACGTCTTCTTGGTCAACAAGGCCGATCGCGCCGGCGCGCCGGCGCTGATGGCCGAGCTGAAGTTCGCCGCGCACCTGCACTACAGCAGCACGAGCACGCCCAAGGACATCGACTGGGAGATCCCGGTGCTGTCCTGCCAGGCCCAGGCCGACGTCGGCATCGCCGAGCTGCTGGCCGAGATCGGCCGCCATCGGGCGGCGCTCACCGCCGGCGGCGCGCTGGCCGCCCGCCGGCGCCGGCGGCTGCGCGCCGAGCTGGAAGCGCTGCTCGTCGAGGAGTTCCGCGGTCGGGTGGCGCGCGGCCTGGCCGGCGGCGCCCTGCGCGCCAAGTTCGACGAGGTGGAGGCGGGCGCGATCGATCCGTACTCGGCGGTGGCCGCGCTGTTGCCCATGGTATCGTTGGAGCCCTCATGACGACGGCGGCGGTGCCGTTCCGTGACACCTTCTGGAACATTCCCGGCTGGGCCCACATCCTCCTCTACGTGGGCGGCGCCGTGGCGATGGCGCTCTTCGCGTGGGGGCTCTGGCAGCGCGTGCAGCTCTGGCGCGCCGGCGGTTCCGAGCAGCGCTTCGATCACGTCCCCCGGCGCGTGAGACTCGTGCTCGTGCACGCGCTCGGCCAGGCCCGCGTGCTCTCGCAGGCCTATCCCGGCGTGATGCACGCGATCATGTTCTGGGGCTTCCTGGCGCTGTTCATGGGCACCGCGCTGGCGACGATCGACTACGACCTCACGCTGCCGCTCTTCGGCTACAAGCTGCTCAAGGGCGACTTCTACCTGGTCTACGAGATGGTGCTCGACCTGTTCGGGCTCTTCTTCGTGATCGGGCTCGGCATGGCCGTCTGGCGGCGCTTCGTGCTGCGCCCGCGCCGCACCGATCCCACCGCCCGCTTCGCCAACGTCCTGGCCCTGCTGTTCGTGATCAACGCCACCGGCTTCGTGATGGAGGCGTGCCGGCTGGCCGTGGTCAAGCCGTGGTGGGCGATGTGGTCGCCGGTCGGCTGGGCGCTGGGGCAGGCGATGCTGGGGGCGGGCCTGAGCGAGGGCGCGCTGCGGTCCACCCATCTCGGCGTGTGGCTCTTCCACGCGGCGATCTCGCTCGTCTTCATCGCGATCGTCCCCCGCTCGTACTTCATCCACCTGGTCACGACGCCGCTCAACATCTTCTTCTCCAAGCTCGGGCCGCGCGGGGAGATCCGCAAGATCGAGAACATCGAGGAGGCGGAGACCCTCGGCGTCTCCCGGCTCGAGGAATTCTCGTGGAAGCGCCGGCTCGACTTCGACGCCTGCGTGGAGTGCGGCCGCTGCCAGGACGCCTGCCCGGCCTATCTCTCCGGCACCGCGCTCAGCCCCAAGCAGATCATCGTCAAGCTCAAGCAGCACATGCACGGCCAGCGGCCGGGGCCGATCCACGGCGAGCTGATCAAGCCCGAGGAGCTGTGGGCGTGCACCACCTGCATGGCGTGCGTCGAGGAATGCCCGGCCTTCATCGACATCGTCGACACTATCGTCGACCTCCGGCGCTTCCTGGCGCTGTCCGAGGGCACGCTGCCGTCCACGGCGCCGCAGTCGCTGCAGAATATCCAGCGGGCCGGCAACCCCTGGGGCCTGCCGGCGGCCGAGCGCCTGGCCTGGGCCGACGGGCTGGAGGTGCCGGTGCTGGAGCCGGACAAGGAGGTCGAGTACCTCTACTGGGTCGGCTGCTCGGCCTCCTACGACAAGCGTAACCAGGCCATCGCCCGCTCGGTGGTGGCCATCTTGAAGAAGGCCGGCGTGTCCTTCGCGGTCATGCAGGAGGAGCGCTGCCACGGCGAGGTGGCCCGCCGGCTCGGCGAGGAGTATCTCTACCAGACGCTGCAGGCCGAGAACGTCGAGGCGATGAACCGGTACAAGTTCCGGAAGGTCATCACGCACTGCCCGCACTGCTTCAACACGATCAAGAACGAGTTCCCGCAGTTCGGCGGCACCTATGAGGTCCTCCACCATTCGCAGGTGATCGACGAGCTGGTGCGCGGCGGCCGCATCAAGCCGATCAAGCCGCTGGCCGGCACCGTCGTCTTCCACGACTCCTGCTACCTCGGCCGCTACAACGGCATCATGGAGGCGCCGCGCAGTGCGGCCGCCGCGGTGCCGGGGCTGCGCGTGGTCGACCCGCCCCGGGCCCGGGAGCGCGGGCTGTGCTGCGGCGGCGGCGGCGGCCACATGTGGATGGAGGTGAAGTCCGAGAAGCGGGTCAACATCATCCGCACCGAGGAGCTGCTGGAGACCGGCGCCAGCGTCGTGGCCACCGCGTGTCCCTTCTGCCTGGCCATGGTCGACCTCGGCCGCAAGGTGAAGGAGGCGGAGGACACGCTCGCGGTCAAGGACATCAGCGAGCTGGTGGCCGAGAGCCTCGAATGAGGCAACTGCTGCAAGCGCTCCCCCAGTTGGTGCGGCTCCTCGCCCGGCTGGTCGGCGATCCGCTGCTGCCCCGCGCGGCCAAGCTCGCGCTGGCCGCCGCCATGGTGTACCTGGCCAGCCCGATCGACCTCATTCCGGATTTCGTCCCCGTGATCGGCTACCTCGACGACGCGCTGGTGGCCGCACTGCTGGTCGACGGCATCCTGAACTGGGTCGACCGCGGCCTCGTGCTCAAGTACTGGCCCGGCTCGCCCGACTCGCTCGAGCGCCTGGCCCGTGCCGCTCGCCTGCTGGCGGTGTGGGTCCCGCGCCGTCTCAAGGCGCGAATCTTCGCCGCGCGCGCCTGAGCGCGGCGCCGCGCGGTTGCATCCGGCGCCGAGGTCTGCCAATCTCTGCGACATGCCCGCCCTGACCCGCCAGCAAGCCGCCGCGGTGCGCGAGCGCTTCGGCACCCCGAGCTACGTCTACGACCGTGAAGCGCTCGAGGCGGCCGCCCGCCGGGCGCTCGCGTTCCCGGCGCCGTTCGGCTTCACGCTGCGCTACGCGATGAAGGCCAATCCCAGCCGCGGCCTGCTGACGCTGTTCCGCGATCTGGGGCTGCACGTCGACGCCTCCAGCGACTACGAGGTCGAGCGGGCGCTGCGCGCGGGCTTCGCGCCGGCGTCCATCCAGCTCACCGCGCAGATGCCCTCGCCGCGGCTGGCCGAGCACCTCGCGCGGGGCGTCCTCTACAACGCGTGCTCGCTGCATCAGCTCGAGGCGTACGGCCGGCTCGCTCGTGGCCGCGACGTGTCGGTCCGGATGAACCCCGGGCTCGGCACCGGTTCGACCAACCGCACCAACACCGGCGGGCCCGCCTCGAGCTTCGGCATCTGGCACGCGTACCTCGGCGAGGTGCAGACCGTCGCCGAGCGCTACGACCTGCGCATCACGCGGCTGCACAGCCACGTGGGCTCCGGCACCGACCCCGAGGTGTGGAAGCGCTGCACGCGGATGACGCTCGACCTCGCGGCCAAGCTCCCCGACGTCCAGCGGATCAACCTGGGCGGCGGCTTCAAGGTCGGCCGGATGCCGGGCGAGCCTTCGACGGACCTGGCCGACGTCGGCGCCCACGTGCGCGCCGAGCTGTCGGCCTTCCGCGACCGGGACGGCCGGTCGCTGCACCTGGAGATCGAGCCGGGGACGTACCTCGTCGCCAACGGCGGCGTCGTCGTTGCCACCTGCGTCGACGTCGTGGACACCGGGCGGGACGGCTACGTGTTCGCCAAGCTCGACACCGGCATGCCGGAGGTGACGCGGCCCTCGCTCTACGGCGCCCAGCACCCGATCGAGGTCCTGGGCGACGCGGACGAGGACGCCGACGTCGTGTTCGTGGGACCGTGCTGCGAGTCGGGCGACATCCTTACGCCGGCCCCCGGCGACCCCGAGGCGCTGGCGCCCCGCCGCGTGCGGCGGCCGCGCATCGGCGACCTGGTGATCGTGGGGGGCGCCGGCGCCTACTGCGCGGCGATGTCGACGATCAACTACAACTCCTACCCGCAGGCCCCCGAGATCATGCGGGAGCCGGATGGCGCGCTGCGGCTGCTGCGGCGCCGCCAGCGGCTCGAGCAGGTCTGGGAGAACGAAGTCTAGGCGCGTGCGCCGGGCCGGCGCCCTGATCGCGATCGGCGCTGTCTACGCCCTGAGCGGCAAGCTCGGCCTGCACTACTTCGCCTTCGTTCACGCCAGCGCCAGCCCGGTGTGGCCCCCGGCTGGCGTGGCGCTGGCCGCGTTCCTCCTCTTCGGCTCCCGCGTCTGGCCCGTCATCTTCGCGGCCGCATTTCTCGTCAACGTGACGACCGCCGGCTCGCTGCTGACCTCGGCGGGCATCGCGGCCGGCAACACGCTGGAGGGGTTCGCGGGCGCCTGGCTGGTGGCCCGCTTCGCCGGCGGGCCGCGCGCGTTCGAGCGCGCCTCGGACGCCTTCCGGTTCCTGGTGGCCGGCGCGCTGCCGAGCGCGGCGGTGAGCGCGACGATCGGCGTGACGACGCTTGCGCTGGCCGGCTACGCCTCGTGGTCGGCCTACGCCGCCATCTGGACGACGTGGTGGCTCGGCGACGTGGCGGGCGACGTCATCGTCGCGCCGGTGGTGCTGCTGTGGCACCGACACCGCGGGCGTGGCGCCCTCGGTGATCGCCCGGTCGAGGCGGCGGCGCTGCTCGGGGGCCTGATCGTCGTTTCACACGCGGTGTTCGGCGGCGCGACGCCGTTCGCGAGCAAGACGTACCCGCTGGCCTTCGCGTCCATCCCGGTGCTGCTGTGGGCCGCGTTCCGGTTCGGGCCGCGTGAGACGGCGACCGCGCTCCTGCTCCTGGCCGGCCTGGCCACCGCCGGCACGCTGCGCGGGGTCGGCGCGTTCGCGGTCGGCACGCCCAACGAGTCGCTCCTGCTGCTGCAGGGCTTTCTGGTGACGATGGGCGTCACGCTCCTGCCGGTGGCCACGCTGGTGTGGGATCGCCGGCGTGCCGAGGCCGAGCGGCTGGGGCTGCTGGGTCGCGAGCAGAGCGCGCGGGCCGAGGCGGATGAGCGGCGGCGCATCGCCGAGGAGCTGGCCGGTATCGCGCGCTCGTTCACGGAGACGCTGAACATCGATGACGTGGGTGCGCGCGTCGTGGAGGTCGTCCTCGGCTCGTTCGCCGTTCACGCCGCCGCGCTTCGCCTGCTCGCGCTCGACGGCTCCCTGGTCGGCGTGGCGTTCGCCGGCGCCATGCGGGAGTCCTTCCGGCCCGGCCACGCGCTGGCCGGCGGCGCCGCCTCGGTCTCGGGCCTGGCCGTGGCCGAGGGCCGGGCGGCCTGGACCGACGACGCGCTCACCGACCCGCGCCTGCGGATCGCCGACGACGTGCGGCGAGGGATGGTGGCGGCCGGCGACGCGGCGGTGCTGGCGGTGCCGCTCCGGGTGAAGGGCCAGATCATCGGCGCCCTGTCGGTGGCGGACCGGGGCGGGCGGCGGTTCAGCGCCTCCGAGGCCGACATGCTGCAGACATTCGCCGACCAGGCGGCGGTTGCGGTGGACAACGCGCGCCTCTACGAGGAGGCCACGCTGCGGCGGCGCGAGTCCGAGGTCGTGGCGGCCCTGGCCGTGGAGATCAACCGCTCGCTCGACCTCGACCACGTCCTGCAGCAGGTGGCGGAGGCGGCGACTGCGCTGTGCGCCGGCGACGTCACTCACATCGCGCTGAGCGAGCCCGGCAGCGACGCGCTGCGCCTGCGGTTGGGCGTGGGCTCGCGCCTGCCCGTCGACACCGACCTGCGGATGGCGCCGGGCAAGGGGCTCGGCGGCCTGGTGTTGGCGAGCGGCCGTCCGGTCCGTACCGTCGACGTCCGCGAGGATCCGCGCGCGCACGCCGATCATCGGGGCGTGGTCGATCTCGAGGAGATCCGCTCGGGGCTCGTCGTGCCGATCTGGGGCGAGGATAAGGTGGAGGGGCTCATCTACGTGAGCCGCCGGCGCGTCGCGCCGTTCACCGAGCACGACGAGGTCGTCGGCCAGCGCCTGGCCGACCACGCGGCCATCGCCATCCGCAACAGCCGCCTGTTCGCCGCCGAGCGGGCGGCCCGGGCCGAGGCCCACGCGGCCAATCGCGCCAAGGACCACTTCCTGGCCACGCTGTCGCACGAGCTGCGCACGCCGCTGAACGCGATGATGGGCTGGCTCCGCATGCTGCGCAATGCCCGGCTCGACGAGGCGCAGAAGCGTCACGGCCTGGACGTCATCGAGCGCAACGCGCGGCTGCAGGCCCAGCTCATCAACGACCTGCTCGACGTCTCGCGCATCATCGCCGGCAAGCTGGAGCTGGAAAAGTACCCGCTCGACCTCGTCCCGGTGGTCCAGGAGGCGATCGAGGCGATCCGCGGTGACGTCGAGGCCAAGGCCCTGACACTCGAGGTGAGCCTCGATCCCTTGGCCGGAGAGGTCCTGGGCGATCCCACGCGCCTGCAGCAGGTCGTGGCCAACGTGCTGTCCAACGCCGTGAAGTTCACGCCACGCCAGGGCCGCATCGCGGTGGGGCTGGCCCGGTACGGCGTCGACGCCCGGCTCAGCGTCACCGACAGCGGCGAGGGCATCGAGCCCGCGGTGCTACCCCACGTCTTCGAGCCGTTCCAGCAGGCCGACAGCACCACCACGCGCGCCCACCAGGGGCTGGGACTGGGCCTGGCCATCGTGCGCCAGCTCGTCGAGGCCCACGGCGGCCACGTGCGGGCCGAGAGTGGCGGGCGCGGGCAGGGGGCGACGTTCGTCGTCGAGCTGCCGATCCTCGCCGTGCGCGATCGTCGTGCCTTCATCGGACCGACCCCGGCTCGCGAGGGCCGTCCGGGTGTCCGCCTCGACGGCCTGCACGTGCTGGTCGTCGACGATCACGGTGATGCGCGCGAGCTGCTGGGCCTTGTGCTGCGCGAGCGCGGCGCCGAGGTGCTGCTGGCCGGCGGTGTTGCCGAGGCGCTGGAGGTGCTGGCCCGCGCGACGGTGGACGTGCTGGTGAGCGACCTCGCCATGCCGGGCGCCGACGGCTACGCGCTGATCGCCGCGGTGCGGGCCGCGCGGGGAGCCGCGCTGCCGGCGGTGGCGCTGACGGCCTACGCCGGGCCGGACGTGCGCGAGCGGGCGATCGCCGCCGGCTTCACCGCCTACGCCACCAAGCCGGTCAATCCGGAGGACCTCGTCGAGCTGCTGGGGAGGCTACCGCGCCTCTGAGCGGCTCGCCGTGCGGATGTACCGGGTCGCGGGGATTGACGCGGCGGGGTGCCCGCGATCGCACTCTCCGCGTTGGCCTGCGAATCTGATCGCCTCGACGCCCTGCGCGCGGGCTACGATCGCCATCTGTCCAAGCCCGTGGAGCCACGCTCCCTGTGCTCGGCGGTTGCCGAGCTGCTCGACGCCCGCCCCGCTGATTCTCCACTCGTTGGTACAGTTCTTGGAGCCTCCCGGCACGAACGGGAACCCTCCTCGATTCCCGAAGCGTGGTGGTCCACCTCAAGCATCGACGCGTTGGGCGTCGGTCGCAGTTCGGAGCCGGAGACATGGGTGTGCTGGCAGATCTCCGCAAGTTCGTACGGCAGCATCGCTCCTGTGGCGTCCTGGGCATTCACCTGTCGCCGCCGGGTGCGAGTGGCTATTGCATCGAGATCTCCTGTCGCGCGTGCGCGACGGCGCTGTCGCGCACCGTCGACGCCGGTGCTGCCTCGTGGGACCTCGTCCACACGGATCTGCTCCTGGCGACGAACTGACGCCGGAGTGGCAGCCAGCCAACGTCGTGTAGGAGTTACAGGCAGCTAGGAAAAACTTTGCCGGCTTCACAACGCTCCGGTGATCTCCAGAGACAAACCAGGCATGCTCAAGGGCCGTGATCCGTCTCGAGCGGCCTTGGGGTATGGTTCGGGAGACCGGGCACGTCGGTGCCGAGGAGGACGGGGTGAGCAAGGCCGGGGTGGAGGTGAACGGGCGGGGGTATCACTGGCCGGATGGGCCGGTGGTGATCGTGTGCGTGGATGGCTGTGAGCCCGAGTACGTGGCCCGGGTCGTCGAGAGTGGCGGGGCGCCGTGGTTCGCCGACGTGGTGGCGAAGGGGACCGCGCTGGAGGTGGACGCGGTGGTACCGACGTTCACCAATCCGAACAACCTGTCGATCGTGACCGGCGCGCCGCCGAGCGTGCACGGGATCTGCGGCAACTACTTCTACGACCGCGACGCCGGTGTGGAAGTGATGATGAACGACCCCAAGTACCTGCGGGCCGACACGATCCTGGCCGCCTTCGCGCGGGCCGGCGCCTCGCTGGCCGTGGTCACCGCCAAGGACAAGCTCCGGCGCCTGCTCGGTCACGGCATGCGCGGCATCTGCTTTTCCTCCGAGCAGGCCGATCGCACGACCATGGCCGAGCACGGCCTCGACGACGCGCTGGGGCTGGTCGGCCTGCCGCTGCCCGACGTGTACAGCGCGGCCCTGAGCGAGTTCGTCTTCGCCGCCGGCGTCAAGCTGATGGAGTCGGTGCGGCCGGACGTCATGTACCTCTCGACCACCGACTACGTGCAACACAAGCACGCGCCGGGCACGCCCGAGGCCGACGCCTTCTACCGGATGATGGACGGCTACCTCGGCACGCTGCAGGCGCTCGGCGCGACGATCGCGCTGACCGCCGATCACGGGATGAACGCCAAGACCGACGCCGCCGGCGCGCCCGGGGTCGTCTACCTGCAGGACGTCCTCGACGAGTGGCTCGGCGCCGGCCGAGCCCGGGTGATCCTGCCGATCACCGATCCCTACGTCGTCCATCACGGCGCGCTCGGGTCGTTCGCCACCGTGTACCTGCCGGCCGGCACCGACACCGGCACCGTCGGCCGCCGGCTCGGCGCGCTGGCGGGCGTGGAGGTGGTGCTGGAGCGGGAGGCGGCGTGCCGGCGCTTCGAGCTGCCGCCCGACCGCATGGGCGATCTCGTCGTCATCTCCACACGCCACGTCGTGCTCGGCACCGCCGCCACCCGGCACGACCTGTCGGGTCTCGACGCGCCGTTGCGCTCGCACGGGGGTCTGAGCGAGCAGCGCGTGCCGCTGCTGGTGAACCGACGGACGACCGGTTTGCCCGGCGGGCGGCTGCGGAACTTCGACATCTTCGACGTCGCGCTCAATCGGGTGACGGTGTGATGCGCGAGTGGGTCCTGCTGAACCCGGGGCCGGCCAACACCAGCCCCCGCGTGCGCCAGGCGCTGCTGATGCCCGACCTCTGCCACCGCGAGCCCGAGTTCTTCGAGGTGATGCGCGAGTGCCGGGAGCGGCTGGTGCGGATGGCCGGGGCCCCGGCCTTCGGGGCCGTGCTCTTCACCGGCTCGGGCACGGCGGCGGTGGAGGCCACGCTGGCCTCGGCCGTGCCCGACGATCGTGCCCTGCTCGTCGTCAGCAACGGCGTCTACGGCGAGCGGATGCTGCGCATCGCCCGCGCCCACCGCATTCCGACCGAGGCGCTCACCTACGATGTCACCACGCCGGTGGCGCCCTCCGACGTCGCCCAGGCGCTGCGCGAGCACCCGGAGATCAGCCACGTGGCCGTGGTCCACCACGAGACGACTACGGGCCTGCTGAACCCGGTCGAGGCGGTGGCCGACGTGGCCGCCGCCGCCGGCCGGCGGGTGATCGTGGACGCGATGAGCAGCCTGTTCGGCGAGCGGCTGGACGTTGGCCACGAGGGGTTCGACTTCGTGACGGCCAGCGCCAACAAGTGCCTGCAGGGCATTCCCGGCATCTCCTTCGTGCTGGCCCGTCGCGCCGCGCTTCAGGCGCTGAAGGGCCGCGCGGCGCGCAGCGTGTACCTAGACCTGCTCAGCCACTGGAGCACCCAGGAGCAGGACAACACGCCGTTCACGCCGGCCGTGCAGGTGCTGCACGCCATGCGGGAGGCGCTGGTCGAGCTGGAGGAGGAAGGCGTCGGCGCCCGCATCGCGCGCTACGGCGAAAACTGTCGCGTGCTGCGCCTCGGGATGGCCGCGCTCGGCTTCGACGTCCTGGTGGCGGAGGGGGCGCGCTCGCAGATCCTCACCACCTTTCGCCTCCGACCCGGTCTCGGCTACGACGCCCTGCACGACGCGATGAAGCGCCGTGGCTACGTCATCTACGCTGGGCAGGGGGACATCCGCACGTACGCCTTCCGCGTCTCCAACATGGGCACGCTCACCCCCAAGGACATGCAGGCCGTCGTCACGGCCTTCGCGGAGTGTCTGGCCGAGCTGGGATGCTGAGCCGCGAGTGAGCCTCGCGGCGCTCGGCCTCGTCCTGTGCGCGGCCGGCCTGCACGCCGGCTGGAACGCGATCGCCAAGCGCGGCAGCGACCCGGTGGTGTTCCTGTGGCTGGCCACGCTGGCCTCGACCACGGTGCTGTTGCCGTTGGGCCTCTGGCACCTGGTCCTGGGCGGGCTCTCGCCGGCGGCGGTGCCGTTCGTGCTCGCCACGATCGCGCTGCACGCGCTGTACTTCTACGCGCTCGGCCGCGCCTACGCCTCGGGCGCGTACTCGCTCGTGTATCCGGTGGCCCGCGGGCTCGGCGTGGCGCTGGTGCCCATCGTGGCGCTGCTGCTGCTCGACGAGCGGCTCTCGCCGCTGGGCAGTGTCGGGATCGTGCTGGTCGTGGCGGGCATTGCCGCGCTCCACGTGCTGCCCGGCACCGCGCGGGCGCCGACCCCCGCGGCCGCACTGCTGTGGCCCGTCGTCACCGGCCTCACGATCGCCGGCTACTCGCTGGTCGACAAGGCGGGCGTGGCCCGGCTCAACCCGGTGCCGTACATGCTGCTGCTGGAGGGGGGCTGCGCCCTGCTCGGACTGCCGCTGCTCGGCCTGCGCCGGGACGCCGTCCGCCGCGAGCTGCGCGGCTGGCCGATGATCGTGCTCGCGGCGACGATGAGCGCGCTGGCCTACACGCTGGTGCTGTTCGCGTTCCGGATCTCGAAGACCGGCTACGTGGTCGCCGCGCGCGAGCTGTCGATCGTGCTGTCGGCCGTGATCGGCAGCCTGTGGCTGCGCGAGGGGCGGCTGGCGCCGCGCCTGGCCGGCGCGACGATCGTCCTGGCCGGTGTCGCCTGCATCGCGCTGGCTCGTTGATCCCGGCCGCCGGGCCTCGCCGGGCGCCGCGGGCCGTGTGGCATCAGGGCTGCTCCGCTCCAGGGCAGGGCCGACGGGCCCGCGCCCGCGGGGCCCGAGGGTCGTGTGCACCAGCTCACGGTATTGCAGACTCGCCTTGCCTGCGGCTGCGGCTCGGACAACAACGCCGCAGTGCGGTCACCAGTGGGGGTCAGAAGAAGCTGCGTCGAGCTCCCGGAGCGGGCAGGCGCCGCTGGCACTCGGGGCACAGGTCCGGCGAGAGGTTGGCATCGGACTCGCCGCGGACGTAGTCCTCGAGCGACACCCAGGTGCCGGTGCCGTTGCGGGCCTTGCGACACCAGGCGCAGATGCGTATGACACCCGACAGCATGCGAAGCTCCCGCTGGGCGGCCTGCAGCTCGCGCCACCGGCGCCAGGAGAAGATCGCGACGCCGCTGATCACCACCAGGGCCAGGCTGACGAGGTCGTCGACCAGCTCCTGCGTGTGCAGCCAGACGGCCAGGCGGTTGAAGATCTCGAGCGCCGTCAGCAGGACGAAGACCAGCGCCCCGGCCGCCGTCAGCACCACGGCATCCTGGGGCGCACGGCTGACCGGGTGGTGAGGCATGTCCGGAATGGTGCGCACGCCGGTCGGCGAAAGCAAGCGATCGTGGCGATGCTAGAATCCGAGCCGTCATGAGCCAGGCGGATCCGCCCGGTCACCGGCAGGTCCAGGGCGACGTCGCCGCCCTGGCCGGCTTCATCGAGCGCGCGGCCGGAGACCTGGCCCTGCCCGAGGAGCCGTCGAACTTCGCCGTCGTGCTGGAGGCCGGAGCCCCCCGTGACTGAGCTCACCCTGGCCGAGGTGGCGGCGGCGATCGCGGCGCGTCAGCTCTCGGCGGTGGAGGTGACGCGCGCGTGCCTCGATCGCATCGCGCGGCTGGACGGGCGCCTGCGCGCGTTCATCACGCTCGACGCCGACGGAGCGCTGGCCCGGGCGCGCGTGCTCGACGGCGAGCTGGCGGCCGGGCGTCCACGGGGGCCGCTGCACGGCGTGCCGCTGGCCTACAAGGACCTCTGCCACGTCCCCGGGCTGCCGACCTCCTGCGGCACCAAGACCGCGGAGTACTTCGCGAGCGAGATCGAGTGCACGGCCGTGGCGCGCCTGACCGCCGCCGGCGCCGTCACGCTCGGCAAGCTGAACATGACGGAGCTGGCGCTGGGTCCCTTCGGCGACAATCCGCACCACGGCAACGTCGACAATCCGTGGAAAGCCGGACACGTCTCGGGCGGCTCGTCCAGCGGCTCCGGGGCCGCCGTGGCCGCCGGGCTCGCCTACGGCGCGCTCGGCTCGGATACCGGTGGCTCGATCCGACTGCCCGCGGCGTGCTGCGGCATCGTCGGCGTCAAGCCGACCTACGGGCGGGTGAGCCGGGCCGGTGCCATGCCACTGTCGTGGTCCCTCGACCACCTGGGGCCGATGACACGCACGGTGCGCGATGCGGCGCTGATGCTCGAGATCGTGGCGGGCCACGATCCCCTCGACGGTACATCCAGCCGGCGTCCGGTCGGCGCGCTGGTGGCGGCGCTCGAGCGCCCGCCGGCCGGGCTCCGGGTGGTGGTGCCCGACAACTACTACTTCGACGGCGTCGCCCCCGAGGTGCGGACCGCGGTCGAGGCCGCCGCCGGCGTGCTCGCCTCGCTCGGTGTCCGGGTGCAGACGATGCGGCTGCCCGACCCGGCGGTGCTCAGCGACGTCGCCAACGTCCTGGCTCGCTCGGAGAGCTCCACCATCCACGCGCGCGTGGCCCGCGACCGGCCGCACGAGCTGGGGGCCGCCGTGCGCAGCCGGCTTCAGATCGGCTTTCACATCTCGGCTCACGACTACCTGCAGGCCGGCCGCCTGCGCGCCCGCCTGGCCCGCGAGTTCGTGGCCGAGGTCTTCGCCGAGACCGACGCCGTGCTGGCGCCCACCATCCCGGAGCCGCCGCCGGCGCTGGACGCCGTCACCACGGGCGCGGTCGACGAGATCGTGCGGCGCATGGGACGCTTCTCGCGGCTGACGCGTCCCTTCAACGCGCTGGGCCTGCCGGTCGTCGCGCTGCCCTGCGGTGCCGTCGCCGACGGTCGCCCGCTCGGACTTCAGATCGTTGGCCGGCCCTTCGACGAGGCCACCGTGCTCCGCCTGGCTCACGCCTACGAGCAGGCGACCGGCTGGCACGCGCGGCGGCCGTAGAGAGCGATGGAGGAAAAGCCGG
>JBGQLG010000108.1:0-18084 GCA_041499965.1 Methylomirabilia bacterium
GCGCGAAGGACATGGAGCGCGACGGCGTGGACGCCGAGGTCATCTTCGGCATCCTGGGCGCGGCGACGCGGCTGAACGACCCGGTCGCCGCGAACGAGATGTTCCGCATCTACAACGACTGGCTCGTCGATTTCTGCCAGCACGATCCCGCTCGCTTCATCGGCCTGGCCTGCCTGCCCTACGGGGACATCGACGCCGCGGTGAAGGAGATCCATCGCGTGGCGAAGCTGGGCCTGCGCGGCGTGGAGCTGTCGTGCTCGTGGGACATGGAGCCCATGTGGCATCCGATGTGGGAGCCGCTCTGGAAGGCCATCCACGAGGTGAACCTGCCGCTGCACTTCCACACGTTCCCGGCGGTACCGCCGAGCCAGCTGGACAAGGCGACGGGGCTGACGCGTCGCGCAGCGTTCTTCACGGTGGTCTCCGGCTTCCAGATGAACCTGGTCAACATCCTGGCCGCCGTCATCGGCGCCGCCGTGCTCGAGCGCTATCCCAACGTGCGCATCTCGTTCGGCGAGAGCGGCATCGGCTGGATCCCGTACGCGCTCGATCGCATGGACTTCGAGTGGGAGGATCGCTTCCGCGATCTCGGCTTGAAGATGAAGCCGAGCGACTACTGGCGGCGCCAGTGCAAGGGGACGTTCCAGTTCGATCGCATCGGCGGCAAGCTGATCGACGAGATGGGCGTCGAGTCACTCATGTGGGGCTCCGATTATCCACACGCCGACGGCGTGTGGCCGGAGTCCTCGAAGTACATCGCCGAGCAGTTCGGGCACCTGCCGGCCGAGGTGACGCACAAGATCACCTGCGAGAACGCCGGCAAGTTCTACGGGCTGATCAAGTAACCTGGCAGTGCCGCGCGCCGATCGGGCGGGGGCAGTCGGTGCGCGGCTCACGGTGAGCGGGTAGCCCCGGGCAATCTTCTGGCGGGCGTCGGGCCCGCCGGGTGCATCTCATGATCGTGTCAGGCCGCTCGGCTCGTCTGTCCCCTGCCCGGCTCGGGACCGTCATCATCGCCATCGCAGTCACCGCGCTCTGTCTGGCCGGTGATCGGGCTCGCGCTCAGACGCTGGACGAGCTCGCCGTGCCCTCGGCCGCCAGCGCCGAGACCATCCCCAGCGTCACGATCACCAGTCCGACGTCGGACTCGACCGACGCGATTGCCTCGGGCGCTGTCGCACTGGGCGGCACGGCGACCGGCGGGGTCACGCAGGTGACCTGGGCGAGCGATCGTGGCGTCTCCGGTATCGCCAGCGGCACGAGCGACTGGCGGATCGACGCCGTCCCCCTGCAGCCCGGCACTAACGTCATCACGGTCACGGCGCAGGACGCCGCCGGTCGCGTGGCGCGTGCGACCCTCACCATCGCGTCCGCCGCCGACGTTCCAGGGCCAGCCGAGACGGGGGCGGCGCGCGCCGCCTCCGACAACATGGATGCGACGAGCCCGACCGTGATGTTCGCCGCGCCGTCTCTGCCGACGATGCGCATCGCTGCTCCGCCGACGGGCGCGCCCTCCGGGCCCACCGTGACGCCGCGCCCGGTGCCGGACGCCGTCAGCAGCGCCGGCGACGGTACGTCGACGGCCACGAGTGCGGGGCAGCCCGGTCTCGTGGCGGCGTATGCCTTCGACGAGGGCGCCGGCCCGACGGTGACGGATCTCTCCGGCAACAACAACACGGGCACGCTGAGCGGCGGTGGCGTCACCTGGACCGCTCAGGGCCGGCTGGGCAGTGCGCTGCTGTTCCACGGCGCCGGCATGGTGACGGTGCCGCCCAGTGCCTCGCTCGCGCTCACGGCGGGCATGACCGTGGAGGCGTGGGTCTATCCGACGGCGACGCCGACGCACTGGACGACCACCGTGCTGAAGGAGCAGGGGGACCAGCCGGCGTACGCGCTGTTCGGCGGCTCGCCCACCGGCCGCCCGAGCGCGCGCTACCGCACCGCGAGCCACGCCGAGGACGCGGTGAACGGCCCCCGGATGCTCGCGCTCGACACCTGGGCGCATCTGGCGGCGACTTTCGACGGCACCACCCTCCGGCTGTACGTCAACGGCACCCAGGTGGCGAGCCGGCCGGGAGCGGGGCCGATCATCAGCTCCACGGGCGCGCTGCGCATCGGAGGCAGCCCCCTCGGGCAGCAGTACTTCCGCGGCCGGATCGACGAGGTGCGCGTGTACAACCGCGCGCTGTCGGTGGCGGAGATCCAGACCGACATGGTGCGCCCGATCTCGATCGGAACGCCGCCGCTCGACATCACGCCCCCCGGCGTGGCCGTGATCACCCCCGGCAACGGCGGCACCGTCTTCGGGCTGATCTCCGTCTCGGCCACCGCCTCCGACAACGTCGGGGTCACCGGCGTGCAGTTCCGCGTCGACGGGAGCCCGCTCGGTGACGAGCTGTCGGACCCGCCCTACACGGTCACGTGGGACACGAGCGCCGGCACGACGGGTCAGCACGTCGTCACGGCGGTGGCGCGCGACGCCGCCGGCAACACGAAGACCAGCGCGCCCGTCCAGGTCACGGTCGCGCCGAACACGCCGGCCGCCCTCGGTCTGTGGCAAGGTCCGTTTGTCGCCCCCATCGTGACGGTCCACGCCACCCTGCTGAGCTCTGGACCGAACACCGGCAAGGTGCTGGTCTGGGACGCCCTGGGCAACGGCGGCGACGTCCACCTGTGGGATCCGGCCACGAACGCCTTCTCGACGGCGGCGAGCGCCGACAGCAACATCTTCTGCTCCGGGCATTGCGTGCTTCCCGACGGCCGCGTGTTCGTGGCGGGTGGACACGTCAGCAGCCACCAGGGACTGGCCGACGCGAACATCTTCGATCCGGCCACGGGTACGTGGCTCTCCCGGGCGCAGATGAGCCAGGCCCGCTGGTATCCCACCGCCACCACGCTGCCGGACGGCCGGGTCCTGGTGACCGCGGGCGAGGACGGCTGCTCCGGCTGCAACGTCGATCTGCCCGAGATCTACAACCCGGCGAACAATACGTGGACGTCGCTCTCGAACGCGCTGCTCGACATTCCCTTCTACCCGCACATGTTCGTCCTCCCGAACGGACACGTCCTGGCCGCCAGCTCGACGGAAGGCATCATGGTCACCCACGTGCTCGACGTGGCCACCCAGACGTGGTCGGTGGTGGATCCGGTCGCCGTCGACGGCGGCAGCGCGGTCATGTACCTGCCGGGCCAGGTCATGAAGTCGGGCACGCACAACGACGCCGACCTGCCGACGGTGCCCTCGGCGGCGACGACCTACGCGCTGGACATGACGCAGCCCTCCCCGGCCTGGGCAGAGACGGCCTCGATGGCGTTCCCGCGCGGCTATCACAACCTCACGCTCCTGCCCGACGGCCACGTGCTGGCGACCGGCGGGGGCGTGACGACCGATCCCGTCGACCTCGACGGCGCGGTCCTCGATGCGGAGATGTGGTCGCCGGCCACCCAGATGTGGACCACGATGGCGCGCATGCAGACGCCCCGCCTCTATCACTCGATCGCGCTGCTGCTGCCGGATGCGCGGGTGTTGGTGAGCGGCGGCGGGCGCTTCTTCGGCCGCCCCGATCCCACGGATCAGCTGAGCCTCGAGATCTACTCGCCGCCGTATCTGTTCAAGGGGGCCCGGCCGGTCATCACGACCGCCCCGGCGACGGCCGCCTACAACACCACGGTGCCGGTCCAGTCGCCCGACGCCGGGCGGATCGCGTCTGTCGCCCTCGTCAAGCCGGGCTCCGTCACACACTCCTTCAACAGAGAGCAGCGGTTCGTCCCGCTGGCCTTCACGGTCTCGGGCTCCACGCTCACCGTGCACACGCCGGCCAACGCCAACATCGCCACGCCCGGCACCTACATGCTCTTCCTCGTGGACACGAGCGGCATACCCTCGGTGGCGAAGCTCGTGAGGCTGCAGTGACGGCGGCCAGGCGCGCGCTGGGTCTCGCCCTGGTCTTCTGCGCGTACGCCGTTCCCGTCGCCGCGCGCCACGGCGGGGTCGTGATCGATGCGCGACGCGCCACGCCCGGGATCCAGCTCACGCTCGTCGAGAAGCCGTCCCCGGGAGCGCGGACCACTTATGGGCTGGCAACGGCCGGCGTGCCGCGCGGCGTGCTGTTCGGCGTGTGGACGAAGGACTTCGGCCAGTCGTTCCAGCAGGTGGCCGCGGGATTCCGGGTGAACGAGACGGGAGTGCTGGAGGCGCTGGACGACGCCGGCCGGCCGCACCGGATCGAGGAGCTCGTCCTCGACCCCGGCTCGTATCCGCGCGGCGCCGTCTGGGAAGTCGCGCTCGTCTCCGCGGACCAGGCCATCACGGCGTTTGCCAAGGTCGTCCCCCGGCCGATCGCGGCGCGCCAGGGCCCGTGCGGTCTCTCGCTGGAGCTGGTCTCGCGCCGGGGCGAGAGCTTCCTGGCGGCCGGGCAGGGCTTCACACCCGGCGAGTCGGTCGTCGTCGAGCTGCAGCAGGCTCGCGGCACGACCAACAAGCGCGTGCGGGCGCTGCCTGACGGAAAGCTGCCGCTCGACGTGATCACCCATGGCGCCGTCTCCGCCGACACGCACGCCCGCTATGTCGTCAAGGGGCGCGCGTGCGAGGTCGCGGTCGACTACACGTGGGGCGAGCCGGCACTCACCCGGCGCTGAAGGCCCGTCGGCGGAGTTTACGGTCGCGATCCACGTTCAACTCCTCGGCTTCGCACTGTTTCCCCGCCGAGTCCCCCCGTGCACCGAGGTTGTCGATCGGCGGGCCTGTCGAAAACTTTTTCACGACGTTCGAAGCCGAGAGAACGCTCACAAAAACATCAATGATCTCAGCGTCCCGGAAGCGCGCGCGGCGGACGCGGCCTGGCTCGCCACTTGCTCTGCTGCGTCGACATGACTTCAGCCTGTGCTCGCTGCCTCGCCCTCGTCGCCGCCCTCGTGCTCGTGGGTCTCGGCCTCTACTTCACCGCGTCCACCTGGAACTCCAGCCCGCGGATTTCCCGCTCGGGAAACCGATCCGTCATGGTGCAGCTCACGGTGACTCAGCCCGTCGCCCTGGCCGCACTCGCACCGCCGAGCGAGATCGAGGACTGACCCAGCCGAGCGCGTGATCGAGGCACCCACGGCTCTGCCGGGGCGTGCCGAGCGTTTGGGGCCTTGGGGGCCATCTCGGGACCCACGCTGCACACGCATGATCGAGGCGCGCCACGGCTCCGCCGGGGCGTGCCGAGCGTTGGGGGGTTTGGGGGGCCATTTCGGGGCCCCCCATATACAGCAAGTCAATCGGCCAGGTCGGCGAACAGCGGCGTGCTGAGGTAGCGCTCGCCGAACGACGGGATGATGACGACGATCAGCTTGCCGGCGCTGTCGGGCCGGCGGGCGACCTCGACGGCGGCCCAGATGGCCGCGCCCGAGGAGATGCCGACCAGCAGCCCTTCCTCTTTCGCCGACCGCCGGGCCATCGCGAAGGCATCGTCGTTCTTCACGCGCACGATCTCGTCGTAGATCTTCGTGTTCAGCACGTCGGGGATGAAGCCGGCGCCGATGCCCTGGATCGGATGCGGGCCCTTCGGGCCGCCCGACAGCACGGCTGAGGCGTCGGGCTCGACGGCCACGCAGCGGAACGACGGCTTGCGCGCCTTGAGGACCTCGCCCACGCCGGTGATGGTGCCGCCGGTGCCGATGCCGGAGACGAGGATGTCGGCCTGGCCGTCGGTGTCGCGCCAGATCTCCTCGGCCGTGGTCGTGCGGTGGATCTCGGGGTTGGCCGGGTTCTGGAACTGCTGCGGGATGAAGTAGCGCTTGTCGCCGGCGGCCAGCTCCTCGGCCTTCTTGATGCAGCCCACCATGCCCTCGCTGCCCGGCGTGAGGATCAGCTCGGCGCCGTAGGCGCGCAGGAGCATGCGGCGCTCCTTGCTCATGGTGTCCGGCATGATCAGCGTGCACTTGTAGCCGCGGGCCGCGCACACGAACGCCAGGCCGATGCCGGTGTTGCCGCTGGTCGGCTCCAGCACGATCGTGTCCTTCGTGATCTTGCCGGCCCGCTCGGCGGCGTCGATCATCGACACGCCGATGCGATCCTTCACGCTGTGGGCCGGGCTGTAGAACTCCAGCTTGGCCACGACGTCGGCCCGGGCGCCGGCGGTCACGCGGCGCAGCCGGACGAGGGGGGTGTTACCGACCAACTCGGTGACGTCGTCGGCGATCTTCATGGGGGCTCCCTCCCGCAGAGTGCCTGGCGTATAGTACCAGCGCCATGACACCCTCGCCCGCCGTGCCCAAGTTCGTGACGCTCCCGGAGATCCGCCGTGCCGCGCACCAGCGCCTGCCCCGCGACCACTGGAACTTCGGGGACGGCGCCGCCGAGACCGAGTCGACCAAGCGCCGCAATCGGCGGCACATCGACCGGCTGGCCATCCAACAGAACGTGCTGGTCGACGTCCGCAACATCGACCTGCGCACCAGCCTGCTGGGCATCCCGCTGTCGTGGCCGGTGGCGGTAGCGCCCATGGGCGGCCTCGTCCTCTTCCATCCCGAGGGCGACGTCGAGATGGCGCGCGGCGCCGGCCAGGGCGACACGCTGCAGTGGCTGAGCGGCGCCACCGGCTGGCCGGTCGAGGACGTCGCCAAGGCCGGCAGCGGTCCGCAGATGTTCCAGCTCTACGCCCACGGCGATCACGGCTGGATGGGTGAGCTGCTGGCCCGCGTCGAGTCGTCCGGCTACAAGGCCGTGGCGCTCACCGTCGACGTGCAGATGTACAGCCGCCGCGAGCGCGACGTGTTCCACCGCTTCAGCCCGCGCAAGGCCATGGAGGTCGCCCCCAACCCGCGCGGGCCCCAGCCCGACTTCCAGTCGCAGCTCACCTGGTCCGACGTCGAGTGGCTGCTCAAGACCACCCGGCTGCCGGTCGGGCTCAAGGGCATCATGACCGTGGCCGACGCCCGCCGCGCCGTCGACATGGGCGTGCGGCTCATCTGGGTCTCGAACCACGGCGGCCGCCAGCTCGACCAGACGCAGTCGACGATCGAGGCGCTGCCGGCCATCGCCGATGCGGTGGCCGGGCGCGCCGACATCGTCGTGGACGGTGGCTTCAACCGCGGCACCGACGTCATCAAGGGGCTGGCGCGCGGCGCCACGGTGGTCGCGTGCGGGCGCACGATGCTGTGGGGGCTGGCCGCCGACGCCGCCGACGGTGTGGCGCGCGTGTGCGAGATCCTGCGCGACGAGATCCGCATCAACATGGGGCTGTGCGGGCGCACGAAGATCAAGGAGCTGACCCCCGACCTCATCTTCCGCGTGGATTGACTGACCTGGGGGCCACGAGACGGCCCCCAAACCCCCCGGGCGGCTCGGAACGCCCCGGGGAACCCGTGGCGCTCCTCGAAACCAACGGTGTTGAAAGGGAGGCACGACGATGGCCGAAGGATGGACGCGACGACAGCTCCTGGCTCAGGCCTCGATTGCGGCAGCCGTCTACACGCTGGACCCTCACGAGCTCTGCTGCGGCGTCAGCGCCTACGCGCAGACGGCCGGGGCCGACACCTTCGAGCTCAAGAAGGTCGGTGACGGGGTGTGGGCGGCCATCGCCGCCGCGCGGTACAAGGTCAATTCCAACGCCGCGGTGATCGAGACGAACGACGGGGTCGTGGTCGTCGACACGCACTCCAAGCCCTCGGCGGCCCTGTCCCTCTACAAGGACATCCAGGGCGTCACCAAGAAGCCCGTGAAGAAGATCATCAACTCGCACTTCCACTGGGACCACTGGCAGGGCAACCAAGTCTACGCCCAGAGCAACCCCGGTCTCGAGATCATCGCCTCGGACCGGACGAAGGCGCGCCTGTCCGACCCCAACCAGATGAACGGCGGCGTCGGCTTCGTCGACAAGCAGATCGCCTCGATGCCGGGCGAAATCGACAAGATCAAGGCTGATCTCGCGGCTGCACCCAACCCCGAGACCAAGGCGCGCCTGGAGTCGAGCCTGGCCCAGGCCGAGGCGTACCTGGCCGAGCTGAAGGCGATGAAGCCGACGCTGCCGACGCGCACCGTGTCGGCGACGACCACCCTCATGGAGGGCGGCCGCGAGATCCAGCTGCACATCCTCGGCCGCGCCCACACCGACGGCGATCTCTTCATCTACCTGCCGAAGGAGAAGGTGGTGGCGACCGGTGATGCCGTGGTCGACTGGATGCCGTTCCTGAACGACGGCTACCCGGAAGACTGGGCGCAGACGGTCGGCGCGCTGGAGAAGCTCGACGTCACCACCGTCATCTGCGGCCACGGTGAGCCGGCACCGAAGAGCCACCTCACGTTCTTCCGCGGCTACCTCACCGACCTCGTCGCCGCCGTGAAGCAGACGGCCACCGCCGGCGGCACCCTCGACGAGATGAAGGCGAAAGTGGCCGACCAGCTCGCACCCAAGTACGAGAAGGGCATGTCGAAGTATCCGATCGGTCAGTATCGCGACCGCATCGGCCTCAACGTCGAGATGGTCTACAACAAGGTCGTCAAGAAGGCCTGAGGCTTGTGGACGTGGGGGGCCCCGAGATGGCCCCCCACACCCCCCAACGCTTGGCCCCGCCCCGGCGAAGCCGTGGCGGTCCTCGTTAGCGGCCGAGGTCGTTCAGCTCGGGAATCACCCACGAGGCCGGGCGGCCGGCCGCCACCCGCGTGATGTTGTCGAACCCGTTGCGGAAGCGCGCCACCCAGTTCTCCCACGTCGGTCCCGCCGAGTGCGGCGTGAGCGTGACGTTGGGGAGCGAGAAGAGCGGGTGGTTGGGCTTGGGCGGCTCTTCCACCATGACGTCCAGCCCCGCCCCGGCGATCCGCCCCGACTTCAGCGCGTCGTGCAGCGCGCTCTCGTCGATGACCGGCCCGCGGCAGGTATTGACGATGACCGCCTCGGCCTTCATCAGGCCCAGCTCGCGGGCGCCGATCATGTTGCGCGTGGAGTCATCCAGCGGCACGTGCAGGCTCACCACGTCGGAGGTGCGCAGCAGCTCGTCGAACAGCGCGAAGCGCACGCCGAGCGCGTCCTCGTCGGCCTCGCTCAGCCGCCGGATGTCGTAGTACTGGACCTTCATGTCGAAGCCGTGGGCCCGGCGGGCCACCTTCTTGCCGATGTTGCCCAGCCCCACGATGCCCAGCCGCCGGCCCGACAGCTCGTAGACGCGCACGTCGGCCGGGCTGCCCACCCGCCACTTGCCGGCCACCACGCTGTTGTGGAAGAGCACCACGCGCTTGAGCACGGCCAGCATCAGCATGAGCGTGTGCTCGGCCACCGCGATGGCGTTGGCCCCGCCGTTGTTGGCCACCGGCACCTTGGCCTTGCGGGCCGCCTCGACGTCGACGTGGTCGTAGCCGGCGCTCAGGAGCTGGACCAGCTTCAGATTGGGCGCCGAGCGGAAGAATTCGCCGCCCATGTGCCGGGCCAGGCCCAGGTAGTACTGGGCGTCGGCGGCGGCCTGGATGAACTCCGGCGTGCCGGGGTCGGCCACGACCAGCTCGAAGCCGGCCGGCGTCATCGAGCGCGCGATGTCGAGGATCACGGGGGGCTGCTTGGGCGCGAAGAGGATCCTGGTGGCCATGGCTGTCACCTCACTGTTGGGCGAGCGGAATGGTCGCGGTCACCACGGGCACCTGGCTGACGACCCGCGTGGTGTGGCCCTGGCCGGTCGTGTCCTCCACGAGCCGCGCGTCGCCGGGACCGAAGACGTGCTTGGAGCCGTCGCCCAGCCCGATCTCAAGCTGGCCGGACAGGATGACGACGAACTGGCGGCGCGGGGCGGGATGCCAGTCGAGGAAGCGCCCCACCGGCCACACGCTGAACGAGATCTGCGTGGTCGGCAGCCCCTTGAGCCAGTCGCTCTTCTTCTCGATGTCGATCGTCTCGATGCGCCCCTGCCCGTCGGGGCCCGTGTAGAGCCGGAACGTTCCCATGGGTGAAGTCCTCCCGAAGCGTCGTTCGCCTCGCGCGGGATGCTAGCATACGCCAGCGATGCCCGACGCCGGAGCCGGCCCCACCTCCCACACGTTCTTTTCCCAGCGGCTGCGCCTGCACTACGTGGACTGGGGCAATCCCGGCAAGCCGCCGCTGCTGCTGGTGCACGGCGGGCGCGACCACTGCCGCAACTGGGACTGGGTGGCCGAGGCGCTGCGCCCGGACTGGCACATCATCGCGCCGGACCTGCGCGGCCACGGCGACAGCCAGTGGTCGACCGACGCCAACTACACGATGGCCGGCTACATCTACGACCTCGCCCAGCTCGTCCACCAGCAGCGACTGGCCCCGGTGACGATCGTGGCCCACTCGCTGGGCGGCGTCATCTCGCTGCGCTACGCCGGCGTCTACCCGGCGACGGTCGCGCGGCTGGTCGCCGTCGAAGGACTGGGCCCGCCGCCCTCGCGGCTGGCCGAGTACCGCGCCAAGACGATCGCCGACCGCCTGGACGCGTGGATCCGCGAGCAGCGCATGCTCTCCGGCCGCCTGCCGCGACGCTACGCGTCCATTGAAGAAGCATTCAAGCGAATGCAAGAAGAGAATCCTCATCTGACGATCGAGCAAGCGCGACATCTGACCGAGCACGGCGTCAACCAGAACGAGGACGGGACGTACTCCTGGAAGTTCGACAACTACGTGCGCGCGTTCCCGCCCTACGACATGGCGGGCCGCGACGTGAAGCTGCTGTGGGGGCGGATCACCTGCCCCACGCTGCTGCTCTACGGCAAGGAGAGCCGCTGGGCCGGCGACCCGGCGGCCGACGGCCGCGCCGCGCTCTTCACCGACGCACGCGTCGTCGGCCTCGAGGGCGCCGGGCACTGGCTGCACCACGACCGGCTCGACGAGTTTCTCAAGATCGTGAGGGGGTTCCTCGCGGAGAAAGCGCAATGACGACGACACTCAACCTCGAAGAGCTCAAGAAGCACATCGGCCGCACCCAGACGGCGACCGACGTCCTGCACCCGGGCCCCGCCAACCTGCTCCGGCTGGCGTTCGCGCGGCCCGATCCGCCGATGAAGGAGGGCGACCCGCTGCCGCCCACGTGGCTGACGCTCTACTTCCTGCCGCAGTACGGCCCGGCCGAGCTGCGCCCCGACGGCAGCCCACGTGACGCCGGCGTGGTGCCGCCAATGCCCATGCCCCGCCGCATGTTCGCCGGCGAGCGCGTGCGCTTGCATCGCCCGCTGCGCCTGGGCGAGAGCGTCCGCCGCGAGACCACGCTGGCCGACATGAGCCTCAAGAGCGGCGGCACCGGCACGCTGGTCTTCGCGACCGTCGTCAACCGCGTGTTCGGCGCCGACGGCCTGGCCCTGGAGGACGAGCGCCGCACCGTGTTCCGCGAGGAAGTGAAAGCCGGCGAGCGCAACCAGGCTCCCCGCCGCGATCCCGCGCCGGCCGAGGTGCCCTGGCGCAAGCGCATCGCTCCCGACCCCGTGCTGCTGTTCCGCTTCTCCGCGCTCACGTTCAACAGCCACCGCATCCACTACGATCTGAAGTGGGCCACGGAGACCGAGGGGTACCCCGGCCTGGTCGTGCACGGGCCGCTGACTACGACGCTGCTGATCGACTTCGCGCGCGACTGCCACCCCGGCCGCACGATCAAGTCGTACGTCACCCAGGCGCGCGCGCCCCTGTTCGACACCGCGCCCTTCGAGCTGCGCGGCCGCCCCACCGCGGACGGCCGCGGCGCCGAGCTGTGGGCGGTGACGCCGGAGGGCACGATCGCCATGAGCGCGGAGGTGGAGCTTGCTTCGTGACGTCCCGGCCGGCGGCTATCGGTTCCTGCCGGGCATCCCCGCGTTCTCGTCGGGTGTCGTCGCCATGCAGGGCTGGGAGATCATCCACGCCACGCTGGCCGCGCCGGTGCCCTGGCGCGAGGGCTTTGCGCGCATCGATCGCCATCTGAAAGAAATCGGACGGCCGCGCCAGGCGCTGTGCGGCATCATGCTGCGCAGCCCGGAACCGTACACCTTCGACGGCTTCGACAACTTCAACCAGGGCTACCGCGCGTTGCTCGACGAGTGGAAGATCCTCGTCGAGGGCGACAACCCGATCCCCCGCACCAACGTGGCACCGGTGGTCGGCGCGCCCACCGAGCCGGTGCTCTACGCGTTCGACTACACGGTGGCGGAACCTACGCCGGCCCCCACCTTCGTGGTCGCCGGCGCCGGCGAGATGCGCGAGCGCGCGCGCGGCGCCGAGGGGATCGTGCGCCACGGCGAGACCACGCCCGCCGCCATGCGCGAGAAGGCGCGCTTCGTCCTGGGCATCATGCAGGACCGCATGCGCGCGCTCGGCGGCGCCTGGAACCGCATCACCCGCATCGACGTCTACACGGCTCAGCCGATCCACGGCATCGTGGAGGAGGAGATCCTGCGCGCCGCGGGGCCGGCGGCGGTCCACGGCGTGCACTGGTATCCGAGCCGCCCGCCCATCCAGGGGCTGGAGTTCGAGATGGACATGCGGGGGCTCGGGCACGAGATCGTGCTGTAGGGAGCCGGCCGAGACGGCCCGGCGATCTACTGCTTGCGAGCCACCGTCGACAGGCCTTCCCCGATCGTTTTGAGGACGTTCGAGAACGCGCTGATCGAGCCACCCTTGGCGTCCGAGCCCTTCCGGGCGGACAGGTCACGGACTTCCACGCATACTCCCTGCCACGCGAAACGATATGCCGTTCCCCGGGTCTGGATCTGGAGGTCCGGGCGGCCGTAGCCCCAACCACCCCTTCGCTCATGCTCGCGGCAGCGCGGGCCGCCGCAGGAACCAGAACGCGACGCAGCCGGCCAGGTACGACGCGATCGACAGGATGAACGCCAGCCGGTAGCTGCCGGACAGATCGAAGATCAGGCCGCTCGCCCAGGCGCCCACCGCGGCGCCGATGCCGGTGCCGATGGAGATCACGCCGAGGATCGCGCCGAGGTGGCGGCCCTGGAAGAGATCGGCCGTCTTGGCGGTGATCATCGGGCCGCGCGCCCCCCACGTGAGGCCGAAGAAGCAGGCGTGCACCCACAGCAGCCACGTCTGATCCGCGCTCGAGATGAAGAGCGCCGCGATCACGCCGATGATCGAGATGCCGTAGGCAAAGATGGCCGAGACCTCCCGCCCAATGTAGTCGGAGATGGTCCCCGTGAAGATGGTCCCCGCCACCGACAGGAAGCTGCCCATCCCCAGGATGCTCGCCGCGTGCAGGGTGTCGAAGCCGACGTCGGCGGCGAACGCGAGCTGATGCAGGGAGACGAAGAAGCTCCCGAGCCCGGTGAGCAGGTAGACGAGGAAGAGCAGCCAGAAGTGGGGCGTGGCCATTGCCTCGCGCAGCGTCCAGTCGTGGCCGGCCGTCTCCCGCGCGGGCGGCGTTCCCCCCGTCGGCGGCGCTGCAGGCTGGGCCGGAGCGTCGGCGCGGAAGCCCCGCGCGAGCGGCAGGATCACGACCGCCATGAACGCCGCCAGCACCAGGTAAGCGCGGCGCCAGCCGATCGTGGAGATCAGGAACTGCACGACCGGCACCGAGCCGGCCCGGCCGAACCCGTTGGCCGCCTGCACGATCGAGAGCACGAGCCCGCGCTTCTGCACGAAACGCCGGGAGACGAGCGGCGTCAGCACCACGAGCCCGAGGCAGTTGGCGCCGATCGTCATGACGACGCCGTAGAGGACGATCAGGTGCCACAGCGCCGTCACGCGCGCGCTCAGCGCCAGTCCGACGGCGAGGGCGACACCGCCTAGCAGCACCAGGCGCCGCGGGCCGATCCGGTCGACGAGCACGCCGACCACCGGTGAACTGGCGCCGTTGAGGAGCTGCGATACCGAGTAGGCCACCGACGCCTGCGCGCGCCCCCAGCCGAACTGGGCCAGGAAGGCGAGGAAGAACACCGGATACGAGTGCATCAGCCCGGCGGACACCGCGAACGTCAGGAAGCCCGCCGCGACGATGCCCCACCCGGCGGCTAGCCCAGGAAATCGCGGCAGAGCGCCTCCCACATCATCGCCGACAGCTTCAGGCTCTCGGTGTCCACGCGCTCGTTGTGGCCGTGGAACATCACCCTTCCAGCGGGAGGATTTCGCGTCGATACGACCGGCCGCGATCGGCCGCGACAAGCGCCGGGCACGCGTGCGCAGCGCATCCTGTACGCCACGCGCTTGCACCCGGTCGCCTCGTCTCGAGGTGGGAGTTCGGGTGGACTCGGCGTGCCCGAACATCCACGCGGAGCCCTCGAGTGTGTGGTCGGGGAAACCCCGACAGGGTCGACGTCGCGCTTGACGGAACCATGACGCCGCCGCATGATGCCGGCTTCCGGCTCCGCTTTCGGTGGGATGGGAATCGATGACACGTGCCGAGAAGGATACCCTGGAACAACGCCAGACCGCGCTAGCCGCGATCACCTATGAACGGGTGGTCTTCGAGACGATGCTGCAGCGCGCGGAAGCGAGCAAGACGTGCGTGGACCTCACGCGCGCGACCCGAGCACTGATTCGGTTCGCCGAACTGGAGACCGCGGCGAACGCGGCGAGCCCCGAGGGTCTCGCTACCTTGATCGAGGAGGCGGAAGCGCTCGCTCAACAGCGGGCGTATCTCTGTCCGCTCGTGGCCATCGAAACCGAGGGCAGGCTGGCCATCGACACTTTGGAGGAGTGGGGCGTCCCCACGGCGGTCATCGAGAGCTTTCGCGCCACCCTGTTGCCCAAGCTCAAGGATACGGACCAGATTGCTGCCCGGGAAAGTCTTCTTGCCATCTATCGCAAGTTCGATGCCTGGTCTCGGTACGCCGAATCCTACAGCAAGGACATGTCCCGAACCTCACTACAACTCCTCATCGCGACGGCTTGCCTCCTGATACTGAGCATGGGCATGCTGATGCTCCGCGGCTGGGTCGTGTGGGGCCTCTTCACAGCTGGGGCCGCCGGGGCCTGCGTGAGTGTCAAGATGAAGCTCCCGCCACTCAGTGTCTGGGGAGAATACCTGGCTCTTCAGCCTCGTGTTCTGGCCCGTATCGGCGCGGGGCTCCTTGGCAGTCTGATCGGGTGCGGCCTCCTTGCTTGGGGCGTCGTGTCGCTCCAGGTCCAGGGCACCACGTTCCCGGACTTGGTTCGCCAATGCGCACCGAGGTGTTCGCAACTCACCGCACTCATCTTGATGGCCGTCGCCTCCTTGCTGGGATTCAGCGAGCGAGCGCTCGCCTCATTCGAGGAACGTCTTCTTACGGCCGTGAAGAAGTGACTCCTCTTCAGCAGATGGACACCCCGGCGACCGACGCGTCCTGACGTGTGGCGGGAGGAATGAGCGCCGAGGATCGCTCGTCGGCCACGACTAATTTAGCCCAGGAAATCGCGGCAGAGCGCCTCCCACATCATCGCCGACAGCTTCAGGCTCTCGGTGTCCACGCGCTCGTTGTGGCCGTGGAACATCACCGGGTACTCCGTGTACGGGATACGCAGCGAGTGCAGCCCGAAGCCGTACGACGGGATGCCCTTCCAGCGGAAGAACTTCGCATCCGTGCCGCCGGTGGTGATCGCCGGGACCACCCGGCTGTCCGGCATCATCCGCTTGGCCACGCGCGAGATGGCCGCGATCAGCGGCGTGTCGGTCGGCGACACGCTGCCGCCGCGCTTGCGGTCGGGCGGGGTCTCGATCGTCACGCGCGCGGCCAGCGGGCCGAGCGCCTCCTTGATCATCGCCTCGACCTCGTGCTGCTCGATGCCGGGCAGCGAGCGGATGTCGACGTCGATGTCCACGCGGTCGGGGATGACGTTCACCTTCGTCCCGCCGTGGGCGATGTTGGGCGAGAACGTCGTGTGCGTGCAGGCGTGGGCCTCGCGGGCCAGGGCCAGGTTGTCGAGATCGCACACGGCGTCGTACACGCGGTCGGGATCGGTGAGCGCCTCGGTGAGCCCCGGCTCGAGCTGCAGCGCCTCCACGTAGCCGCGCCAGGCATCCAGGATGCGCGCCTTCGGCCGGTACTCGGCCAAGCGCTGGACGACCTTGGCCGCGGTGACGAGCGCGTTGTCGGTCTTGAACGGGCGCGAGCCGTGGCCGGGCGTGCCGTGCACGACCAGGCGGCGCCAGTTGCCACCCTTCTCGCCCACCGTCACCTTGAGCGTGTGGCCGGACTTGGTCGGGATCGGCACGCCGCCGCTCTCGGTGATGACGTAGTCGCACTTGACGGCATCCGCGTGGTGCTCGACCAGGTGGCCGGCGCCGAGGAACCCGCCCGCTTCCTCGTCGGCCACGGCCAGGAAGATGAGCGTGCCGCGCGGCTTCCAGCCGCTCGTGGCCAGCCGCCGCGTGGCCACGGCCATCGTCGAGGTGAGGTTGAGCATGTCAATGGCGCCGCGGCCCCAGACGATGCCGTCCACCAGCTCGGCCGCGAAGGGGTCGCGCTGCCAGCCGGAGGCGTTCACCGGTACCACGTCGGTGTGGCCCATCAGCAGGAGCGTCGGTGCCTTGGGGTCGCGCCCCTCGATGCGCGTGATCAGGCTCATGCGGCCGGGCTCGGAGGTGTAGCGCTCGCAGGAGAGGCCGGAGCCCGCGAAGAAGTCCTCCAGCGCGGCCACGCTACGGTCCTCGTGGCCGGAGGTGGCCTCGCCGGTGTTCACGCAGCCGTTGCGGATCAGGGTGCGGAGCAGCTCGGTGGCCTGGGTCTCGATCGCGGTGTCCTCTGGCATCTCGACGCCTCCTTGACGATAGGGATGGTAGCATCGCCCGTCGTGTCGGTGCCCGCTCTCGCCCTGATCAGCGCCTTGCTCTCGGCGGCCGCGACGATCCTCATCCGTCACGGGCTGGTCCGCCACGGGGCCTACACGGGATTCTGGATCAATCTCGCCGTCGGCACCGTGTGCCTGTGGACCGCGGTGCTGTTCACCGGCGGCATCGGCCAGCCGACCGCGTGGGCGCTCGGGCTGTTCATCGCGGCCGGCCTCATCGGTACCGTGGCGGGCCGCCTGTTGCGGTTTCTCGCCATCGAGACGGTCGGCGCCTCCATCACCGCGGGGTTCATGAACGTCACGCCGTTCGTGTCGTCGGGCCTGGCGATCGTGCTCCTGGGCGAGCGGCTCACCTGGCCCATCGTGATCGGCACCTTCGTCATCGTGCTCGGCACCACGCTGCTCTCGACGGGCGGCCGGCGGCTGGGGTTCCGGCCCGCCCAGCTCGTGCTGCCGGCGGTGTCGGCGGCCTGCTTCGGTGTCGTGGCCATCCTGCGCAAGCTGGGGCTGAGCGGCATGGGTGCGGTGCCCGGCACCGCCGTCAACGTCACCACGGCGTTCGTGGCCTTCACGTCGTTCCTGCTGGCCACCGGCCAGGGCGGCGCCATGGCCTGCCGGGGGCGCAGCCTCGTCTACTTCGTCGCGGCGGGCGTGGCCGAGAACGTCTCGGTGTTCCTGGTCGTGGTGGCGCTCAGCATGGGCGCGGTCAGCGTGGTGGCGCCGCTGCAGAACGTCACGCCGATCTTCGTCCTGTTCCTCTCGGTCGTGTTCCTGCGCGGCATCGAGGCCCTCAACGCGCGCGTGGTGGCGGGCACCGTGCTCATCGTCATCGGCGCCTACCTCATCACCGCGCTGGCCGGCCGCTGAATTGAAGGCTGGCCGCCGGGCTGCCTTCGGAGGTACCATTCCGTCTCAAGCAAAGGAGCCCGTCCATGGACCAGGCGACGCTGATCTCCGGCGACAACCACATCGACCTCACCTACTGCCCGGCGGATCTCTGGTCGGCGCAGGCGCCCAACAAGTGGAAGCTGCTGGCACCCCGTACCGAGCTGCTCGACGACGGCCTGCACTGGTTCGTCGAGGCCCAGGACAAGGGCATGTGGAACGGCGTCGGGCCCGGCTTCCTGCCCTACACCAAGGGCAGCTTCGCCCACATCGACGAGATGCACGACGTCGGCTTCGAGTGGAACTATCAGCCCGGGGCGAAGCCGCGGCCGACCACCCCGGAGCTGCGGCTGGCCGATCTCGATCGCGACGGGCTCGACAAGGAGATCATCTACGGCTGCCTGATGATCAACGAGATGATCGCTGACGGGAACATGCGCGCCTGGTGCGACGGCATCTACAACGACTGGGCGGCGGACTTCGCGAGGAGGTCCGATCCCAACCGGGTCTTCCCGCTGGCCATCATTCC
>JBGQLG010000109.1:0-18034 GCA_041499965.1 Methylomirabilia bacterium
ACGCAAGGACGGCTTTGATCGGCCGGGGCAAGAACGGGGCTGCCGACCGAAAATCAGCGGGCGCTTCCGGTGCTCTGGAAGCGCCCGTGATTGTGTTGGTGGGCCGTCAAGGACTCGAACCTTGGACCCGCTGATTAAGAGTCAGCTGCTCTACCAACTGAGCTAACGGCCCAACACCTTCCGCATCATGGTGCGCCCGAGAGGAATCGAACCTCTGGCCTTTGGCTTCGGAGGCCAACGCTCTATCCAACTGAGCTACGGGCGCCTGCCACGAACCTCCGTTTCGCGATGGGGTGACCGATGGGAATCGAACCCACAACCCCCGGCTCCACAGGCCAGTGCTCTAACCAATTGAGCTACGGTCACCGCGCAGCAACGCGAGGGTTGATCTTACCCAAGGAGTCGGCGCGCGTCTAGATGCCCTGGCTTGGCGGGATCATACATCCATCCACGCCCGAGCGCCGCCGGGGACGCCTAGCCCCCCTCGTCCATCTCCCGGGGCGAGGGCCCGCCGTCGATCACGATGGTCTCGCCGGTCATCCAGGACGAGGCGTCGGAGGCCAGGAAGATGCAGGGATAGGCGATCTCCTCCACCTTGCCCCAGCGCCCCATGCCCACCCGCGCGGCCACCCGGTCGTACGTCTTCTTGCCGTCGGGCCCGGCCTGCTTGAGCACGTCCAGGTAGCCCTCGGTCTCGACCGGGCCGGGGGCGATGCAGTTCACGCGTACGCCCGAGCGGCCCCAGGCGGTGCCCAGCTCGCGGGTGAGCGTGATGACGGCGGCCTTGGAGGCGCCGTAGTGCGACATCATCGTCGAGCCGTACACGCCGGCGACCGAGGAGAGGTTGACGATCACGCCGCCGGTCTTCTGCGCCATCATCTGCTTGCCGGCCCACTTGCAGCCGAGGAACACGCCGTTGAGGTTGATCTGCACGACGGTGTTCCAGCCGTTGATCGAGATGTCCTCCGGCTTGGCCCGGAACGAGGCGCCGGCGTTGTTGATCATGATGTCGAGCCGGCCCCACTCGGAGACGGCACGCTCGACCATCCCCTTGACCTGGTCCTCCTGGCGGACGTCCACGGCCACGGCGAAGGTCTTGCGCCCGAGGTCCTTGATGGCCTTGGCGACGGGCTCCAGGTGCTCCAGCTTGCGGCTGCAGAGGGCGACGTCGGCTCCGGCCCGCGCGAACTCGATGGCGATCGACTTGCCGATGCCGGTGCCGCCGCCGGTGACGATCGCGGTCTTGCCTTCCAGGGAGAACGGGTTCTTGGCCATGGCGGGGACCATACCCCAGCCGGCGGCCCGGCGTCTACTCCGGCAGGGCGATCTCGGCCTGGCGCTGGGGGACCTCGCGCTCGATGCGGCGCCACACGGCCGTCTGCGAGACGGGGGCGGCGCCGTTGCGCTCGGCGCAGGCGGAGAGCTTGTCGAATAGCGCGCGGGCCTGATCGACGCGCCGGCGCGGGGCCTTGGCCTCGCGGCGCACGTCGTCGTCGCCGGTGTGCTTGGCCTCGACCCAGGCCTGCTCCAGGTGCGCCATCAGCAGCACCACGCGGTCGATCTCGCCATCGAGGTACGTCCGCCACTCGACGGGCGAGGCGAAATGGGGGCAGCCGTTACTCATCACGCCGTCGAAGTGCTCGGCGAGCTGGTTGGCCTCGCGCAGGTGATGCTCCATGCGCGCCCGGGCTTCCTCGGTGGGACGGTGAGGCTCCCGGGCCAGCGCCGGCGCGATCGAGGCACCCAGCAGCAGCACCGCCATGAGGATCAACCGCATCGCATCCAGTATAGCCAGACGGCCCACGAGATCAGCGCAATGCCGCGGCCTCTCGCTCGCTCGCGTGCCAGAGCACGACGGCGTCGTGCACCCCGGGGAAGTCGGGGCCGCTCGGTGAGGGCGTAGAGCGGGGCCGCCTGTTATGATCTCGGTGCCCAACCGCCTGCTCGCGGAATGAGCACACTCGTTCGATGGAGGATCAGGTCATGCTGAAGCGCTGGTGGTCCACGCTCCTCGTCGCTCTCGTCGCCGGCGCGCTGGCCGCACCGGCCGGCTTCGCCCAGTCCCCCATCAAGATCGGCGTCATCGAGCCGCTGTCGGGCCCGGTGGCCGCCTCCGGCAACTACGTGCGCATGGGTGCCGAGATCGCCCGCGACTGGGTCAACGCCCAGGGCGGCGTGAACGGGCGCAAGATCGAGCTGGTGATCGAGGACAACAAGTCCGACCCCAAGGAGGCCGCCAGCGCCGCCGAGAAGCTGATCGTGCGCGACAAGGTCCCCGCCATCATGGGCGCGTGGGGGTCGTCGATGACGCTGGCCGCCATGCCGAAGCTGCAGGAATACGGCGTGCCGATGGTCGTCGAGACGTCCAGCGCGTCGTCGGTCACGAAGAGTGGCAACCCGTGGATCTTCCGCATCAGCCCGCCGAGCGAGATGGAGGCCCTGGGCCTCGCGCAGTACGTGGACAAGCTCGGCGTGAAGAAGGCCGACTTCCTGGCCGTGAACACCGACTGGGGGCGCGGGTCTATCCAGGCCTTCGGCGACATGCTGAAGAAGAAGGGCGCGGAGGTGGGCGCGGCCGAGTTCATGGAGCAGTCGGCCACCGACATGAGCGCGCAGCTCACCAAGATCAAGTCCACCGGCGGCGACACGCTGTTCCTCACCACCGCCGTCGAGCAGATCACGCTGGTGCTCAAGCAGTCGCAGGAGCAGCGGCTCACGCGCAAGGTCGTCACCACCGGCGGCTCCTCGTCGCCGAGCCAGCTCATCAAGCAGGCCGGCGCCGCCGCCGAGGGCACCTACCACATCGTGTTCTTCATGCCGTGGTTCCCCGAGGCCATGCCCGACGGCAAGCTGGCCAAGGCCTTCGTGGACGAGTGGGCCAAGCGCGGCCATCCCTTCGAGGGGCTGACCGAGGGCTTCCGCGGCCACGACGGCATCGCCACCATCGTCGAGGCCGTGAAGATCGCCGGCAAGGACGAGGCGAAGGCCATCCAGCAGGCGCTGTGGAAGGTGTCCTTCACCGGCGTGAACGGCCCGATCAAGTTCGACAAGGACGGCCCCGCCGGCAAGGAAAGCGGCCAGAGCAAGCCGTCGATCTTCCTCGTCCAGATCAAGGACGGCAAGGTCGCGCTGCCGGACTTCCTCGCCAAGAAGTAAGCCTCTGGACGCGCTCCTGCAGCACCTGGTGAACGGCCTGGTGCTGGGCGGCACCTACGCGCTGCTCGGCATCGGCCTCACCTTGATCTTCGGGCTGATGAACCTCGTGAACTTCGCCCACGGCGAGTTCTACACGCTCGGGGCCTACGCGACCTTCGCCGCGCTGACCCTGGGCGGGCTGGGCTTCTTCGCCGCCCTCGCCGTCGCCATCGTGCTGGGCGCCGCCGCCGGCGCGCTGTGCGAGCGCGTCCTGCTGCGCCCGCTACGCGGCGAGTCGATCGACACCACCATGCTCGTGATGATCGGGCTCTGGATCGTGATGCAGAACGGCGAGCTGCTGGCCTGGGGCGGCGTGGCCAAGTCGATTCCCCACCCCTTCCCCACCGCGCCGCTCACGCTGGGGCCGGTGGGGATCGCGCCGCTACGGCTGTTCGTGGTGGCCGCCGCGCTGGCGCTCATCGCCGCCTCGTGGCTCGTGATCCAGCGCACGCGCCTGGGCCGGGCGATGCGCGCGACCTTCCAGGACCGCGAGACCGCGGCGCTGATGGGCGTGCGCATCGATCGCATTCACACGGTCACCTTCGCGTTCGGCTCGGCGCTGGCGGCGGCGGCGGGCGCGCTGCTGGGACCGATCTTCCTGGCCTATCCCTCGATGGGCGACCTGGCCTCGGCCAAGGCGTTCTGCGTGGTCATCCTGGGCGGCCTCGGCAACCTGGCCGGGGCCACGCTGGGCGGCCTGGTGCTCGGCATCGCCGAGGAGCTGGGCGCGGGCTACGTGTCCTCCGGCTACCGCGACGCCGTCGGCTTCGTCATCATCATCCTCGTGCTGCTCTTCCGTCCCTCGGGACTCTTCGCGCGCGCCGAACGGATCGGGTGAAGCGCGCCGTCATCGCGCTGGCGGCCGTCGCGCTGCTGACGCTGCCGTTCTGGCTGGCCAGCCCGTACCACCTGCACGTCGCGATCATGGCCGGGATCTTCACGATCCTCGCGCTGAGCCTCAACCTGCTGCTCGGCTACACCGGCCAGCTCTCGCTGGGCCACGCCGGATTCTTCGGCATCGGCGCCTACACCTCGGCGCTGCTGACGCTGAAGCTGGCGTGGCCGGTCTGGCTGGGGCTGGCCAGCGCCGCCGCGCTGGCCGGACTGGCGGGCTGGGCCATCGGCCGCCTCGCGCTGAAGGTGCGCGGAGCCTACTTCGTGCTGGTCACGATCAGCTTCGCCGGAATGATCTCGCTGGTGAGCATCAACTGGATGGAGCTGACCAACGGGCCGCTCGGCCTGCCGGGCGTGCCGGCGCCGGAGCTGGCCGGCCTGAGCCTGCGCACCAAGTCCGCGTACTACTACCTGGTGCTGGCCGCGGTGGCCGGCTCGTACCTGGTCTGTCATCGGCTGGTGCACTCGCGCCTGGGCCGCGCGTTCCTGGCGCTGCGCGAGAACGAATCGCTGGCCGAGTCCGTCGGGGTCGATCCCACCCACACGCTGGTGCTGGCCACCGTCGTCAGCGCGGCCATGGCCGGCGTGGCCGGCGGCCTCTACGCGCACTACACGCGCTTCGTCAGCCCCGAGGTGTTCCTGTTCTCCTACACGGTCACGATGGTCATCATGGTCGTGGCCGGCGGCAAGGGCACGCTGGCCGGGCCCGTGGTGGGCGCGGTCCTGTTCACGGTGCTGCCCGAGGCGCTGCGCGAGGCGATGCCCTGGCAGTGGCAGCTGCTCGCCTACGGCGTGCTGCTGATCCTGCTCGTGTTCTTCCTGCCGCGCGGAATCGTGCCGGCCCTTTCGGCATGGCGACGCTAGCGGTCGAGGATCTCGCGGTGGAGTTCGGCGGCGTCGCCGCGCTGGCCGGCGTGTCGTTCGCGGTGCATCCGGCCACGATCACCAGCCTCATCGGCCCCAACGGCGCCGGCAAGACCACGGCGTTCAACGCGATCACCGGCTACCTGCGCCCGCGCCGCGGACGGGTGACGTTCGGCGACGAGCCGCTGACCGGCCGGCGCCCCTGCGACATCGCCCGTCGCGGCGTGGTGCGCACGTTCCAGAAGACGAGCGTGTTCCCCGCCCTGGCCGTCCTCGACAACGTGCTGATCGGCTTGCACCTGCGCGGCCGGGCCGGGTTCGCGGCCATCGTGGCCGGGCGCCGCGCGGTGGCCGCCGAGGAAGCGCGGCTGCGCGACGAGGCGGAGGCGCTCATCGCCTTCGTGGGCCTGGCGCATCGCCGCGCCGACGCGGCCGGCAGCCTGCCCTACGGCGAGCAACGCCTGGTGGAGCTGGCGGTGGCGCTGGCCGCGCGGCCCCGGCTGCTGCTGCTCGACGAGCCGGGCGCCGGCATGACGAGCGCGGAGAAGGAGCGACTCGTCGAGCTGATCCGGCGCGTGCGCGGGCAGGGCGTGACGGTGCTGCTGGTCGAGCACGACATGCGCCTGGTGATGGGCATCTCCGACACCGTCATCGTCCTCAACAACGGCCGCGTCATCGCCGAGGGGCCGCCGGCCTCGATCCAGACGCATCCCGAGGTCATCCGCGCGTACCTGGGCTCCACGCGTGCTTGAGCTGCACGGGCTGCGCGCGGCCTACGGGCCGATCGAGGCGCTGCGCGGCGTCGACCTCGAGGTACGCGCGGGCGAGCTGGTCTGTCTGCTGGGGGCCAACGGCGCCGGCAAGTCGTCGACGCTGCGTACCATCTCCGGCCTCGTAAGGCCGACCTCCGGGCGGATCATCTTCGATGGCCGCTCGATTGCCGGGCTGTCGCCGGCCGCCATCCTGGCGGCCGGAATTGCCCACTGTCCCGAGGGACGGCGCGTGTTCCCGTACATGTCGGTCGAGGAGAACCTGGCGATGGGCGCTTACGTACGCCGCGACCGTGGCGGCATCGCCGGCGACCTCGAGCGCGTGTGCACGCACTTCCCCATTCTGGGCGAACGCCGGCGGCAAGCGGCCGGCACGCTGTCGGGCGGCGAGCAGCAGATGCTGGCGATCGGGCGCGCGCTGATGGCCCGGCCCAGGCTCATCCTCTTCGACGAGCCCTCGCTCGGCCTGGCCCCGACGGTGGTGGAGACGACCTTCGCCATCATCGCGGACATCCGCCGCCAGGGCACCACGGTGCTGATGGTCGAGCAGAACGCCTATCTGGCGCTCGCCATGGCCGATCGCGCGTACGTGATGGAGACCGGTCGCATCGTGCTCGGCGGGATCGCGCGCGATCTGCTGGCCGACGATCACGTGCGCCGCGCCTACCTCGGCGCCTGACCCGCGCGCGCTCACTGGCGCCGGCCTTGCAGCCCTGAAGCCGGGGGACCAGATCGAGGCGAGGCTGCGCGAAGCTCCGAAGTGCTAGACGCCTGGGCCCTGGGCGAGGAGCCGGCGCACGACGCGCCGGACCTCGCCGAGGTCGCAGGGCTTCGTGAGGTAGGGCGCGCCGGTCCGTTCGAGGAACTCGCGCTTCTCCCGGCTGAGCACGTCGCCGGTGAGGAAGATGATCCGCGTCAGCAGGCGCGGGTGGCGGCGCTGCAGCTCCGCGTAGAAGCCCTCGCCATCGAGCACCGGCATCTTGCTGTCCGAGATGATCAGGTCGAACGGCTCGCGGTCCAGCATGTCGAGCGCCATCGCGCCATCCGTGGCGATGTTCGTCGTGTGGCCGTCCCGCTCGACCGCCTCGGCCACCACCTCGGCCAGCGCCAGCTCGTCGTCGACGACGAGCACGTGGTGCGGCGCCACCGGGGCCAGCGTGTCCTCGGCCGCCTCGTCCGCGGTGAGCGGGGGCGGGGCCACCAGCGGCAGCTCGATGATGAACGTGGTCCCGCTCGCGCCCGAGTGCCCCAGCGTGAGCGTGCCCCCGTGCTCCTCGATGATCCCGCGGCACAGTGACAACCCCAGACCGGTGCCCTCGCCCGGCGCCTTGGTCGTGAAGAACGGCTCGAAGATCTTGGCCTGCACCTCCGGAGAGATGCCGGGGCCGCTGTCGGCCAGCTCCAGGGTGACGCGCGCCGCGGCCCGATCGTAGCGGCCCGTCACCGAGATCCGGCGCGGCGGCGCCTGGCGCCGCATGGCCTGATGCGCGTTGGCGATGAGGTTGACGAGCACCTGGTGGAGCTGGTGCGGATCGGCCCACAGCACCGGCAGGTCGTCGGCCACCTGCATCGTCGTCTCGACGTTGTCGGAGCGCAGCTCGTAGCCGAGCAGCTCGATGGCGCCGTGGACCACCGCCTTGAGCGAGGTCTGGCTCCGCTCGGGCGGCCGCTGGCGGGCCAGGCTGAGGAAGTTGCGGACGATGCGCACGCAGCGGTCGGCGGCGTCGCCGATCTTGAGCGCGCGGCGGACGATCACCGGGTCGGGGCCGCTACCCTGCAGGAGCTGGGCCTGGCCGCTCAGGACCGCGAGCGGGTTGTTGAGCTCGTGGGCGACGCCGGCCAGCAGCGAGCCCATGGCCGCGACCTTCTCGCTCTGCAGCAACCGTTCGGTCCGCTGCCTGACCGTCTCCTCCAGCGAGCGGTTCTGCTCCTCGAGGGCCAGGTGCAGCCGGCGCGTGGCGAGCAGGTTGCGGATCCGCAGCAGGACCTCGAACTGCTCGAACGGCTTCGTCAGGAAGTCCTGGGCGCCGGCGGACAGCGCCTTGCGCTTGGCCTCGAGCGTGGCGTCGGCGGTGAGGACGAGAACGGGGACGTAGGCGTCGGCCGGGATTTCACCCTTGAGCTGGGCCAGGACCGCCAGGCCGTCGAGGTGCGGCATCATCAGGTCGAGCAGAACGAGGTCGGGTGCGAGCTCCCGGAACAGTCCCAGCGCACGGCGGGAGTCGGTCGTCGTCGACAGGCGATGGTAGCCGGCATCCTGCAGGAGCCGCTCCATCAGCAGCACGTTGGACGGCTCGTCGTCGACGATCAGGATCTTCGCGTCGTCTCGGGTCGAGGTCATCACACGTCCCGTGCGGCCAGCGCCGCGTCAATGTGGGTCAAGAGCTGCGTCACGTCGATCGGTTTGGTGATGTACGCCCGCGCCCCCGCCTTCAACAGTCGCTTGATCTGGCCGGGGGTGGCGTCGGCGCTCACGATGACCACCGGCGTCTGGCTCAGCTCCGGATCGCTCAGGATCTCGCGGAGGACGTCTTCGCCGGAGATGTCCGGCAGGTGCAGGTCGGCCAGGATCAGGTCCGGGCGACACTCGCGGGCCAGCGCCAGGCCGTGCCGGCCCAGGGTGGCCGAGACGAGCCGGAGCGCGGTCTGCTCGTTGATCACCCGCTCGATGAGGCGCAGGTTGGAGGGATTGTCCTCGATGTACAGCACGGTGCCCAGCCGTTCGCCGCCGGCGACCAGGTCGGGGGCCATGACCGGACCGAGTCCCGAGCGCTGCGCCGGCGACACCGTCTCGGGTAGCTCGATCCAGAAGGTGCAACCCTGCCCCTGGATGCTCTCGAGACCGATCGTGCCGCCCATCGCCTCCACGAGTCCCTTCGTCAGCGCCAGCCCGAGCCCGGTGCCCTCGACGCCCGCCGTGTCGACGCCCAGCCGGTCGAAGGGCCTGAACAGTCTGGACTGGAGCTCGGCCGCAATGCCACTGCCGGTGTCCGCGACGCTGATCCGTAGCCGGCCCGCCCCCGCGGCGCCACAGCCGATCGTGACCTGACCACCCTCGCGGTTGTACTTGATACCGTTGGAGACCAGGTTCAAGAGCACCTGCTGGAGGCGCTGGCTGTCGGCGAGCACGTACGGCCCGTCGCACGAGGCGCCCGCGGTCTGGAAGGTGACCCGGCGCTCCGCGGCCAGGGGCTGCGCGAGCTCCACGACCCGACGCACCGCCCCGCTCACCTCCACCGGCTCGGTCGATAGCGGCAACCCCCCAGATTCGATCCGGGAGATGTCGAGGATCTCGTTGATCAGCCCGAGCAGGTGACGGCCGCCCTTGAGGATCTGCTCGACGCTCTCACGCTCTCGCGGCTGCGAGGCCCGCATCTCCAGGAGCTGGCCGAAGCCCAGGATGGCGTTCAGTGGCGTGCGCAGCTCATGGCTCATGCGCGACAGGAAATCGCTCTTGGCCCGGTTGGCGCGATCCGCCTCGACCTCGGCCCGCCGGCGCTCGGCGATCTCCAGCTCGAGCCGCCCGTTGGCGGCGCTGAGCGCGAGCGTCCGCTCTTCCACCCGCCGTTCGAGCTCCTCGGCCTGGCGCTGCACACGCTCGTGCAGCCGAGCCTGCGCGATGGCGATGGCGAGCTGCGCGGCGACCTCCTGCGCGATGGCAATCTGCGCGTCGGACAGCTCGTGCGGCGCCCCCCCGAAGCTGAGCCCGCCGATCAGCTCGCCCGCCGCGATCATCGGCACGACGCGGTAGACGTGGACGCCGGAGGCCAGCAGGGCATCGACCTCGGGGCCCCGCGGCAGCGCGTCGACGTCGATCACCTGCACCTCGCCCCGCCGCAGGCTCTCCACATCGCCCATGAGCGACAGGGGAAAGCGGACGCCGGGACCGAGCCGGGTACGGCGCCGGCCGATCGCGGCCAGCCACTCGACCTCGCCGCTCTGCAGGTCGAACAGGTTCACGATCGCGCGGGGGACACCGAGCAGGGTGCGGAGCGGTTCCAGGACGGCCTCGGCGATCGCCGCCGGCGACGCCGTCGCGATGATGGCCGCGTCGATCTCGTGCAGGATGCGCAGGCGCTCGGCGTACTGCGTCAGCGAGGCCTCGACCTGCCGCAGTTCCGTGACGTCGATGGCCACGACCAGGACGGCCGGGCGCCCTCCGAGCTCGATCGCGTGCGAGGCCGTGGTCACCTGCCGCAGCCGTCCATCCTTCAGGCGATGCTGCCCCGTGACGCCGCCCTGCCGCAGGCCGGGCGCCGCCTCCCAGGTCTGCCCGACTTCCTCGGGCGGCCGGATGTCGGTGATGCGCATGCGCAGGAACTCGTGGCTCGCGTAGCCGTAGTGCTGCACGGCGGCGACGTTGACCTCCAGGAACATCAGGGTCTCCACGTCGTACACCCACATCGGCAGCGGATTGTTCTCGAACAGCAGCCGGAAGGCCGCGGCCGAATCGACCATCGCCCGGTGGGCGCGCTCGACCTCGGCGATACGCAACGTGCCGGCCGGGGCCGAGGCCGCCAGCGGCGCCATGCCGAGCGCGATGCGCTTGCCGATGGCGACGGCCGAGAGCCCGGCGACGAGGAGGATGCCGACCCCGCCCGCGGCCAGCATCCACAGCGACCACCGGGCCGGCGCATCGACGACCGCAACCGGCACGGCGAGCACGACCGTCCAGCCGGACACGCGGGAGCGGCTGTAGGCGGCGTACATCCTCGCGCCGTCACCCGTCACGACGCGCAGGCCGCCCTCGTCGAGCTGCCGACTTCTCGCGAGGAGACCGTCCGGCGCCGGCCGGCCCAGCCACCGATCGATGTCGCGCGTGCTCGCCACGATGCTGCCGCGACCATCCACGATCGTGGCCAGCCACTCCGACGACAGCCGCCCTTCGGACAGCAGGCGGCTCAGCGAGCGGACGTCGAGCCCCGCGCCCAGTCCGTACTTCACGCGCCCATCCCGCTTGACCGGAACCGTGATACCGATGATCGGCGCCCTGGACACGGGCCCGGTGAAGAGATCGGACACCGCCGGCTCGCCGGTATCGAGCGCGCGGCGGATGACGTCCAGGTTGGGCGTCGCCGGCAGCGGCGAGCCGAACGGGCGGAGCAGGTTGATGATCTGCTGGCCGGAATCGTCGAACGCGTTGATCGTGGCCCAGCCCGAATGGGACTTGAGCACGCGCTGCGCCTGCTCATAGAAGCGTTTGAAATCTCCGGTCTCGAGGTGCTCGGAGGATGCCAGCGCCTGCAGCACGGAGATCGAGGCGACCAGCTCGTGATCGACCGCCACCGTGAGCGCTCGTGCGGTGTCGCGCAACCCCTCTTCCAGGCCCGTGCGCTGCTGCCGCTCAAACAGGACGGTCATGACCGCGGCAAAGCCAAGGAGCGGGACGGTCGAGGCCAGCACGAGAGCCGTCAGATAGAACCGCAGCCCCCTCGGCTTCGCGAGTGCTCTCACGTCACGAGTCCCACGACGAATGACTCCGAGGACGACATTCTCAGGCCTCTCCGAAACACCGCCGGTGCCGGCATTTGCCGGGGTGGCCGCGGGGCCGGGTGAGCGACGTGCGCCAAGCGCGCGATCTCTATTGAGAATACACAGGGGAGGGGGGTTCGAAGCTGTGGAAAACACCGCCTCCGGTGTCGGGGTTCCCCCGACACGGGCAGACCGTGTGAAAACATTTACCCGGCACTACCGGAGGCCGAGCGCTGGGAAGGCTTCAGCGGGGCGAGTACGGCGCCAGCCGCCAGCGGCCGTAGGCGACGAAGCCCGCGAGGAGCGCGACCACCAGCGGGATCAGGGCCGGCGCGACGTCACCCCCCATCAGCGTGACGACCACAGCCCCGATCATGATGATCGCCAGGCCGGCGGCGGCCAGCAGCGTCAGGCCCGGCCGGATGCGCAGGAGCCCCGGCAGGAGCAGACCGAGCGCACCGAGCACCTCGGCCACGCCGATGAATCGCAGGAACCAGCCCGGTAGCGCGACCGGCCCCGCGAGCTTCTCGAGCGGCAAGACCAGCTTCATGCCGCCGGAGAGCAGGAACATGGCCGCGAGCAGTCCCTGAACGATCCACAGCGCATAGGTCATGATCGATCTCCTCCGTCTGGATCGGCATCACGCGGCCTCTGACACCCGACCCTCCGGCAGAGCGGGCGTGGGCGGGCGGGAGAGCATGGGCATGAGCTGATAGAGCCGTTCTCGCGTCTCGAGCAGGCTGGCACTGACGTAGGCCGCGCCGGCTCCGAGTATCGGTTCGGTGGGCTCGTCAGCCAGCGAGGGCGGGGCCCAGCGGCCCACGACGATCTTCGCGTTGGGGACCGCGGCTCGCAAGCGCTTCACCAGGTGGCGCGCCTTCGAAGGGGAGCTCGGCGGCAGAGTCGCAATGCACACGGCGGCGTGACGTCCTTCGGCCAGCATCGCGACCGCGTCGGATGACAGCGCATGGGCCGATGCGATGTCGAGAACGAAGGGTGTTCCCTCGAGGAGCTTGGCGAGCATCTCGAGGGCAAGCCGGTCGGCCTCGGTATGCGCGGGTAGCCCCAAGACCGTCACGCGCTCGGTCGCCGCCGCGTCGGAGGAGGCCGTGTCCGGCCGCCGGGCCCGGCGCGACGCCTCGGCGTCGCCGATCAACTCCCGGGTGGCGTCCACGATGCCCCGTTCCTCCGCCGCGGTCAGTCTGCCCTCGGCCCGGTCCCGTTCCGCGTAGGTCAGCGCTGGCAAGAGCAAGGCATCGTAGACGGTCTCCCCGGGATGCTTGGCCACGTGTTCTTCGATCAGCTCCGCCGCCTCGCTCTGGTCTCTGGCGAGCAGTCGCTGATAGTAGGCGACGTCGGGGGCCAGGACGTCGGTGTCCGACATCAGCGTCGAGACGAGCTCGAGGCCGGGGATGTGCCGGCCGAGCACGACCAGGCAGACCGTCAAGGGCGTCGCCATCACGAGGCCCAGTGGTCCCCAGAGCCATGTCCAGAAGGCGACCGCGATCAACAGGCCGACCTGGGACACGCCGGCCGCCCCGGCGTAGAGGAGCGTTTCGAGAACGAGATTGGTGAACAGCTCGAGGATGACGAACATCCCGACCACGAGAGCCGGGCGTGTCCAGCCGTCGAGCACCGCGAGGCTCACGAGGATCGGTGCGACGGCGCCGACGAAGGAGCCGACGTAGGGGATGAAGCGCAATGTCGCGGCGAGGACCGCCCACAGCAAGGCGTACGGTACGCCGATGAGGAACAGCCCGACGCCCACGCCGATGCCGAAGCTCAGGTTGACGAGCGACTGCATCAACAGGTAGCGGCTGACCCGCTCCGCCGCCTCGTCGAGCGCCCGGGTCGTCCGCGCGAGGTGGCCGTGACCAAACGCGCTCATGACGCGGTTTCGCAGATCCTGACGCTCGAGCAGCATGAACACGATGAGGACCGCGATGAGGCCGGCGGTGGCGAGATGACCGAGGAGGGTGTTGGAGGACGGGACCCACGACCCGGGCGCCGTCTCGGGCCTCACCACCACCGGCGAGCGGGCGGTGCCCGGCGGCGGCGTATCCTTGTCGATCTCTTCCTTGATGTCCGCGACCGCCCTTTGAAGCTTCTCGACCGATCCGCCGCGACTCGCCCCCCTGATGTCGCGGACGCGCTGCCGGATGTTCTCTCGGTACGCGGGAAGCTCGCCGAGGACGCTCGTGACCTGCCAGGTGAGCCCCCACGCCGCCAGCCCGAGCAGGACGAAGGCCGCGATCGTGATCGTCAGCACCGCCGGCACCCGGCCAAGCCGCCGCTGGAGCGGCGTGACGACCGGCGTCAAGAAGAAGGTGAGGAGGACCGCCAGTGCCACCGGGACGAACACCGCCTGGGCCCAGTAGAGGACGGCCACGATCAGGACGCAGCCGGAAAAGACGACCCAGGGATGGATGCTCTTCAGCGCGTCGCGCACGGGCGATCTCACGGCTGGCGCAGTGCGCGCGCGCGCCTACCGTGTCCCCCGGTCGTCTCGCCAGGCTGCATGAGGCCTAACGAATTCCGAAGTATCCGAGGACGACGAGGACGACGACCCCGATCATGTAGAAGATGCTCATGCTCTTTCCCCTCCCTGCTTCCTAGACACTAGTCGGCGCAAGTCCACCCGCCTAGTGGACCTAGGCCCAATAGCGTGGGGGCGCCGTCCCGCCTAGGGTGGTGGAGTCACGCGCGCCCCGGGCGTCAGGACCGAGCAGGCGAAAGGGCTAGGGCGTGTCGACCTCGGGCAGCTCGTCGTCGACGAGCGCGACTTCCGGAGCCAAGCAGAGCAAGTAAGGCTCACGCCGGAGCGAGTGCTTACGAAGAGGGCCTGGTAGAGGCGCGGGCGGCCGAGCGGCGCCCGATCCGAGGCCGTGGGAAGCGGGCGAGCAGTCCCGCCGCCTGGACCTGGAAGAGCGTCTCGGCATCCGGAAGGCCGGGCAGGCGATGTCGACCGAGATTGCGAAAGCGGACGCCGACCGGTGCCGATTTCCCGACGGCCGTCCGGGTCTCGCCGGAAACGATGATCTGCCCTCCGTGGGCCGCCGAGCAGACACGCGCCGTGGTATGGACGGCCAGCCCGATATACCCGACGTCCGTCAGCGTTGGGCGCCCGGTATGGATCCCGACGCGGACCCGAACCGCGAGATCGCCGGGCCAGACTCGGTGGCCGAGCGCACGCTGGATGGCGGCGGCCGCTTCGATGGCGGCGACGGCGCGCTCGAAGACCGCAAAGAACTCGTCGGCGCGGGCGTCGATCTCGCGGCCGCTCGCTCGCAGCACCGCGGCCCGGAGGATGCCTCTGACGTCGTTCAGCAGGTCGCCGTAGCGGTCGCCCAACCGGCGGAGCAGGGCGGTGGAGGCCTCGATATCGGTCATCAAGAGGGTCACGAACCCGGTGGGGAGCGCCGCCGCATCGGTCAACGTTGCCTGGATCTGGCCGTACAGGCGCTCCTTCTCGACGACGAAGCGCACCGCGGCCAGCACGGTCTCCGCGAGACCCGGATCGTTGAGAACTGCGGGATCGTGCAGGAGCGCGGTCATCGGCCGACCCTGGCGCTCGAGATAGGTCACGCCGCGCGGGTCTCCCTCGGCGGGGAGCGGGACCGGCCGGCCGCGGCCATCCAGGTACGCCCCGGACGCATCGGACCAGTGCAGGACGGCGAGGGTCGGATCCCGGAGCACGCTTCGCAGGCGCTGCTCGAGCTCGCCGGGCGCGCCGTGCCGACCCAGCTCGATGACGAGACGCCCGGCCGTCGCATCTCTCCGCTCGGATTGCAGCTGGCCCGTGATGAACCCGACGGGCACGAGGCCGTACTTCTTGGCCGCGTTCAGCAACCGGGTACGGGTGCGCTCCCGGGCGGCATCGTCCTCGAAGGCGACCTGGTTGAACCGAGCGAGCGCATTCCGCACGTGCGCCTCATCGTGGATCGGCAGCCGCCGCCGGCCGCGGGAGTCGACGTAGGCGAAGGCTCGGCCCGGGAGGTGCTTCCGCTTGCCGGCGTCAAGTCGAGCCATTCACTCTCAGCGCCGACTGCGCGCTCGGCTGCGCGACCGCTACATCAACTCCTTGATGAGGGCCTGCGCGACTTCCGGGGTGACGCCCAGCGGACGGTGCGCGAGCGGTCCGCCGTCGCTCAGGACCGGTTCGAGCTGGTCCAGCGTCGGCAGATCCTCCCGCTTCCAGAAGAGGCCGATCGGGATGACATCGCCCCACTGGCGGCCCTGCTCCATGGCGGCCTGGAAGTTGGTCGGGTCGTGGCCCAGCTCTTCCAGCTTGCGGGTCCGCTGCTTGAAGAACTCGTGCGTGTTGTCGTGGTTGTACGTCACGCAGGGGCTGAAGATGTCGATCAGGGCAAAGCCCTTGTGCTCGAGGCCCCCCTTGATCAGCCCGACCAGCTGCTTCTGCTGACCGGTGAATCCCCGGGCGACGTACGTCGCGCCCGCCGCAATCGCCAGGGGGATCGGGTTGATGGGGTTTTCAACGCTGCCAAACGGTGTGCTCTTGGTCTGCATCCCTTTGACGCTGGTGGGGGAGAGCTGCCCCGTCGTCAGACCATAGACCTGGTTGTTCATGACGATGTAGGTCAGATCGACGTTGCGGCGCATGGCGTGGACGAAGTGATTGCCACCGATGCCGTACCCGTCGCCGTCTCCGCCGGTGGCGACGATCTTGAGCTCGTGATTGGCCAGCTGGGCTCCCGTGGCCACGGCCAGGGAGCGGCCGTGCAGCGTGTGCATGCCGTAGGTGTTGAGGTAGCCGGGCAGGTTCGACGAGCAGCCGATGCCGCTGACGGTCAGGACCTCGTGGGGCTGGAGCCCCAGCTCGGCGATCGCCTGTTTCAGGGCCGCGAGCACGCCGAAGTCGCCGCACCCCGGGCACCAGTCCGGATCCACCTTGCCCTTGAGATCCTTGACCGTCACCTTGGCGCGCTCGGTCCCGGGCGGGGCCTGACCTCCTACGTTCACTGCTGTGTCGACGATCGCCATGATCTCTCCCTCAAACCTGGATCTCGTGCACGGGCACGTAGAGCTTGGTCGAGCCCGCCAGGATGGTGTTGACGCCGTCCACGATGTGGTGTGGCATGAACGGTTCCCCGTCGTATTTCCGAATGTGCCCCTCGGCGGCGAAGCCGGTCTCCGATCTCAGGTAGCGGGCGAACTGCCCGCTGTAGTTGTTCTCGACGATGATGACCGTGGCGCACGCCGACAGGATCGACAGGATCGCGTCGGCATGGAGCGGGACCAGCCACTTGATCTGGAGATTGTTGGCCGTGATGCCGGCGCCGGCGAGTTGTCCGATGGCCTCGCGAATGACGCCCTCGGTCGAACCCCAGCCCAGGAGCGTGACTCGAGCGTCCGCGACCCCGAACAGCGCGGGTGACGGCAGGAGCGGCAGGACCCCGTCCATCTTGCGCATCCGCTTCTCGTGCATGGCCTGACGCTTGTGAGGGTCCGTGAACTCGTCACTGATGAGCACGCCGTCCTCGTCGTGCTCATCGGTGGCCACGACGTGGAGGTGTCCGGGGGTTCCCGGCACCGCCCGCGGCGAGATGCCGCTCTCGGTGATGAGGTAGCGCTTGAAGCCGCCGTTCACCGGCGGCGTGTCACCGTTGAGGCCGATGATCTCGCCGCGGTCGATGGGCACGTTGAAGTCCAGCGCCGCGGGATCGATGCTGGACCGGCCTTCGGACAGCAACAGGTCGGAGAGGATGATGCCTGGACACTGGAACCGGTCGACCAGGTTGAAGAGCTGCGGGACGATCTCGAAGCAGTCGACGATGTTCGTCGGGGCGACGATGATCCGGGGGTAGTCTCCCTGGCCGGCGCCCAGCACTTGCCAGAGATCGCCCTGTTCGGTCTTGGTGGGCACCCCCGTGGCCGGTCCGGCCCGCTGGACGTTGATGCAGACGAGGGGGATCTCCATCATGGCCGCCGCGCCGAGGGCTTCGCTCATGAGCGCAAAGCCGCCCCCGGAGGTCGCGCACATGACGCGGCAGCCCGTATGCGCCGCCCCGATCGCCATGTTGATCACGCCGATCTCGTCCTCGACCTGTCGAACCATGATGCCGAGCTGCCGCGCGTGCCGCGCCATCCAGTGCAGCACGCCCGACGCCGGGCTCATGGGATAGGCGCAGTAGAAGCGCACGCCCGCGGCCGCGCCGCCCATCGCGAGGGCCTGGTTGCCCTCGAAGAACGCCAGCGGCGTGGCCGCGGCGGGAAGCGAGAACGGCAACGCCGTGAAATGCGCCGCGGCGTGGTCGTAGCCCGCGCGGGCGACGCCCACGTTTTCGGCGACGGCCGCCGCGCCCTTCCGGCCGAACTGGAGCGCCAGGATCTCCTCGAGGATCTCGAACTCGACCTTGATCAAGCGCAGCACGGCGGCCAGTGCGATGGTGTTCTGAACGAGATCTCCCCGGATCGTGGGTGCCAGCGCTTTGACGGAGAAGGGGCAGAGCTGCACGCCCTCGGGAACGGCACCCGGCTTGATCGTGTCGCTGTTGAACAGCACGGCCGCGCCCGCCCCCATGAGCCTCAGGTGCCGATTCATCGTGTCCTGATTCAGGGGCATGAGCACGTCGAGCTTGTCGCCGTAACTCAGGACCGGTTGGTCACTCGTGCGGAGGGTCAGGAAGATGTGACCGCCACGAATGATGGACTGGTAGGCGTTGTACGCGTTGACGTGGAGCCCGCGGCGGACGAAGATCCGCGCCAGGATGTCGCCGGGAGTGGCGATACCCTGGCCCGCCGCGCCGCCAATCCCGATGGCCAGGTCGATTCCCTTCACGGCTCTCTCCTGTCAGAGCGCTTCGGCGACCGCCTGCGAG
>JBGQLG010000110.1:0-17822 GCA_041499965.1 Methylomirabilia bacterium
AGCGCGCTTCCGTGGCGAGCCGTTGTCGCTCCGGGCTCGGCGAGTGAGCCGCCAACAACTCGAAGAGCCCACGCCCGAGCCCCCTCTGGGATGGGGGGCCGAGCGAGCCGGGCCCGGAGCGACTTACGGCGACAGGCGAGCCACGCAGGCGCGCCCGCGGGCCCGGCGGCTGTGGCGCCGCGGGGCGGGCGAGGATCGCTCAGGGCCTGGCGGCGCCGCGGATGCGCCAGGGCTCGATCAGCCCCTCGTAAATGATGTTGCGCGAGAGCTTCGACTGCCCGAAGCGCCGTTCGACGAAGCGGATGGGCAGCTCGCGGATGCGGGCGCCGCGGCGCTGGAACAAGGTCTTGAGCGCGATGAGCCACGCGTAGCCGCGCGCCTCGATGCGCTCGAAGGGCACCCGCCTCAGGAAGTCGGTGCGCATGCAGGTGAAGCCGGCGGTGAGATCGCGCACCGGCGTGCCGGTGACCGCGCGGGCGTACCAGTTGCCGGCCAGCGAGAGCAGCCGCCGCCGGGCGTCCCAGTTGTCGATGCCGCCGCCGGGGACGTAGCGGGAGCCGATCACGAGATCGTGATCGGCCGCCGCCGCCACCAGCGCCGGCACGTAGCGCGGATGGTGGGAGAAGTCGGCGTCCATCGTCACCACGCAGTCCTCGCGCGCCTCGTCCAGCACGCGCCGCAGCGCCGTCTGGTACGCCGAGGCCAGCCCCAGCTTGGCCGGCCGCGAGAGCAGCTCGACCGCCGGATCGCGCGCAGCGATCTCCCGCACGAGCGCGGCGGTGCCGTCGGGCGAGGCGTCGTCCACGACGAGGATGCGGGCGGCCGGGCCGAGTTGCGCGCGCAGCTCGGCGAGCAGGGGCCCGATGCTGTCGCGCTCGTCGTACGTCGGCAGCACGATGCGCGGGATCACGCGAGGGCGTCCCGGCTGACCAGCAGGCCCAGCGCGGCGAAGAGCAGCCCGGCCCCGGCCACGCCGGCGGCACCGAGCCGCTCGCCGAATACGAACACGCCCAGCAGCGTCGCGGTGAGCGGCTCCACCAGCGAGGCGACGCCGGCGACCGATGCGGGCACCTCGCGCAGCCCGATCGTGTAGATGGCGTAGGCGCCGGCCGTGGTGACGGCGCCGAGGTAGAGCAGCCAGGGCCAGCCGAGCGCGAGCTGTCGGCCCACGTCCGGGCCGGCCAGCACCGGCAGCAGCACGGCGGCGGCCACGCCGAAGGTGGCCGCGGCCAGCGGCAGCGGAGCCGTCCGCGCCAGCGTGGCCTTGGCCAGGACGACGTAGAGAGCGTAGGCGAGGCTGGCGCCGAGGGCCAGCAGCACGCCGGCCACGAATCGCGAGGAGACGTCGGCGGTCGTGCGCGGCCCGACGATCAGCAGCGCCGTGCCGGCGACGCCGAGGCCGAGCGCGCCGCCCACCCGCGCGGTGAGGCGCTCGCCGAGCACGACGGCGGCGAGCGTGGCGATGAGCAGGGGCGCGCAGCAGATCGCGATCAGCGCGGCGACGGCGATCCCGACCAGCGTCACCGCGCTGAAGTACGTCGCCTGGAACGCCGCCATGCACACGCCGAGCGCCACGCACCGCCAGCGATCGGCGGGATGGACGCGCAGCGCGCCGCCGGCCCACCGCGCGATGCCCACCAGCAGCGCCGCCGCGACCAGCATGCGCACCGCGCCGATCACCAGGGCGCCGGCTCCGGCCCGCGCCACCAGCACCGCCGTGACCGAGCCCGTCGTGCCCCACGACACCGCCGCCACGGCGATCAGGACCACGCCACGCAGCCGCCTCGCCCTTGACGGACTCGACACAGCCCGTGATGATAGCGCGCCGCTGTGAAAGGAGACGCGTATGAACGTGGGATTCATCGGGACCGGGACCATGGGCCAGCCGATGGTCGCGAACCTGCTCAAGAAGGGCTTCGGGGTGCTCGCCTGGGACGTCGTGCCGCCTGCGCTGGCCGCCGCCGTGAAGCTCGGGGCCACCGCCGCCGCCGACAAGGCCGACGTGGCCAGGCGCGCCGATCTCATCGTCACGATGCTGCCGTCCTCCTCGCACGTCGAGGCCGTGTACCTCGGGCCGGGCGGCATCATCGAGTCGATCCCGGGCGGGCGGCTGTGCGTGGACATGTCCACGATCGATCCCGGCGTCTCCCGGCGCGTGGCCGCCGCGCTCGCCCAGCGCACGGTGCGCTTTCTCGACGCGCCGGTATCGGGGGGCGTGCCCGGCGCCACCGACGGCACGCTGGCGATCATGGTCGGCGGTGACGCGGGAGACCTGGACGAGGCGCGGCCGGCGCTGGCCGCGATGGGCGCGAACATCATCCACGTCGGCGCCGTCGGCAGCGGCGAGGTGGCCAAGATCTGCAACAACCTGATCGCCGGGGTGGCGGCGGTGGCCGTCAGCGAGGCCTTTCGCATCGCCGAGGGCTTCGGCGTCGATCCCAAGATCCTGACCGACGTGATCTCGAAGTCGTCGGGCAACACGTGGGTGATGCAGCAGGCGCATCCCGTCCCCGGCCTGGTGCCGCGAGCGGCGTCGAGCCGCGACTACGCGCCCGGCTTCATGACCGACCTCATGGCCAAGGACCTCGGCCTGGCCGTGAACGCCGCCCGCGAGCTGCGCGTGCCCGTCGTCGTCGCCGCCGCCGCCCAGCAGGTCCTCCGTCTGGCCTCCTCCCACGGCCTCGGCCGCAAGGACTTCACGTCCGTCTACACGTTCCTCAAGCCGTCGAGCGATCAGGCCCCGGTTTGACACTCGGAGGGGGGCTTTGCCCCCCTTCCGACGGTCGTCGCGCGCCTGGCGGCGCACTCCGCCCTGCCTCCCCCCAGAAACAGGATTGCGCCGGCGAAGCCGGCGCTCGGAAGCGGTTCGGACATCGCGTGCGGGGCGGGATCGCGGGTGGTGCGGACTCACGCGAGGCGGGGAGGTTTGGAGGGGGCGTCTCGCCCCCTCCAATCAAGACAATTTCCGAGGCGGGATCGCGGGTGTTGCGGGCTGGCGCGAACCGGGGAGGTTTGGAGGGGGGGCGCCTCGCCCCCCCTCCAATAAGAACAATCAAGGGCGTTCGGTATCGCCACAGCGCATCAAACGCACGGCGCGTCGAACGCGCAGCGCGTCGAACGCGGCGCGCTCGGGCGCGCGGCCGGTGCCGCGAGCGCGATGTTATACTACGCGGCGTTGTCCGCTATCGACGCTGCGGGGAGGTCCGGGCGTGAGTCTCTACGTGATGCTGAGCACGCTGTCGGAGTCCGGGCGCAAGGTGCTGCGCGGACGCCCGGGCTGGATCCGCAAGGTCAACGCCGACGTGCAGCGGATGGGGGCGCGCGTCGTCGCGCAGTATGCGGTGCTCGGCCCCTACGACTTCGTCACGATCATGGAGGCACCGGACAACGCCACGATGTCGCGGGTCTCGGTCGAGCTGGGCGCGCGTGGCGGCGTGGTGGGCATGACGATGGCCGCGATCCCGCTCGACGAGTTCATCGGCAAGCTGGAGGGCGGCACCCGCCGCCAGGGGAAGAACAAGCGCGTATGAACGTGCTCAAGCTGACGCCAGAGCGCTGCACGGGCTGCCTGCGCTGTGAGATCGCCTGCTCGTACATGCAGACGGGCGCGTACCAGCCGGCCAAGTCGGTCATCCGGGTCTCGCCCTTCGAGGGCCACACCTCCTACGCGCCCTACACGTGCACCCAGTGCGCGGAGGGCTGGTGCATGACGGCCTGCCCGGTGGGCGCCATCACGATCAACGCGGCCGGCGCCAAGGACGTGCTGGACGACAAGTGCGTGGGCTGCAAGCTCTGCACGATCGCCTGCCCGTACGGGACGATGTTCTACGACACGGGAACGCGCAAGGCGTTCAAGTGCAACCTGTGCGGCGGCGATCCGGCCTGCGCCCACGCCTGCCCGACCGCGGCCATCGAGTACGTGGACACCGCGACGATCGACTGGATCGGCGACTTCGCCCACGAGCGAGTGGAGCACGTGCTGGCGATGGAAGGGGCCCGCTGATGCCGCGCCGACACCTGATCATCGGCGGCGGCACCGCGGGCATGAACGCGATGCGGACGATCCGGGAGGAGGAGCGCGAGCCCTCGGAGATCACCCTGGTCAGCGCCGAGCGGCCGTACTCGCGCATGGTGCTGCCGTACTACCTGGACCGCTCGATCGCCGAGAACCACGTGTACACGGCGACCGGGCCCAACCTCGCCACGTGGAAGGTCAAGACGCTGATCGGCCGGCGGGTGACCGCGCTCGACACCAAGGTCAATGCGGCCACGCTCGACGACGGTTCCCGGATCGAGTACGACGACTGCCTGATCGCCACCGGCTCCTCGGCGGCCCGGGCCCCGGTGCCAGGCGCCGACGGCCCGGCCGTCCACTCGTTCTGGACGCTGGAGGAGGCGCGGGGCGTGCTCGTCTCCGTCACGCCCGGCCGCCACGTGGTCATGGTCGGCGCCGGCTTCATCTCGTTCACGATCCTGAACTCGATCCTGTCGCTCGGGGCCAAGCTCACGGTCGTCGAGCTGGCCCCGCGCATCCTGCCCCGCATGGTCGACGCCACCGGCGCCGATCTGGTCGAGGGCTGGCTGAAGGCCCACGGCGTGACCGTCCGCACCAACGTGAAGCTCGCGAAGATCGAGGACGCCCGGGGGCGCAAGCGGCTCAAGTTCTCGGCGGGGCCGGACGTGCTGGCCGACGTCGTCATCATGGCGACCGGCATCCGCACGAATCTCGACTGGCTGAAGGGCTCGGGCGTCACCGTCAACCGCGCGGTGGTCGTCGACGACCACCTGCGCTCGAACGTTCCCAACGTCTACGCCGCCGGCGACGTCGCCGAGGGGCGCGACCTCATCTCCGGCCAGCCCGCGGTGCACGCCATCGAGCCGACGGCGCAGGAGCACGGTCGGGTCGTCGGCGCCAACATGGCCGGCCGCGACGTACGGTATCGAGGCTCGCTGATCATCAACATCGTCGAGGTCTGCCACCTCGACGCCGCCTCGTTCGGCGCCTGGGACGACACCAAGGCGGAGGCCATGGCCGGGATAAAGAAGGATCGCACGGCGTACCGGAAGCTCCTCTTCACCGGTGACCGGCTGACCGGCGCAATCATCATCGGGCGCTCGAACGACATCTGGACGACCAACGACGTCGGCATGCTGAAGGGGCTCGTGCAGACCGGCCAGCCGCTCGGCCGGTACAAGGAGCACCTGCGGCGCAACCCGTTTGACGTCAAGACCGCGTTCATCGCGGCCAAGACCACGAGCAGACTGCTTCCCGAAACCGTCCTGGGGCGCCCGTCGATGGCGCCCGGTGACTCCCCGGTGGCCGTATGAGCCCAGTGACCCTGACCGCACCCAAGAAGTCCGCGACGCCGCAACCCGCGATGCCCGGCGGCTTCGCCGGCCAGCTCCTGCGCGTGGACCTGACGAAGCGCAAGTGCTGGGCCGAGCCGTGGGGCGGCCCCGAGGCGATGCGCGATCAGCTCGGCGGCATCGGCCTCGGCTCGCGCATCCTCTACAACGAGACGCGCAAGGGCAAGGGCAACGTGTCGTGGGATCACCCGGACAACCGGCTGATCCTGGGCACCGGGCCGCTGGCCGGGTTGCCGGTGTGGGGCACCGGCGGGCTCACCGTCGTGACGATCGGCGCCGGCACCAACGGGCCGACCTCCACCCAGTCCAACGGTTTCTTCGGGACGAACCTGAAATATTGCGGCTACGACGCGATCGTCATCCAGGGCCAGTCGAAGGACTGGGTCTATCTCTACATCGACGACGACCGCGTCGAGCTGCGCGACGCCCGCCCGTACCTCGGCAAGGACACCTGGCAGACGCAGGACGCGCTGAGCGAGGATACCGGGCTGCGCGGTCACCAGCTCTCCGTCTACTCGATCGGCCCGGCCGGCGAGGTGCTGGCGCGCTTCGCGGCGATCCAGGGCGATTACGGCCACGTCGCATCCAAGAACGGCGTCGGCGCGGTGATGGGCAAGAAGAAGCTCAAGGCCGTGGCCATCGTGAAGGGTACCAAGGCGCTGCGGGCGGCCGACCCGCTCGGCCTCGTGCGGGCCGCCGACGAGATCGCCCACGATCTGCAGACCGACCCCTCGGCCCGCTCGCTCTACGAGTACGGCACGCTGCCCGGCGTGGTGAACCTCAACAAGATGGGCGCGCTGCCGATCCGCAACTACACGACGAGCGTCACCGACGCCGACATGACCGCGTGGGAGGCCCCCAAGCTGCGCGAGGGCTTCGACCACCGCGGACACCAGTGCAACTCGTGCGGCATGCACCACTGCCACATGTCGGTGATCCGGCAGGGCGCCTACAAGGGCCAGATCGTCGACGAGCCGGAGTACGAGGGCTGGTCGGGCGCCGGCTGGACGATCGGCGTCACCGCCGACAAGGACGGCGTGGCCTGGCTGAACACCCAGCTGGATCGAGCATGTCTTGATGTGAACGAGTTCGGTTGGCTGTGCGGGTGGGTGATGGAGGGGATCGAACAAGGCTGGATCACGAAGAAGCAGCTCGGCTTCGACCTCAAGTGGGGCGATGTCCAAGGCGCCGACCGGCTGATCCAGATGATCTGCAAGCGCCAGGGCTTCGGCGATCTGCTCGCCGAGGGCGTCAAGCGCGCGGCCGAGAAGCTCGGAGGGGCCGCGCTCGACGCGGCCGTGTACACGCTGAAGGGGGCCTCGCCGCGCGGCCACGACCATCGGGCGCGCTGGGAGGAGATGCTCGACACCTGCACGTCCTCCACGGCCACGATGGAGACGGGCAATCCCGTGCACCAGACGGAGCTGGGGCTGCCCGCCCGCATCAACCCGTTCGACGGGGTCGAGGTCGCCAAGCTCGTGGCCGGCTGCCGCGGGCGCCGCAACTTCGAGGACTCGCTCGGCATCTGTATCTTCACGACGCGCACCCGGCTCGAGAACGTCTGCCGCGCGCTGTCAGCGGCCACGGGCTGGAGCTACACCGTCGCCGAGGCGATGCGCCAGGGCCGCCGCACGGCGGCGATCAACCGCGCCGTCGCGCTGCGCTGTGGGCTCACGCCGGATCTCGAGTACCCGTCCAAGCGCTACGGCTCCACGCCCCACGACGGCCCGGCCAAGGGCCAGGCCGTCGGCGCGCAGTGGGAGAAGATGGTCGACACCTGGTACGCCGAGGTCGGCTACGACCGCAAGACGGGCAAGCCGCTGCCGAAGACCCTGAAGGACCTGGGTCTGGACGGGCTGGCCAAAGAGCTCTGGGGCAGCAAGGCGTAGGCTCCGTTCGGATCCGACGCGCCCGTCCGGGCGATGCGGCCGTGATCGCCCGGATGGCCAACGCGCTCAACCGTCACGAGGGGCTCGCGCCTCGGGCGTTCACACCGACCATCGTCCGCCGCGACGCCTTCGGTCGCCGGCGCGCGTTTCGCGTCGTGGTCGCCGAGGCCGGCGGCGGGATCGTCGGCTACGCCTCGTTCCTGCCCGGCTACAACACCGACATCGCGCGGCCCGAGCTGTGGATGCTCGACCTCTACGTGCAGGCGCCGTGGCGCAGCCGGGGGATCGGCCGCGCGCTGGTGACGACGGTGGCGCGCGAGACGGTCCGCCGCGGCCTCACCTGTCTGGAGTGGGGCGTGCGCAGCGACAACACGCGGGCCAAGACGTTCTATGGCCGGCTCGGCGCCCGGGTCGGCAACTCTCGGGTGGCCAGTCTGATCGGCCGCCCCCTGGCGCGGCTGGCGTCCGGCCGCGCGTGATCCACCTCCTCGTCAACGCCACCGTCCACACGCTGGACGATTCGCTGCCCCTGGCCCAGGCGCTGGCGGTGAAGGACGGCCGCATCGTCGAGGTCGGCGGCACCGACGAGATCCTCTGGCTGCGCGAGGACGAGTACGAGCTGATCGACCTGCAGGGCCGCACGATCGTCCCCGGCTTCGTCGATCCCCACAACCACTTCTCGATCGGCGCGCTCGAGGTATTCTGGCCCGACTGCCGCGCCGCCGACCGCGTCGAGGCGCTCCAGCGGTTGCTGGCCGCAGCGGCGGCCGCGACGCCGGCGGGCGAGTGGGTGCGCGGTGTCGGCTACGACCACAGGCACCTGCCCGGGCGCCGCCATCCCACGCGCGCCGACCTCGACGCCGCCGTGCCCGATCGCCCCGCGCTGCTCATGCACTTCTCGCATCACCAGGCGGTCGCCAGCTCGCGCGCGCTGGCCGCGGTCGGCATCACGCGCGGCACCCCCGACCCGCCCGGCGGCGAGATCGCCCGCGACAGGTCGGGCGAGCCGACCGGGCTGCTCTTCGAGCGCGCGATCGGCGCGGTGGAGACGGCGTCGCGGGCGGGCTGGGAGGCCCGCTTCGTCGAGGTCGCGCGGGCGGCCTCGCTTCGCTACGCGGCGCTCGGGATCACGACGATCCAGGACGCGGCGGTCACGCCCGCGATGGCCCGGCGCTACGCCGAGGCGCGCGCGGCCGGCGCGCTCGCGATCGACGTCGGCGAGATCCGCGTGGGCTCGACCGGCTGGTTCGATCCGCCCGACGACGCCGCGCCGGGCGCCCCGGTGAAGCTCTTCGCCGACGGCGGCTATCGCTGCGCGATGCGGGTGGGGGACCGCGTGAGCGGCTTTCTCTTCTACGAGCGCGACGCGCTGGCCGCCCGGATGCTGGCGGCGTGGCGGAGCGGCCGCCCGGTCGTCTGCCACGCGCTCGGCAATCTCGGCGTGGAGACCGCGGTCGGCGCCATCGAGGACGCGCTCGCCCGCGAGCCGTCCGGACGGGGGCGAGTCCGCATCGACCACGCGATGTTCCTCGACCGCGCGCTGATCGCGCGCCTGGTGGACCTCGGCGTGTGGACGGTGGTGCAGCCCTCGTTCATCTGGGACCACGGCGGCCGGTCGCCCTCGCCCGATCTCCTGCTGCGCCCTTTCGCCACGGCCCGCGAGGCGGGGCTGGGCCAGGCGTTCTCGTCGGACTATCCGTGCGGGGAGAACGCCCCGCTGCTCGGCATCCAGGCCGCGGTGACCCGCCGCACCCGCCACGGCGAGCCCTCCGGCCTCGAGGAGGCGCTGCCCGCCGAGGCCGCGCTGCGCGCCTACACTCTGGACGCGGCCCGGGCGGCGGGGCTCGACGCCGATCGCGGCAGCCTGATGTCGGGCAAACGTGCGGATTTCCTCGTCCTGTCGTCGGATCCGCTGGAATGCCCGCCCGAGGTGATCAAGGACGTCCGAGTGCTCCAGACGTGGGTGGCCGGGGTGCCGGTGATGGTTCAACCTTGACCCTCCCGCCGACTATGTGTTACTAGTCGGCGCTCAGCCGCCGCCGGTGGCGAGTTTGGAGGACCATGGCACAAGTTATCGGTTTCATTGGACTTGGGATCATGGGCCGGCCCATGGCCCGCAACCTCTTGAAGGCCGGCTACTCGCTGGTCGTCCACAGCCGCAGCCGCGGCCCGGTCGACGAGATCGTCAAGGCCGGGGCCACCGCCGCCGCGTCCCCCAAGGACGTCGCCGCGCAGTGCGACGTGCTGATCACGATGCTGCCGAACTCGCCCGACGTCGAACAGGTGGCGCTCGGGCCCGGCGGCATCATCGAGGGCGCGCGTCGGGGCCTGATCTTCGCCGACATGTCGACGATCTCGCCGATCGTGTCCAAGAAGATCGGCGCCGAACTGGAGCCCAAGGGCGTCGTGATGCTCGACGCGCCCGTGTCGGGCGGTGAGAAGGGCGCGATCGATGGGGCGCTGTCGATCATGGTCGGCGGCGACAAGGCCGTGTTCGAGCGCGTGCAGCCGATCTTCCAGGCCATGGGCAAGACGATCACCCTGCTGGGGCCGCTGGGCTTCGGTGGCTTCACCAAGCTGGCCAACCAGATCATCGTCGCCGTCAACCTGACGGCGCTGGCCGAGGCGCTCACGCTCGGCAAGAAGGCGGGGCTCGACCGCGATCTGCTGCTGACCGCGCTGGCCGGTGGCCTGGCGGGCTCGAAGTGCCTCGAGCAGAAGCGGGCCAACTACGTCTCGAACACGTACAACCCCGGCTTCAAGGTCGACCTGCACTTCAAGGATCTCGGCCTCATCATGGAATCGGCGCGCGCCCTCGGGGTGCCGCTGCCGGCCACGGCCGTCGTCCAGGAGCTCTTCAACGCGCTGCGCGTCAAGGGACGAGGCGGCCTCGACCACTCGGGCGTCATCACCCTGCTGGAAGACCTCGCGGGCGCCTCGTGAGGGCCACCGTCGACCGGGCGGGCCTCGACCCGCAGGGACGGTTGCCGAAGGTCCAGATCCGCCGCGTTCGCAAGGGCGATCTCTCCAAGGTGAGGGACGTCTTCGAGCAGAGCTTCGGCGACTTCCTCGAGCGCCAGCTCGGCACCCGCCCGCGCCAGGCGTTCAACGGCGCCCAGTACGTGCACCACCGCTGGCTCATGGAGCCGTGGGGCTGCTTCGTGGCCGAGGAGGACAACGCCAAGATCGTCGGCGCCGCGCTGGCGGTCACCTGGGGCACGCTCGGCCTGCTCGGCCCGGTCGCGGTGCTGACGCACTATCACAACCAGACGATCGCCCAGCAACTGATCCGTGCGGTGCAGGAGTTCTTCGACGAGAACAAGGCCACGCTGCACGGCGCGGTGACCTACCCGCACAGCGCCAAGCACCTGGCGATCTTCCACAAGTTCGGCTATCGCCCCAAGTCGCTCACCGCGGTGATGAGCCGCGCGCTCGACCGGCCCGGCACCCGGCCGGTGCTGCCCAAGCCCGCCAAGGGCTCGCTGAGCGTGCGGCGCTTCTCCTCGCTGGAGGAGACGAAGAAGAAGGCGGCGCTGGCCCGCTTCCACCGGCTCACCAACGCCATCAACCGCGGCGTGGACCTGTCCAAGGAAGTCGAGATCGTGGACGGCCTCGCGCTGGGGGACACGCTTCTGCTGGAGCGCGGCACCGAGCTGGTCGGCTTCGCCGTCTACCACACGCCGGGCGTCAGCGAGGCGCCCACCGGCGCGGTCTATGTGAAGTACCTGGCCATCGACCGGCGCCACCGGAAGGTCGAGCACCTCGAGCAGTTCATCTCGGCCATCGAGGACCTGGCCCAGGAGCACGGGCTGCCCCGGGTGATCCTGCCCGTCTACTTGCGATACTGGCTCGCCTACAGCACTCTGGTGAGGTGCGGCTACCAGGTGGACTTCACGATGGTGCGGATGCAGAAGGGCAAGCCGGAGGATTACGAAGACCCCGCCGACCTGCTGCTCGACGACTGGCGGTGATCGCGGCGCGGGGCTGGCTGCTGGCCGCCGCCCTCGGCGGGCTGGCGCTGGCCGAGTCCGCCGCCGCCCACTCGCTGCTGCTCGAATCGGTGCCCGCTGCCGGCGCCACGCTCTCCTCGCTCCCGCCGGAGCTGATGCTGCGCTTCAACAACCGCATCGAGAAGTCGCTGTCGCGCATTCGCCTGGTGAGCGGCCAGGGCCTCGAGCAGCCGTTGACCATCGCGGTCGGCGCCGGGACCGCTGACCGCCTGACCGCCGCCGTCCCGTCGCTGGCGCCCGGCCGCTGGCGCGTGGAGTGGCAGGTCCTGTCCACCGACGGCCACGTCGTCTCCGGCCGCTTCGACTTCACCCTAGCCCGGTAGGCGCCCGCCACCGATGGCCGGGTTCCTCGACGTCCTCCTCCGGGGCGCGATCCTCGTCCTCGCCAGCCTGGTGCTGGGCGGCGTCGTGTGGATGCGCGTCGTGCTGAGGACCGTCCCCGGTGCGACGCCCCCGCCGGCCGCTGTGCTGGCCCTCCGCGCGGTGGCGGTCGGCGCCTGGCTGCTGTCGCTGGCCCAGAGCGCGACGATGCTGGTCGCGCTCGCCGAGCTGCGCGTCGAGCGCTGGCCCCTCGCGGAGTTCCTCGAGACGACCTTCGGCGTCGCCGCGCTGGCCCGCGTCGCGCTGGGCCTCGCGGTGGGCGGGCTCGCGCTGCGCATGGCGCGCGGCACCCCCGGACCGCTCGCCTGGCCCGCGCTCACCGCGGGCGCCTTCGCGCTCGTCGCCGCCTCCGCCGTGCTGAGCCACGCCGTGGCGCGCGTGGAGAGCCGCGCGGTGCTGCTGTTCCTGGACGCCACGCACCAGCTCGCCGCCGCGATCTGGATCGGCGGGCTGATGAATCTGACGCTGTACTGGATGTTTCGGGGGCGCGAGGCGAGGTCCGTTGGAGCGGGTGCCGCCAGCACGAGTAGGGGCGTGGGGGGGCTGTTCGGGGCGGGGGTCGGCTCCGGCACTTCGGGTCAGGCCGCGAGCCTCGATCGGGTCGTGACTCTCCGTCGGGACGTCAACCTCGATCAGGCCGGGAGTGTCGATCAGGCCGGCGGTCTCGATCAGGGCGAGGGTTTCGACCCGGGCGCGAGCGACGATGCGGGCGTCGTTCGACGGTTCTCGAACCTGGCGTTCGTCTCGGTGGTGACGCTCGTTGTGGCGGGTGTCGTGCTCACCTGGCAGTACGTCGGCGAGTGGGCGGCGCTGGTGGGGACGGCGTACGGCGTGATGGTGCTGAGCAAGGTCAGCTTGCTCTTGGCCATCCTGGCCCTGGCGGCGATGAACCTGCGCGCCGTGCGGGGGGCGGGCGCGGGATCGGACCTGCGCCTGCGCCGGTTCGTCGAGGTCGAGCTCGGGCTCGGCATCACGGTCCTGTTCGCGGCGGCGTCGCTGACGTCGCTGCCGCCGGCCGTGGACGTCACGACCGATCGGGCGACGGTGGCCGAGGTGGCCGGCCGGTTCGTGCCCACGGCGCCACGGCTCACCAGCCCGTCCGTCGACGAGCTGATCGCCAAGGCGGAGCCGCTCATGTCGCCGGTGACGCGCCGGGAGCCGATCGAGCGGGCGTGGTCCGAGTACAACCATCACTGGGCCGGCCTGTTCGTCCTCACGATGGGGCTGCTGGCCGCGCTCGAGCGGCTGGGCGTGCGGAGCGCGCGCCACTGGCCGCTCGTGCTGCTGGGGCTGGCCGCGTTCCTCTTCCTGCGCAACGACCCGCGCGCGTGGCCGCTCGGGCCGGCCGGCTTCTGGGAGAGCTTCATGCTGGCCGACGTCCTGCAGCACCGCACGTTCGTCGTCCTCGTCGTCGCCTTCGCGGTCTTCGAGTGGATGGTGCGCATCGGGCGATTGCCGAGCCGGCCGTGGGGCCACGTGTTCCCGCTGCTGTGCGCGGTGGGCGGCGGCCTGCTGCTGACGCACTCGCACGCGATGTTCAACCTCAAGGACGAGTTTCTGGCCGAGGTCACGCACGCGCCGCTGGGCGTGCTCGGCGCCTTTGCCGGCTGGGCCCGGTGGCTCGAGCTGCGGCTGCCGGGCTCGGGCCGCGGGCCGGGCTGGTTCTGGACGGCCTGCCTGATCGTCATGGGCCTCATCCTGCTCGTCTATCGCGAGGCCTGAGGGGCCCGTCGAGGCGATAATGGGCGCCATGCGTACACCGGCCGCCGGGATCGCGCTCGAGCCCGACGTGGAGCGGGCGCTGGGCGTGCGGCCGAGCGCCTCGGCGGTCATCTTCGATCGCCGGGGCCGGCTGCTGCTGCAGCAACGCTCCGACGGCGGCCAGTGGGGACTGCCCGGCGGCTCGGTGGAGATCGGCGAGTCGGTGCACGACGCCGTCCTCCGCGAGGTCCATGAGGAGACGGGGCTGCGGGTGACGGTGCGCCGCCTCGTCGGCGTCTACTCCGACCCGGCGCTGCAGGTCGTGCGCTACCCCGACGGCAACGTGTGGCACTACGTCAACGTGTGTTTCGAGTGCGTGACCCGCGGTGGTGAGCTGACCACCGGCGATGAGACGCTTGCCCTGAAGTACGTGTCACCGGCGCGCCTGCCCGCCACGCTGCTGCCCAACCATCGAATCCGGATCCGCGACGCGTGCAGCCGGCGGGCCGCGGCCTTCGTCCGTTAGGAGGATGTCCCTGTGATGCGGCGGATTCATCACGTCGGAATCGTGGTGGAGTCTCTCGCGCGCGCGTACGCGTTCTACCGGGATGTGCTCGGACTGCCGCTGGTCCGCGAGGCGACGATCGCCGAGCAGGGCGTGCGGGCGGCGCTGCTGGCCGCCGGCGACAGCGAGGTCGAGCTGCTGGAGCCGCTGGGGCCGGCCACGCCGGTCGGCCGCTTCCTGGCCAAGCGCGGTGAAGGGCTTCACCACCTGTGCTTCGAGACGCCGGACATCGGCGCCTCGCTGGCCGATCTCAAGAACCGCGGCGTCCCCATGATCGACAGCGCGCCGCGGGCGGGGCTGGCCGGGCAGATCGGCTTCCTGCATCCCAGCGCCTGCGCCGGCGTGCTCGTCGAGCTGGCCACGCCACCGGGCCCGGCCGCGGAGGAGCCGCCCTCGCCGCTGCGCCTCAAGCGCCTGGTGATCGGGACCGAGGACGTGCGGGCCACCGCCGGCACCTTCCAGTCGCTGTTCGGCTTCCCCGAGGTGGCGATGAACGGCGGGCCGCGCACGATGCTGGCGGTCGGTCGCGGCTCGCTGCTGGTGGTGCCCGCCCACGAGGTGGGTGGCACGTCCGGCATGGTCGCGCTCTCGTTCGTGGCCGAGGACTTCTTCGCGCTCACCGCGGCGCTGCGCAAGGCAAACACCCCGCGGCTGGACGGCACCGGCGAGGTCACGGTGGAGCCGCGGGCCAGCCACGGCGTGCACTTGCACATCAGCCGCTACATGTTCCCGTGAGCCCTCTCGCTCACCCTCTCACCCCTGGCGGCTCTGTCGATCGCTAGCCTCGAGCGCGCGAGCCGGGCTGCGCTCTACGCCGCGCTGGTGTGGGCGCCGCTGGCCTCGGGCGCGTATCATGGCTGGGCGCTCGCGGGAACGTTTCTCCTCGTCGGCGTGGCGGCGGCCGCGTGGCTCGCCGCGGCGCTGCTCGCCGGCCGTCTCGAGTGGCGGCGCACGCCCCTCGATCGTCCCGTGCTGCTGCTGCTCGTGCTGATCGCGGTCCAGCTCGCGCTCGGCAACCGGACACTGGTGGCCTGGGCGCTGGCCCCGGCGGGTCCCGTGACCGACGTGGCCGCGGAGTTCCCGTCCCCGTTCCTCGGCGTCGGCACCGTCGCGCCGCGCCACACCATCGCCGCCGCCCTGATCTTCGTCGGCTACGCGGCCGTGTACGGCCTCGTCGTGCAGACCGTGCGCACGCGCCGGCAGCTGGGTCGTGTGGTGCGCGGCCTGCTGCTGCTCGGCGGCCTGATGGCCTTCCTGGGCCTGCTCGACTATCTGACGGGCGAGACCTGGCTCCTGCGCTGGCGCGAGCACCCGTTCGGGGCGCGGTTGACCGGCACCTTCGTGAACCCCGATCACTTCGCGGCCTGGCTCTCGATGCTCATCGCGCTCGGCCTGGGCTTCCTGGCCTCGCGCGCGCCCGTCGCGCCCCCAGGGGCTTCGCTGGGCGCGCTGCTGTCGGTGCGGGAGCTGCGCGAGCAGGCGGTACGCCGGTACCTGCCGCTGATCGGGATCGTGGTCATGGCCATCGCGCTCGTGTTCACGCTGAGCCGCGGCGGGCTGGTGAATCTCGTCGTGGCGCTGCTGGCCCTGCTGGCGCTGCTGGGCGCCGTCCGGCGGGCGCGACGCAGCCTCGTCGTGACCGGCGTGCTGCTGGTCGCGGTGCTCGCGTACGGGGGGTGGATCGGCTTCGGGCCGGTGCTGGCGCGGCTGTCGGCGGCGCCGCAGGGCACGGCCTATCGCGTCGGCCAGTACGTGGCCTCGCTGCCGCTGCTGCGCGAGTTCCCGGTCCTGGGCGTGGGACTCGGCGCCTACCGCGACGTGTACTTCCGCCACCAGCCGCTCGCCCACCAGCCGGAGACCCTCTACTTCCCCTACGCGCACAACGACCTGCTGCAGCTCGCCATCGAGCTCGGCCCGATCGGTGCCGCGCTCTGCCTGTTCCTCGGCTGGCGGGTGGTGGCGGACCTCGTCGGCGCGCACCTGCTCGGGCGGGGCGCCTGCCCGGTGGACGGCGGCGAGGGTGCCGAGGCGATGCGCAGCGACCGCTACAGCGTGGGGATCGCGGTCGGCGCGCTGGCCGGCCTGGCCGGGCTCGTCGCCCACAGCGCGCTCGACTTCTCCGCGCGCATCCCCGCCGTCGGCGTGCTGGCGGCGACGCTGCTCGCGCTGGCCACGGTGGCGCTGCACACGCGCCTGACGCCCGGGCGCGAGGAGCTGCTGAGCGGGACGGCGACGCTGGCGCCGGCGCCGCCGCTCCGCACGGGGCTCAGCGTGCTCGCGCTCGTTCTTGTCGCCGGCTGGTCGTGGGCGTGGATCTCGGCCGCGCGTGTGAGGACTGCGGAGGCCGCGCTGGTCGCCGCTCCGCTCGGTGTGCTGGCGGCACGGGCCGAGGTGGTCCTGGCGCTCGATCCGCACAACCCCGAAGCGCTGCTGATGCGCGCGCGCGCGCGGCAGGGGGCCGCGCTGGCCGCCTGGGAGTCGCCGCCGGCGCCCGGCATCGATCGCGATCGGCTGGCGCGCGAAGGGCTGGCGCGGGCTCGCGCCGACCTGCGCGACGCGCTGGCTGTCACGCCGACGAACCCGTGGCTGCACCTCGACCTCGCCTGGGTGGAGGCGAGCGACGCCGTCGTGCGGGGCCGCGCCGGGCGCGAGGATCTCGCGGCGGCGTTGACCCACGGCGCGCGCGCCGTCGCGCTCGGCGCCGACAGCCCGCTGTTCTACGCGGGGATGGCGCGCCTGGCCTATTCCGTGCCCGAGCTGAGCCTGCGCGCGGCCCGCGAGGGCGTGCGCCGTCGCGCCTCGCTGCTGCCGGAGATGCTCGAGCTCTATCGCCCGCTGGGTCTCACCGAGACCGAGTGGCTCGCAGTGGTCCCGGACACCGCCGCCGATCGCCTCGATTTGGCCGCGCAACTGGACGGCCACGGCCTCGGCGCCGCCGGCCTGGGCGCGTACCGGGCAGCCCTGGCCGCGGCGCCGGCGCCCGAGCGCGGCGTGTACGCGTGGGCGCTGGCCGAGGCCCTGGGCCGCGCCGGACACGACGCAGACGCGATCCAGACGCTGCGACCCGCGCTCGCCGCCGACGCGGGCAATCCCGAGCTGGAGCGCGCCCTCGGCGCTGCGCTGGCGCGCGGGGGCGATCCCGAGGCACTCGACCACCTGCGCGCGGCCGTCGACATGATGGATCGCGCCGCCGCTACCGTTGCCTGGCAGCCGTTTCGGCTGGGCGACGCGCGCCTGCGCGCCGTGGTGGCCGGACTGGCCGCCGATCTCGACCGGCCGCTGCGCTATCGCCGCGCGCTGGCCACGTATCTGACCGACCGGAAGCTGTGGGACCAGGCGCTGCCCGAGTGGCGCGCGCTCGTCGCGGCGGCGCCGCGCGATGCCGAATCACGGTTCGGGCTTGGCCTGGCGCGCGAGGGCGCGGGCGCCGGCGAGGAAGCGCTGGAGGCGTTCCGAGCCGCCGTCGAGCTCGATCCCCGCTCGCCCCGCTACCGCCGCCGCCTGGCCGAGCGCCTCTGGCAAAGCGAGCAATTCTTCCAGGCCATCAACGAATGGCGCGCATTGCTCGAGCAGCAGCCGCGCGATATGGACACGCGCCTGGCCCTGGCCCGCGCCTACGAAAAGGTCGCCCAGCCCACCGACGCCTACCGCGAATACCGCGAAATCCTGACGCTGGCACCCGACCATCCGGACGCAATCCGATCTCTCGCGCGCCTGGAGGGCAAGCGCCGCTAACTACGATCCTCGTGGCATCCGGCGACGCCGTGCGGGGCAGGCGCAGGGACTGCGGGCGCGCCTCCGTGGCGAGCCGTCGTCGCCGTTGTCGCTCCGGGCTCGGCTCGCGAGCCGCCCACGATTCAACTTGGTCTCGCCCCAACCCCCTTGGGGGGATGGGGGGCCCGAGCGAGC
>JBGQLG010000111.1:0-17812 GCA_041499965.1 Methylomirabilia bacterium
CGTCGCCAGCGAGTGCATCTCGTGGGGCAAAGAAGCGGTGGACGGCCTCAACGTCATGCTCTTTGCCGACGTGACGATCGCGCTCCCGCTACTCTGCCAGGGACTGCTCGAGCGCTACGGCGCCACGCACTCGCGCTCTGCGCGCGCCGCGATCCAGACCGAGCTGGCTTCGATCCTCGACGCCTGAGCGCGTGTCGCACGCTCACCCCGCTGCCGCGGGCGGGTCGACGTGGGGGTGGCGCGGGCGCGCCAGCATGGCTCGCCTGTCGCCGTAACTCGCTCCGGGCTCGGCTCGCTCGGGCCCCCATCCCCCAGAGGGGGCTGGCGCGTGGGCTCTTCGAATTGTCGGCGGCTCGCTCGCCGAGCCCTGCGCTCGAACGGCGACGACGGCTCGCCATGATGGCGCGCCCGCGCCACCCCCACGTCGACCCGCCCACGGCAGCGGGGTGAACGTGGGCCCGGGGGTCGAACTCCGAGCAGCGAAACGGCTCGGTCGGATCCGCGCGATGGATCTCAGCGGCGGCGGCGCCAGAGGTTGAGAAACCAGAGAGCGGCGCCGGCGGCGGCGCCGAAGGCGACGGCTTCTTTGAGGCCGAACAGCACGCGGACGTTCTTGGCGTCGACGTGGCGGGCGAGGAGGACGCCGACGGCGCTGTCGGAGATCTCGACCTTGGGGGCGGCGACGGCGACGGCGGCGGAGTGCTCGAGGTTGACCGTGTCGCGGGAGAGGACGAGCTTGGCGGCGGAGGCCTGGAGCTCGACCTGGCCGGCGGCGGCGATCACGGCGACGGCGCCGGCGGTCACCTGGGCCGAGCCCGAGCGCGAGAAGACGATGCCGCCCTGGGTGACGGCGACCTGCTCGGCCTGCGCACGGACGGCGCCACCCTGGTGGATCGAGATCTCGCGGGCCCGCACCGAGCGCGCGCCGCCCTGCCGGATCGTCACCGTGCCGGCAACCACGTCGCCGGCGTTGCCCTGCACCTCGCCCGGGATCGCCTGATCGTGCTCACTCATACTCGCCTTCCTCTCTGTGGCCTGCCCCGCTATCATCCCACCGTGACTGCCGACCTGCGAGCGGTACCCACGGTGACCATCGACAACGAGCGCGTCCGGGTGACGGAGTGGCGCTTCGCGCCGGGGGCGACGACAGGGCCGCATCGCCACGAGTACGCCTACGTCGTGGTGCCGATGACGACGGGGCGACTGGCCAGCACGGGCCCGGCCGGCGACGCCGTCGCCGAGCTTGTCACGGGAGTGCCGTACTTCCGGCCGGCCGGCGTCGAGCACGACGTGCGCAACGCGAATGCCTTCGAGTTCGTCTTCATCGAGATCGAGCTGAAGCTGGGGTGAGGGCGGGCGCGCGGACTACTGACCGATCTTGAACTCCACACGGCCGTCGCCGGTGGACGGCGGACTGGCGGCGGGCTCGGCGGACGCCAGTCGCCCCTCCGGAATGCCCTGGTCCTTCACGAGACCGTCGCGGACGACCGCCAGCCGGCGGGCGAGGAGCTCGGCCACCTTCGCCTCGGGAACCGGCTCGACCTCCCGCAGTCGCGCGAGCTGCGCTTCGGGCGACGGCGGCGCGCCCTGCGCGGGCGGCGCGGTCGACGTCGGCGGTGGCGTGGCCGGCGCGGCGGGCGTCCCCTGCGCCGGGGGAGGCGTGAAGCGCGCCTTGTACTCGGCGGCGACGGCGGCGGCGAAGTCGGGCAGCTTGGTCTCGCGCTGGCGTGCCTGGATCCGTGCCGTCAGCTCCTGGCCCTTGAGACTCTCGACGTCGGCGGGGACCACGACCGGCGTCAGCGACAGGCGGATTGCCGGCGCGCGGCGCAGGAAGTCGGCCACCTTGGTCAGGTGCTCCTCCATGGCGGGGGCCACGGTGTCGGCGCCCGCGGTGAAGACGACGGGATCGACGCCCACGGACTCGATCTTGTCGTCGGAGCCCTTGAAGAGCCGGCCGATAGCCCGGAACGGCGCCGCCACGATGTTGACGACGACGTTCTTGACGACGGTCCAGATGGCGTCGCTGATGTCGGCCTGCCAGCTCGCCACCGGGCCCGACATCGGCAGGTTGATCTTCAGGTCGTTGTTGGCGTCGGTGATGAGGGCGACGATGAGCCCCAGCGGCAGCCCGACCTTCTTCTTGACCTCGTCGTCCTGTCGCGTGGGCTCGACGTGGATGTTGTCCACCAGGATCTCGTTGGAGGCCTCGAGCTGACCGCGCTCGACGCGGTAATGAAAGCGCACCCCGAGCTTGCCCCGATCGACGACCCAGGCGACGAAGCTGTCGGCGTAGGGGTTGACGCTGGCCAGCGAGAAGTCGCGCAGCTCGCCGGTGATGTCCGCGTACAGCTCGCCCAGCGGCGCCAGCTCACCCTTGAAGTCGAGCGCGGCGTCGCCGCCGACGATGGCCTGGCCGCTGAGCTTCGCCCGCTTGTCCGGCGTGCTCGACAGCCCCTCGATGCGCAGGGCCATGCGCGAGAGCGTCTCCGAGAACGCCGGTTGCACGGTGCGATCGAGAAACTGCAGATAGCCGTCCTCCAGCGCGAACACGCCGATGTCGAGCGGGAAGCCCACCGCGCCCCCGGCGGCCTTGACCTCGGGCGGGATCGGCGCGCCGACCTTCGGCCCCGGCTCCGTCTTCGCGACCGCGGGCTTGGCCGACGCCGGCGTCGCGGGCTTGGTCGCGGCCGGGGCGGCCGGGGCCGGCGCGGAGGCGTCGGGCTCGACCACCGCCAGCAGCTCGCGCAGCCGGATGACGCCGCTGGCGTCGCGCTCGATGCGCGCGTTGGGCTTCTTGAGCGTGATGGTCGCGACGCGCGCGTAGGTGGGCCAGGCGAAGTCGATCCCGGCCATCTCGAGCCGCTCCAGCTTCAGCGGGACGGAGTTGTCGGCCGGGTTGCGGACCTCGAGATTCTCGATCCAGCTCGTCCCCTTCGACGCGGCCGTCAGCTTGCCCTGCGCGTCGATGGCGACCTGCGTGCGGCTGTCGCCGTTGAAGCGTCCGGCCAGGCGCCCCTTGAACGGGATGTAGGGGTAGTAGGGCTCGATCGCGCCGCCGCGCAGCGACGAGGTGAGATCGGTCGAGAACGGCGTGAGCCGCGCCGTGCCCTTGAGGCTCACGCGCCCCGCGGTCGGTAACCCCAGGCTCGCCTCCAGCCCCAGCGGTGCCGTGTCGGGCCAGGTGAAGTTCGTCACCGTCACCGCGATGTCGCTCACCGCCAGCGTCGTCACCGGCGAGACGCCCTCGTCGCGCAGCGTGACCAGGCCGTGGGTGAGCGCGATGCGCTCTACGGCGATCTTCACGGCCGGGGCCGGCGGCCCGGCCGCCGGTGTCGGCGCGGGCGCGGGGCCCGGCGCGGGTGTCGTGCCGGCCCGCGCCGGTGCCGGGGTCGCGGCGCGCGGCGGCGTCGCCGCGGGCGGCGCGGTCGACGGGGCGGTGTCGGCCGGCGGCCTGGCGAGCGCGAGCAGATCGATCTGTCCCTGCCGGTCGCGCACGCCCTTGAGATCGAGGCCGTCCAGCTCCAGCGAGGCCAGCGTGATCACGCCCTCGAGCGGCATCGCCTCCTTGATGGCGACGGCCAGCTTGGGCACGCGCAGCAGCGGCGCGGCGGCGCCACGCCTGGTCACGGTGAGGTCGGCGAGCCCGACGTCGCCCGCGACCATGACGCGCAGCGGACCGTCGGCGGGCTTGGTCGTCTTCACCCGGAGGTCGAGCGTGAGCCGGCCGCTCGCCGGCAGCAGGGCCACCGTCGGGGGCACGTAGGGCACGACCTGCGTGACGTCGAAGGCGCCGAAGGTGAGGCGCGCCTCGACCCCGGTGCGCGACACCTCCACCGTGTCGGCCTGCAACGCCAGCGCGGTGCCGTTCACGGCGCCCTTCACCGACAGGCGACCGGGCCGGCGGCCGGCGCCCGTGGAGATGCCGGCGCCATCGACGGTGAGCTGATCGATCTTCCACGAGCTCGCCGGGCTCACCGCCTCGTCGCGGGCCACGACGAGGCCGCGCACCAGGCTCAGGCTCTCGACCGTGATCGCCGTCGTCGACTTGGCCGGGGGCTTGGAGGGATCCGCCGGCGGAATCAGGGCCAGCAGGTCGTCGAAGTCGAACCGGCCGGGGCCCACGCGCGCCACGTAGATTCGCGGCGCCGTCAGCGCCAGCTCGCGAACCCGGATGTTGCTGGTGACGAGCGAGGTGGGGGCGACCTGCACGGCGAGCTGGTCGATCTCGACGGCCGGCGCGTCCGAGCCGTGCTGGGACAGGCGGAAGCGGTGCAGGACCAGCCGGCCGGTGAACAGGTTCAGGTCGACGTCGGCCAGGGCCACGGTTCGCCCGGTCATCCGGCTCAGCCGGTCGACGGCCACCCGGCGCACGATGATCGGCAGGACGATCAACAGGACGACGAACAGCCCACCGGCGACGGCGGCGGCGATGAGGAGCGTCCGGCGGCTGATCCGGCCCACGGCCATGGATTGTAACGCGTTGTGCTATCGTCTGGGGCCCGGAGGCAAGCCATGGCCAAGGACGTCGTCATCGACCTCGTGATCCGCTACGGCTTCCAGGTGCTCGGCGCGATCGTGATCCTCGCGGCCGGCGCGATCGTCGGCCGCTGGGTCGGCCGCCTCGTCGACCGGCAGCTGCGCGCCCGGGCGATGGAGCCGCCCATGCGGCAGCTCATCACCCGCTCGCTGTTCATCGTCGTGATGCTGTTCGCCGTGGTGGTGGCGCTCGACAAGTTCGGCTTCCAGATCGCGCCGCTGGTCGCCGGCATCGGCGTGGCCGGCATCGGCATCGGCATTGCGCTGCAGGGTGTGCTGAGCAACGTCGTCGCGGGGCTCAGCATCATCTTCACCAAGCCGTTCCGGGTGGGCGAGTACATCGAGATCGCCGGCGTCCAGGGCGACGTGGCCACGATCGAGCTGTTCTCCACGACCCTGCTGCATCCGGACCGCTCGCGCGTCATCATCCCCAACCGCAAGCTCGTCGGCGAGATCCTGCACAACTTCGGGACGATGCGGCAGCTGCACCTGCTGGTCACGGTGCCGCTGGTGGCCGACGTCGCCGCCGCGCTGGCCGCCGCCACCGACGTGGTGACGCGCAACGAGCGGGTGCTCAAGGACCCGGCCCCGGTGATCGGCATCGCGCAGATCGGCGACGGCGGCATCAAGATCGGCGTCAATCCCTGGGTGCGCGTCGTCGACGTGGGGGCGGCCGAGGGCGAGCTCTATCGCTCGCTGGCCGAGCAGTTCCACGGGCGCGGGTTGCGCCTCGGCCTGGGCCCTGCGGACGTGCGGCTCGTCGACGGCGTCGCGGCTCCCGTCCGCGCCTAGTGACTCTCGTGGAGCCGGGTGACGCGCTCGCGGAGCCGGGTGACGCCGGGGATCGCGCGTGGAGGGCGCCGCGGGCGCGCCAGCATGGCTCGCCTGTCGCCGTAACTCGCTCCGGGCCCGGCTCGCTCGGGCCCCCCATCCCCCGGAGGGGGCTGGGACGTGGACAAGTTGAATCGTGGGCGGCTCGCGAGCCGGGCCCTGCGCTCGAACGGCGACGACGGCTCGCCATGATGGCGCACCCGCGGTGCCCTCCACGCGCGATCCCCGGCGTCACCCGGCTCCACGAGCGTGTCACCCGGTTCCACGAGAGTCACTAGGCGGAAGCGGGGCGGGGATGGCGGCCGCGGACGAGCTGGCGCGCGGCCTGTTGGCGTACCTGCGCGCGACGCTCGCCGATCCGCAGCTCGAGCTGGCGGGGGCGCCGGTGCCGCTCACCGGGGGCTTCGATACCGAGATCGTGAGCTTCAGCTTGCGCCGGGCGCCGTCCGCCTGGTCGGGCCCCCTGGTGCTGCGCGTCCTGCGGGCCCACCACGATCCGTCGCGGGCGCTGCGTGAGCAGGCGACGCAGAACGCGGTGGCCGAGGCCGGCTACCCGGCGCCGAAGGTTCTGCTCGCTACGCGCGATCCTGCGGCGCTGGGCGCGGCTTTCCTGGTGATGCAGCGGCTGCCGGGGGTGCCGCTGATCGACGCCAATCCCATCGGCATGGACCGCGTGCTGCTGGATGCCCAGTTCCGGCTGCATGCGCTCGACGCGGGGCCGCTGGTCCGCTCGTTGGGTGACGCGGTCACCTTCGAGGGCTATCTCGCGGCGTTCGAGCGGCGCATCACGAGCACGGCGCTGACGGGGCTGGCGCCGGCGCTGCGCTGGCTGCGCGCGCACCGCCCGCCGGACGCCGGCCCACCGGTGATCTGTCACGGCGACCTGCATCCGCGCAACGTCCTGGTGGAGGGCGGCCGGCTGACCGGCGTGCTCGACTGGCCCAACGCGCTCGTCGCCGACCCCGCCTTTGACGTCGCCTCCACCCGCAACATCCTGCGCTTCGTGCCGCCCGGACTGGCGTCGATGCCGTGGGCCCTCCGCTGGCTGGCCCGCGTCGGCCAGCCGATCCTGGCGTGGCGCTACCTGACCGGTTACCGGCGGCGGCGGCCGATCGCCCGCGAGCGGCTGGCGTACTACGAGGTGGCGGCCGCGCTGCGCGCGCTCGTGCGGGCGGGGGAGAGCCGGCGCCGCGCGGCCGGGGCGCCGCCGCCGAGCCCGCTCGATCGCTCGCCGTACGCCGCGCGCCTGGCGGCCCACGCCTCCCGCGTCTGCGGCGTGGACGTGACGCTGCCGCCGTCGTGATAGAAGTACCCATGCCCTGGCGGATCGGCGTCGACATCGGCGGCACGTTCACGGACGTCGTGCTTGCCGACGAGGCGAGCGGCGCGGCGGCGGTGGTCAAGGTGCCGACCACGCCCCGTGATTTCGCGCAGGGCGTGGTGGATGGCCTGCGGGCGGCGATGCGCGAGCACGGCGTGGCCGCCGCCGACGTCGTCTGGCTGGCCCACGCCACCACGGTCGTCACCAACGCGCTGCTCGAGGGCAAGGGCGCGCGCACCGCGCTCGTCACGACGCGCGGCTGTCGTGACGTGCTCGAGCTGCGGCGCTCGGCGCGGGCCAGCCTGTACGACCTGTTCCAGGACGCCCCCGCGGTGCTGGTGCCGCGCCACCTGCGCCTCGAGGTGACCGAGCGCGTCGACGCTGAGGGCCAGGTGGTGACCCCGCTCGATCCGGCCGACGTCGACGCGGCGATCGCGTTCATCCAGCGCCACGAGGTCGATGCCATCGCCGTCTGCCTGCTGTTCTCCTTCCTGAACGACCGCCACGAGCGCGCCGTCGGCGAGCGGCTGCGCGCGGCGTTCCCCGATCGCCCGGTGTTCCTGTCGTGCGAGGTGCTGCCGGAGATCCGCGAGTTCGAGCGCACCAGCACCACGGCGGTGTGCGCGTACGTCGGGCCGATCTTGCAGTCGTACCTGGCACGGCTGGAGGGGGCCGTCACGGTGATGGGGTTGCCGGCGCCGTGGGTGATGGGCTCGAGCGGCGGCGTCTTCTCGGTGGCCGAGGGGCTGCGCATGCCCGCCATGGCCGTCGAGTCGGGACCGGCGGCCGGCGTGATCGCCGCCGCGCTCGTCGGCCGCCAGCGCGGCCTGGACCACGTCATCTCGTTCGACATGGGCGGCACGACCGCCAAGGCGAGCCTGATCGAGCGCGGCGAGATCACGACGACGTCGGAGTACGAGGTGGGCGGCGGCGGCAACGTGCGGCGCTGGCTGCACGGCACCGGGCATCCGATCCGCGTGCCGGTGATCGACCTCGCCGAGGTCAGCGCCGGCGGCGGCTCGATCGCCTGGATCGATCCCGGCGGCGTGCTGCGCGTGGGCCCCGAGAGCGCGGGCGCCGAGCCCGGCCCGGTGTGCTACGGCCAGGGCGGCACGCGGCCCACCGTGACCGACGCCGATCTGGTGCTGGGCTATCTCGACCCGGTGGCGCTGCTCGGCGGCGCGCTGCCCGTCGACCTGGCGCGCGCCCGCGCCGCCATCGAGCGGGAGATCGCCAAGCCGCTCGGGCTCGGCGTGCTCGAGGCGGCGGCCGGCATCATCGACGTCGTCAACGCCGGCATGGCCGGCGCGCTGCGCATCGTCTCGGTCGAGCGCGGCCACGACCCGCGCGAGTTCACGCTGGTGGCCTTCGGCGGCGCCGGACCCGTGCACGCTGCGCGCCTGGCCGAGGAGCTCGAGATCCCGCGCGTGCTGATCCCGCCGATCCCGGGCGGCTTCTCCGCGCTGGGTCTGGTCGCGACCGACGTGCGGCGCGACTACGTGCGGACGTTCTATGCGCCGCTCGCCGCCGTCGCGCCGGGCGACCTCGCCGCCGTCTACGCCGCGATGGAGGACGAGGCGCGCGCGATGCTGCGCCGCGCCGGCGTGCCCGAGGCGCGCTGGGAGCTGGCGCGCGCGGCCGACTGCCGCTACCCGCGCCAGGCCTACGAGCTGACGGTGCCGGTGGCGGGCGGGCCGGTCGACGCCGCGACGCTGGCGCGCCTGGGCCGCGACTTCCACGAGCGCCACCGCGCGACCTACGGCCACGCCAGTCCCGACGAATCGGTGCAGTGCGTGAGCCTGCGCGTCTCGGCCGTCGGCCGGACGAGGAGCGCCACGGCTTTGCCGGGGCGTGACAAGCCTGTTGGGGGTCTGGGGGCCATTCGGGGCCCCCAGCACGGACAAGCGGCCATTCGGGGTGCCCAGCACGGACAAGCGGCCATTCGGGGCCCCCAGCACGAACAAGCGGCCACTCGGGCGCCCCGGCGTGACCACGCGCGCGAGGCGTACTTCAAGGAGACCGGCGTCGTGCGCTGCGCGGTGCTCGCGCGCGACGCGCTGGCGCCGGGTGAGCGTCATCCGGGCCCGCTGATCATCGCCGCCGCCGACACGACCGTCGTCGTCCCGCCCGGCTGGCACTCGAGCATCGAGGCGGGCGGGCTCCTCGCCCTGGCGAGAGCGTAGCGCATGCGTGAGGTCGATCCAGCGACGTTCGAGGTCGTGAAGAACGCGCTGTACTGCGCGGCCGAGGAGATGAAGATCGTCCTGGCCAAGACCGCGTACTCCCCACTGCTCAAGATCGCGGGCGATTATTCGTGCGGCCTCTTCGACGTGCGCGGCGAGATGGTGGCGCAGGGGCCGGACCTGCCGATCCACCTGGGCTCGATGCCGCTGGCGGTCAAGGCCGTCATCCAGGCCTTCGAGCGCGTCGAGCCCGGCGACGTGTTCATCCACAACGATCCGTACTTCGGTGGCAGCCACCTGCCGGACGTCAACGTCGTCACGCCGGCCTTCCACGAGGGCACGCTGCTCGGCTTTGCCTGCGTGCGCGCGCACTGGCCCGACATCGGCAGCGCCACGCCCGGCTCCTACGGCGCCACCACCGAGATCTACGGCGAGGGGCTGCGGCTGCCGCCGGTGCGGCTCTACGCAGCCGGCGTGCTCAACCGCGACGTGGACGCCATCATCTTCACCAACGTGCGCACGCCCGAGGAGCGGCGCGGCGACCTGCGCGCCCAGCTCGCCGCCAACCAGCGCGGGGTGACGCGCCTGGGCGAGCTGGCCCGCAAGCACGGCGTGGCGCGACTGCTGGCCATCATGCAGGAGGTGATGGACTACTCCGAGCGCATGATGCGCGGCCTGCTGGCCGGGCTGCCCGACGGCACCGCCGCGTTCGAGGACTTCTGCGACGGCGACGGCATCCTCGACAACGGCGACAAGGAGGACCGGCCGTTCTGGATCCGCATGTGCGTGGACAAGCGCGGCGATCGGCTCACGGTGGACTTCGCCGGCACCGACGCCCAGGTGCCGGGCCCGATGAACGCGCCGCTCAACGTGACGGCCTCGGGCATCTACTGCGCCATCAAGATGATCGCCGACCCCGGCGACCTCGTCCCGCCCAATTCGGGCTGCTGGCGGGCGATCGTTCTGGTCGCCGAGCCGGGCACGGTGGTGAGCGCGGTGTCGCCGGCGCCGGTCGTGTACGCCAACCACGAGATCAGCCACCGCGTGTGCGACATGCTCTTCGGCGCCATGGCCCAGCTGGCACCCGAGCGCGTGATGGCGTGCTCGCAGGGCACCTCGGCCATCCTCACGCTGGGCGGCGTCGATCACCGCACCGGCGGGCGTTACGTCTCCTACGAGACGATCAAGGGCGGCTTCGGCGCCCGGCCCATCAAGGACGGCATCACCGGCGTGGCCAGCGGGATCTCCAACACGATGAACACGCCGATCGAGGTGCTGGAGATGTCGTTCCCGGTCCGCGTCGAGCGCTACGCGATCGTGCGCGACACCGGCGGCCCCGGCCGCTTCCGCGGCGGCTGCGGCGTGGAGCGCGTCTGGCGCATCCTCGGCCGGCCCTCGACCGCCAGCGTGTGCCTGGAGCACACGAAGTCGCCGCCGTTCGGCCTGGCCGGCGGCGGCCCCGGCGCGCCGGGGCGGATTGCGGTGGGCGCCGACGGCGCCGAGCGCGAGCTGGTGAGCAAGGGCGCCTTCACGGCGGCGGCCGGCACCGAGATCCGCCTGCGGGCGCCGGGAGCGGGCGGCTTCGGCGACCCCGCCGCGCGCGACCGCGCGCGACTGCGCGACGACGTGATCAACGGCTACGTCTCGCCGGCGGCGGCCGCGGCCGAGTACGGGAATCGCGACGCCGACGCGCTGGCGTGCCCGTACTGCCGGGGCGGCTCGGCGTGATGGAGGGGCGGTCGCCGCACCGCCGCGATGGCGTGGCGTGACGGACGGGCGCCGGCTCGAGGGCAAGGTCGCGATCGTCACCGGCGGCGCCGCCGGCCTCGGGCTGGCCTATGCCCGGCGCTTCGTGGGCGAAGGGGCGCGCGTGGTGATCGCCGACATCGTCGACGGCGCCGCCGCGCTCGCCCGGCTGGACGCCCCCGACGTGACGCACGCGGTGCGGGTCGATGTGGCCGTGTTCGCCGACTGCGAGCGCATGGTGCATGAGGCCCAGGCCCGCTTCGGCGGCGTCGATGTGCTGGTGAGCAACGCCGCCGTGTTCGCCACACTCAAGCCCACGCCCTTCGAGGCGATTGCCGAGGCGGAGTGGGATCGGGTGATGGCGGTGAACGTCAAGGGCGTCTGGAACTGCGCCCGCGCGGTGGCGCCGGTCATGCGCGCGCAGGGCGGCGGGCGCATCGTCAACATCGCCTCGGCCATCGCCCACAAGGGCACGGCTGGCCTGCTGCACTACGTCACGTCGAAGGGCGCCGTCATCGCGATGACCCGCGCGCTCGCCCGCGAGCTCGGCCCCGACGGCATCACGGTCAACGCCGTCGCTCCGGGTCTGATCATGAGCGAGACCGTGCTGGCCAATCCCGACATCGCCGCGTTCCAGCGAGAGGCGGTGCTGGCCTCGCGCGCGCTCAAGCGCGAGGCGACCGCGGAGGACGTTGAGGGCACCGTGGTCTTCCTCGCCTCGGCCGACAGCACGTTCATGACCGGCCAGACGTTGATCGTCGACGGCGGTTCGGTGTTCGTGTGACATACTGAACATCGGGGTGTCGGTGCCGATCTTCGATCGTCCTGTCGAGGCGCGCGGCCGGCGCGATGCGCCCGGACTCTGAGCTGCCCCGCCCGTCGGGGCCAAATCCAAGCGGAGGGAACACGATGGCCGTCGATCGGAGCTACGTGGTCGGGAACGACGTGGAGCGCGCCCGCCTGAAGGCGTTCGTCGCGAGGGCCAGCGACGCCGATCTCGCGCGGGCGATGCCGGCCGGCTGGACGGTGGCCGCGGTCCTGGGTCATCTCGCGTTCTGGGATCAGCGCATCCTCACGCTCCTCGATGCGTGGAACCGCGGTACGGAGCCGACGGCCGGCCACGAAGAGGATGTCGACTGGATCAACGACGCCGGGAAGCCGCTCCTCCTGGCGGTGCCCCCACGGAAGGCCGCCGAGCTGACCGTCGCCATCGCGGAGCAGGTCGATCGACGCGTGGCGGAGCTGCCCGACGATCTCGTGGCAAAGAATGCCACAGCGGGAAGTCCGCTCAACCTCTCACGCGGCCCCCACCGCAAGGATCACCTCGACGACATCGAGCGCGTCCTGATGCGATGAAGGCGGCCGCGGGGGCAGCACGACGAACGGGGCGATCTCGGGATCGCCCCGTTCACCTCAGCTCAGCGGCGAGGCGTGCCTAGGCCCAGACGCGGGCGTCGCGGCCGGCCAGGTAGGTCGGCTGGCGCTGCGCGGGGTTCCGGTTGATGAGCGGGCGGTGGAACATCGGGTGGGTCACGCAGCGGACCTCGTGCTCCAGCTCGAACATCACCTTGCCGTTGTCGGGGTCGGTGATCTCCACGAAGCGGTACTGGTAGGGGTTGCTCTCCTCGCTGACGATCCCGCGCTCGAGCATCCGCTGGTGGGGGCCGGAGAAGTCGGCGATGTAGATGGCGATGTGGTGGCCGTCGTAGAACGAAAGCGGCTCGTTGCTCTCACGGAAGATCAGCTTCTGCGAGGTGCCCACCTTGATCTCGGCGGCGACGCTGCCGTTCCTCACGACCTGGCCGGGCGCCCCCATGATCTGGCTGTAGAAGCGGCAGATGCCGGGGGCCGTCCCCTCGGGCACCGGCAGCTCGACGTACGGCATGCCCAGCTCCATGCGCGGGAAGCGCGGGCCCGGCCGGTGCAGCCGGAAGCGGTTGCCCCACGGGCACGTCACGTCGGCATAGTCGCCGTGCAGGCGGCACGAGAACTTCGTGCCCTTCAGCTTCTCGGAGGCCGCGGCCACGCGGGCCGGCAGCTCGTCGAAGTCGGGGATCACGAGCCCGGTGAAGCCGCGCAGGACCTGGGCGTCAGCCGTCGGCAGGTGGAACTGCGAGTGGCCGACGTTGATCCACATGTTTTCGAGCCCGACCATGAGGTAGGGGTCGCGCGTCAGCCCGAGCGCGACGACGTAGAACTGCGTCGCCGTCTGCTGACAGGGGACACGCACGTTGACGTGCTCGAGGTGGACGATGTTGCCGATGTCTTCCAGCGTGCGGTCAAATGTTTCGCCGGCCATGGGTCGCCTCCCGGCAAGGATTGTACCTCAGGACGGACGCGTGGGCAGATAGCCGAGCAGGAGCGCGGCCAGGTGTACCAGCAGCAGCTTGTTCCAGGCCGAGCTAGCCGCCAGCGCCTCGGCCGGCGGAAGCTCGGTGCCGAAGGCGCCGGCCAGCGCGCTCTGCGTCAGGCTCATCGCCCCCACCATGAAGTGGGCCGGCACCACCGGGCCCTGCGGGCGGTGGCTGTGCGACAGCCCGATCGTCAACAGGTAGTAGGCGTGCTCGTGGGTGAGCGCGGCCTCGGCGGTCTCGCGCAGCCAGCGGGCCAGCGAGTGGCGCCGCCGCTCGATGCGGAGGCGATCGGGCTCGCCGTCGTCGCCCAGGAAGAAGCGCGCCGAGGCGGGAAACTTCAGGAAGTGCTCGTAGAGCGCCGCGGTCAGGGCCGCCTCGCGCGCCAGGACGAGCGGGGCGGTGCGCCGCACGGTGGCCGCGTCGGAGTCGTCGAAGCCGACGAACTCCGCCAGCTCGCGCACGAAGCGCGGCATGTCGGTCGCCGGCAGGTACGGCTCGTACGGCACGCGCGCTACACGAGCGGCCAGGGGTAGCCGCGGCCCACCGTGTCGGTCGGGAAGCGGCCGATCTTCACGAGCGCGCGCGCCCGCTTGAGGAGCGCGCGCGCCTCGTCGGTGTCGATCAGCTCGGCCACCGCCGGCGGCACCGGGCCGGCCGTGAGACGCCGCAGATCCCCCAGGAGCGCCGGCGGCAGCGGCTCGTCGGCGAACTCCCAGATGACGGTGCGCAGCTTGGGCTCCACGTGGAAGCAGAGGCCGTTGTCGATCGCGTAGATCTGGCCGTCCTCGCCGAGCAGGCAGTGGCCGCTCTTGCGGTCGGCGTTGTTGGCCACGAGGTCGAAGGCGCAGATCTGGCGCAGGCGATCGTGGTGGCGCTCCTCCTCGCGCAGCGTGAAGTAGTGCTGCTCGAAGTCGGCGGGGATGAAGAGCTGGACCGAGCCCTCGCCGTAGGGTGCCTCCTCGCGCGCCACCGTCAGCGGCACCAGCCCCCAGCCGAGGGCCTCCGAGAGATGCCAGGCCGCCAGCTCGCGCCGGAAGAGCCCGCTCGGGAAATCCCACAGCGGCCGCTCGCCGCGCTCGGGCTTGTAGACGCCCAGCGCGGTGGCGCCGTCCAGCTCCGCCTCGACGAGCAGCGTCGCGTTGCTGCTCCAGGGCAGCCGGCCCTTCACGGTGAGCCCGCCGCGCGTGAGGAGGTTCACGGCGGCGGTCGCGGCCATCACGCCTTGGCGACCACGTGACCGTTGCTGCGCGGACAGGCGTGGCCGGCGGGATCCTTGGGCTCGCCGCACATCGGGCAGGTGGGCCGGCCGGCGCGCTGCAGCCCTCGGGCGCGCTCGACGAACGCGGCGGCCTGGGCCCGGGTGATGGCGAAGCGCGCGGAGGCCGGCTCGGGCGCGCCGGGCTTGGCCTCCTCCTCGTCGTCCTCGTCCTCCTCGACCCGCTCGTTGGCGATCACCACGACGCGATCGTGGTCGCCGTCGTAGCCGACGCCGAGCGAGCCGACTTGCCACGCGGCCTCGATCGGCCGGAGCAGCTCGGGCTTGTCGCCGGCGGCGGCCGGGCTATCGGGCAGCCGGGCCAGCAGGCCGCTCATGTACTCGGCCAGCGCGGCGACCTGCTCCTTCTCGCACTTGAGCGTGATCAGCGTGCCCGCCTCGCGCGCCTGCAGATAGAACACGCGCTGGCCGGGCGGGCCGACGGCGCCGGCGGTGAAGTGGTCGGGCCCCTCGAGCTGGAACGACTCGCTCACGAGGCGGCCACCGCGTCGCCGAGGGCGTTCATGCCGAGCACGGTCGGGCCGCCGGCGCCGTACACGATGGTGGTGATCGAGCCCGGGGCGATGGCCAGGCGCTGGAACAGGTCCAGATGCATGCCGAGCGCGTGGGCCAGCGCGGCCTTGATCGGGTCGGCGTGGGAGACGGCGACGACGGCGCCGCCCCGGTGGCGCTCCACCATGCGGGCCAGCGCCGCGGTGATGCGCGCCTGCATCTCCACGAACGACTCGCCGTCGGGAAACCGGAACCCGCTCGGGTAGCGCTGCACCGTGGACCACTCCGGACGCTTGCTGACCCGGTCCAGGCGCTCACCCGTCCAGCGCCCGATGTCGAGCTCCAGCAGCCCGCGCTCGATCCGCACGGCGAGGCCGACGGCCCGCGCGATCGGCAGCGCCGTCTCCCGCGCGCGCTCGAGCGGCGAGGCGTACACCGCGGCCACGCGCTTGACCTGCGCGACGCGCGTGGCTGCGGCCTCGGCCTGGCGGCGTCCGTCGTCGGAGAGGTGCAGGCCCGGCGCGCGGCCGGGCAGCACGCGTCCGGTCGTGGGCGTCTGTCCGTGGCGGACGAGCAGGATCATCGTGGAGCGCGGGCCGGGCCGTCGCGGCATGTCGTCGCCGCTCAGACTAACACTAGCCGCCGGCCCGCGTCACCGGCGTCCGTCTCGCGCCGCCGCCAGCAGCGTCCACAGGCGGGCGGGCGTCACGGGAATCTCATGGATCGTCACGCCGAGGTCGGCCACGGCGTCCTCGATCGCGTTGGCGATGGCCGCCGCGCCGCCGATGGCGCCGCTCTCGCCCACACCCTTGGCGCCCAGCGGGTTGATGGTCGAGCGGTGCTCGTCGAGCGCCACCGCCAGCGGCGGCAGCACGTCGGCGCGCGGCAGCGCATAGTCCATCAGGCTGCCGGTCAGGAGCTGGCCCTCGGCGTCGTACACGATTTCCTCGAGCAGCCCCGCTGCGATGCCCTGGGCCGCGCCGCCCTGCAGCTGGCCCTCGACGATCGCCGGGTTGATGGCACGACCCGGGTCGTGCACGATCGCGTAGGCGGCCAGGCGGACGGCGCCGGTGTCGACGTCGACCTCGACGGCGGCGGCCTGCACGCCGAACGCCCAGGTGACGGTGTCGGGATAGAAGTAGGTGCACGCGTTCAGCGTGGGATCGGCGGTGCCGCGCAGCGCCTTGGACTTCACGGCCACGTGGGCCAGCCGGCCGAGCGGCAGCGCGCGATCGGGCAGGCCGGCGACGAACGCGCGGCTGGCCTCGATGCGGATGTCCTCCACCGCGCACTCCAGCAGCTCGGCGGCCACGCGGGCGGCCTTGCCGCGCACCTCGCGGGCGGCGCCCGCCACCGCGGGGCCCGTGTTGACCATCACGCGGCTGCCGCCGGTGCCCATGCCGATCGGAAAGCGCTCGGTGTCGCCGCCCACCACGATCACGTCGTCGAACGCCGCGCCGAGCTCGGTGGCCGCCACCTGGGCCAGCGTGGTCGCGTGACCCTGGCCCTGCGCAGCCACGCCGATCATCACGTAGACCTGGCCGCTGGGATCGATGCGAACCGTCGCCCCCTCGTAGGGGCCGAGCCCGGTGCCCTGAGCGTAGCAGGCCAGGCCGACGCCGATGCGGTGCGGGCCGGAGGCCTGCGCCTTCTGGCGGCGCCGCCAGCCGTCGTAGTCGAGCAGCGCCAGCGCCCGCTCGAAGGCGGCGGGGAAATCGCCGGAGTCGTACGACACCGTCACGCCGTCCTTGTAGGTGAGGCCGGGCCGGTAGGGCATCTCGGCGGCGCGTACCAGGTTGCGCCGCCGCAGCTCGGCCGGATCGAGGCCGAGGCGGCGCGCGCCAAGATCCATCAGCCGCTCCATCACGAACACCGCCTCGGGGCGGCCGGCCGCGCGATACGCGGCGTTGTACATCTTCGTGGTGACCACGCTGTGGCCGCTGCTCCGGTAGGCCGGCACGCGATAGGGGCCCGGCATGTGGTTGACGGTGTTCATCGTGAGCCCGTCGCCCTGGGCCGGGTAGGCGCCGACGTCGGCCAGGAACGTCGTCTCCAGCGCGACGATCCGTCCGTCGGCGGCCAGGCCGATCCGGGCGTCGTGCACCTGCTCGCGGTCGTGGCCGAGCGTCATGAAGTCCTCGCGCCGGCTCTCGATCCACTTCACCGGGCGCCCCAGCCGCAGCGCGGCGGCGGCGACCAGGATCTCGTCGGCGTAGACGTCGCCCTTGGGGCCGAAGCCGCCGCCGACGTCGGGCACGTGCACGCGCACCGACTCGGCCGGCAGACTGAGCGCCGTCGCCACGGCATCGCGCAGGCGATAGGGATTCTGGATGGACGCCCAGATCACGAGCGATCCCGAGTCGGCGTCGGGCCAGGCGATCGCCCCGCGGGTCTCGATCGGCACCGCGGCCAGGCGCCCGTGGCGGAAGCGACCGCCCACGACGACCTCGGCGCCCGCGAAGGCCGCCGCGGCGTCGCCGACCTTGGCGCCGACCGGCAGGGTGGTGTTGTCGGCCCACCCCTCGTGGACGCGCGCCGACGATGCGGTCGCGGCCTCGACGCTGGCCAGCGGCGGCAGCGGCTCGTAGTCCACCCGCACCGCCTCGAGCGCGTCAGCGAGCGCGTGCACGTCGGTGGCGACGACGATCGCCACCGGCTCACCGACGTAGCGCACACGGTCGCCGGCCAGGATCGGCACCGCGAACGGCCGGCCCTTGTGCGCGCCGCCCCAGGCCGCCGGGATCGTCCGCGCGTTCTCCGGCAGATCGGCCGCGCTCCACGCCGCCAGCACGCCGGGCCGCTTGCGCGCCGCCGCCAGCGCGATCGACCGCACTCGCGCGTGCGCGTGCACCGCCCGCACGACCCCGAGCTGCGCTACCCCAGCGCGCGCCACGTCGTCGACGAACCGTCCGGCGCCCGTCAGCAGGCGCAGATCTTCCTTGCGGCGCGGCGATTCGCCTAGCATGTCTTGTTTAAGACAGGGCGGAGCGAGCGCCGCTCCCCCCCGTCCCCCCCCCACCGCGACCCTGCGAGGCGAGGGCGCACGCGGGTTCGGTCACGAGCGGTGATGAGA
>JBGQLG010000112.1:0-17614 GCA_041499965.1 Methylomirabilia bacterium
CCCGCGCTCGCCGCGGCACTCGGGGACCCGGCGCCGCTCGTGCGCGGCCATGCCGCCTGGGCGCTCGGCCGTCTCGGCGGCCGCCCCGCCCGCGCCGCGCTCGAGGTGGCGCTCGGGCGCGAGTCCGACGCCGGCGCCGCGGCGGAGATCACCGCCGCGCGTGCCCCGCTGTAACGACGGCCGACGCGGCGGCGCTACGGGACGAGCGGCTGCCCGACGGCGGGATCGGCGCCGAGCGCGGCGAGCAGACGATCGCGCACCATCGCCGCCGCGCGCTCGTGCGCTGCGGGGTCCGGCCCGACCTCGATGCGCCCACCGGCGATCATGTCGTGGCCGCCCGCCGAGCGCCCGCCGAGCACCCGCTGCAGCACGTCGCCGGCGTTCGCCTCGCGATCGGTGGTGCGTAGCGAGCAGTGCAGGCAGTTCCCGAAGATGCCGATGGCCGCCGCCCATTCCACCTGCTCCAGGCGGAGGAGGAAGTCCGCTACCTCGGCCACCATGTCGGGGTACTGCACGTCGCCCAACATCGACACCAGCACCTTGCGCTCGTACAGCGTGGCGCGGTCGATCGCCTGGCGGAAGACGCGGAAATATTCACGCGGCACGCGCGCGTTCTCGATCTTCGAGAGCCGGCGCTTGTTGGCGTAGGGGTAGAGAAAGTGGCTCGCCTCGATGTCGGCGGCGGTCGCCTCCCGGCCGAGATCCTGCGTCTCGGCGGCGATGCCGTAGAAGAGCGCGGTAGCGATCTTGGGCTCGGGAGTGAGCTTCGACTCGCGCAGATACTCGGTGAGGATGGTAGAGGTGGCGCCATACTGGTCGCGCAGGTCGAGAAACGGCACGCCCGGGTAGGCTCCGTAGGCGGGATGGTGGTCGAGCACCGCCGTGGGGGTAACGCCTTCGGGCAGCGAGTTATTGAGACGCCCCGGTTGCGTATCGACCAGGACTACCTTGAGGCCGGGCCCGAAGGCGACCTCGGCCACCGGCACCAGCGCGATGTTGAGGTAGGTGAGCATGGCGCGGTTCTCGGTTCGCCCGACGATGCCACCCAGCACGATCTGCGCCTCCTGCTTGAGCAGTTTGCCGACCAGGTACTTGAGCGCCGCCGCGCTGGCGAGCGCGTCGGGATCGGGGTTGTCATGCGGAAGGATGACGAGCGGACGCTCGTCGCCGAGCGCGTCGAGAAGCCCGGCCAGGGCCACACGGCGAGGAGACACGGCCATCGCTGCTGCAAGCTTATCCGTGAGGGCTAAGTAGGCACAAACCCCTACCCGGGCGCACGACGCGCTGCGCGAAGGGCAATTTCTGCCGCCTTCAGGCCGGCCAAGATGCCGTCTTCGTAGTTGAACTCAGCGCTCTCCATGAGCGGCACGAAGTCGTGCGGGTTGCGCACGTCCTCGACCGTGAGTCCGGGCACGAGCCGACGCGCCAGCGCCAGCACCTTCGTCTCCTGCTGGACGATCATCTCGCCCAGCACGCGCTCGACCGTGTCCCAGCTCACGCCGGCATCGTAGAGCTACCGGCTCCATGCGCGCAAACCCAGTGGCACCACCGCAGTCGCTCTGGTAGCGTTGGCGTCGATGGCACTCGACAGCCAGGGCAAGTCCCTCCGCGAACGCTTCGACCTCTCGGAGCGTGCGCTCGCCCGCGCGCTCGACCAAGCCCTCGAGTGGCGTGCCGACTACGCCGAGCTCTACTTCGAGTTCCGTACCCAGCAGACCGCGTCGCTCGAGGAGGGCGTGGTCAAGAAAGCCACGCGCAGCGTGAATCAGGGAGTCGGCGTGCGGGTGCTCGCCGACGCACGGACCGGCTACGCCTACTCCGACGAGGTGTCGGTGGAGCGTCTCGCGGTCGCCGCCCGCACCGCGCGCGCGATCGCCGAGGAACGAACCGGAGCGACGGCGTTGCCGGCGCTCGCCCCGGCACCTTCCCCACACGATCTCTACGCGCTGGCGCAAGCGCCGATCGCCACTCCCGTGCCGGACATGGTGGCGCTGCTGGCGCGCATCGACGCCGCCGCGCGCAGCGTCGACCCGTGCATCAAGAACGTGCTCGCCGGTATCGGTATCGAGCAGCGTAGCGTGTTAGTGGTCACCTCCGAGGGTCGTTTGGCCGAGGACGTGCGCCCGCTCATTCACCTGAGCGTCACCGCGATCGCCGAACGGGGCACCAATCGCCAGCAGGGCAGCTACGGGGGTGGCGGGCGCTACTCCTTTGCCGAGCTGCTCGACGGACGCGCCGAGCGGTTCGCGCGCGAGGCGGCGCGCCAGGCGCTGCTCAATCTCGAGGCCGTGGCCGCGCCGGCAGGCACCATGACCGTCGTCCTCGGTCCGGGGTGGCCCGGCATCCTGTTGCACGAGGCCATCGGCCACGGGCTCGAGGGCGACTTCAACCGCAAGCGCACCTCGGCGTTCACCGACCGGATCGGCACGCGGGTGGCTTCCGAGCTGTGCACGGTGGTCGACGACGGCACCATCCCCAACCGGCGCGGCTCGCTCAACGTGGACGACGAGGGCACGCCGACCGGGCGCACCGTGCTCATCGAGAACGGCGTGCTCACCAACTACATGCAGGACCGGCTCAACGCGCGGCTCATGAAGATGACGCCGACCGGCAACGGGCGGCGCGAGTCGTACGCGCATCCGCCCATGCCCCGCATGACCAACACGTTCATGCTGGCCGGTCAGGACGATCCGGAAGAGATTCTCCGCTCCGTACAGAACGGGCTCTATGCCGTGACCTTCGGCGGCGGCCAGGTCGATATCACCAGCGGCAAGTTCGTCTTCTCGGCCAGCGAGGCCTACCTCATCGAGGACGGTCGAGCCACCACGCCGGTCAAGGGCGCGACGCTGATCGGCAACGGGCCCGACGCCCTGGTGCGCGTCAGCCGCGTGGGTCACGACCTGGCGCTCGACGAGGGCGTGGGCACCTGTGGCAAGGACGGGCAGTCGGTGCCCGTCGGCGTCGGTCTGCCGACGATCCGGATCGACGGCATGACGGTCGGCGGGACCCAGGTGTGAGCGGCGAGGCGCTGCGACCCGAGCTGCTGACCGATGTGCTCGGCCGCGCCCGGGCCCGCGGCGCCACCGAGGCCGACGGCTTCCTGATCGAGGAGCAGCACTTCAGCGCCTCGGTGCGCCTGGGCCAGGTGGACACCGTCAAGCACTCGCGCGAGCAGCGGCTCTCCCTGCGCGTCTTCGCCGGCCAGGCTTCGGCGGCGGCATCGACCTCCGATCTCTCGCGCGCGTCGCTGGAGCGGGTGGTGGACGAGGCGACGGCGCTGGCCCGCGTCACCGCCGAGGACCTCCACGCCGGGCTGCCCGACCCCGCCGGCCTCATCACCACCGTCCCCGACCTCGAGCTGGAGGAGCGCGGCGGTGAGGAGCTCACCCCCGAGGCGAAGATCGAGCTGGCCCGGCAGGCGGAGGCCGCCGCGCTGGAGAGCGATCCGCGCATCACCAACTCCGAGGGCGCCGAGTACTGGGACCGCCGCGCGCGCTACGTGTACGCGACCTCGCACGGGTTCGTCGGCGGCTACGCGACGACGTCGTACGGGCTGTCCGTCTCGCCGGTGGCCTCGGCGAACGGCGAGATGCAGCGCGACTACTGGTATTCGGCCGCGCGCCGGCGCGGCGCGCTGGAAGATCCGGCCAAGGTCGGCCGCACCGCCGCCCGGCGCGCGCTGCGGCGCCTCGGCGGGCGCAAGGTCAAGACCACCGAGGTCCCGGTCGTCTTCGATCCCGACACCGCGGCCAGCTTGGTGCGCTCCATCGCCGGCGCCGCCAGCGGCCCGAGCCTGTACCGGCGCGCCTCGTTTCTCGTCGACCGGCTGGGCAAGCGCATCGCGGCGCCGGCGGTGACGATCGTGGACGACGGGCTCATCCCGCGCGCGCTCGGCTCGCGGCCGTTCGACGGCGAGGGGCTGGCCACGCGGTCCACCGTGCTGGTCGGCGAGGGCGTGCTCGAGTCGTACCTGCTCGACAGCTACAGCGCCCGCAAGCTCGGCCTGCGCTCGACCCACCACGCCTCCCGTGACGGAGCGGGGGTGGGGGTGTCGACGACGAACCTCATGTTGAAAGCCGGCGTGACGTCTCCGGAGGACTTGATTCGGTCCGTGAAGAACGGCCTGTACGTCACCGAGCTGATCGGCTTCGGCGTCAACGGCGTCACCGGCGATTATTCTCGCGGCGCCGTGGGGCTGTGGATCGACAACGGCGAGCTGAGCTATCCGGTCGACGAGGTCACGGTGGCGGGCAACCTGCTCGAGATGTTCGCGGCGATCGAAGGCATTGGCAATGACCTCGTGCTCCGAGATCGCACCGTGGCGCCGACGCTGCTGATCGGCCGCATGGTCGTCGCCGGCAACTGAGAGAGGCGCCCGGATGGTGATCGACAGCCACTGTCACCTGCACGATCCTGCTTTCGCTGACGTGCCGGAGACGCTGCGCCTGGCCCTGGCCCACGACGTGTACGGCGTCGTCGGCGTGGGGTGCGACGCGGCCACCAACACGCAGGCGCTGGCCGCGGCGGCGACCGCATCCAAGGGCGTGTGGGCCTGCCTCGGCTTCCATCCGGACTGGCCGTTGTCGGAGGCCGACCTCGACCGGGTCGAGCAGCAGGTGCACGAGCATCATGGCCACATCGTCGGCATCGGCGAGGTCGGCCTGCCCTGGTACTCGCTGGCCGACGCGCCCGACGCCGCCTCGCTCATGGGGCGGGGCCGCGCGCACCTGGACCGGATGCTGGCCCTGGCCGCCCGCTACGACCTGGCCGTCGCGCTGCACGCACCGCACGGCGCCGCACTCGGCGCGCTGGAGGCGCTCAAGCGCCACGACATCGAGCGCGCCGTCTTTCACTGGCACAAGGCCCCGCCCGAGGTCACGCGTGCCATCGTCGACGCCGGGTTCTTCGTGTCGGTGACACCGGAAGTCGTCTACCGCGACCGGGACCGTGAGCTGGTCGCGCAGGTGCCGATCGCCTCGCTGCTGGTCGAGAGCGACGGGCCCTGGAAGTACGGCGGGGAGTTCGCCGCGCTCGCGTCGGGGCCGTGGCTGGCCGCGCGGGTGGCCGAGGAGGTCGCCAAGCTCAAGCGGCTGCCCGTCGAGGATGCGATGCTCCAGCTGTCGAGCAACACCTGCCGGCTCTTCGACCTCATCTGGGCGTGACCGCGGAACGGCACCGTGTCAGGGTGCCGGGCGGCGCGCTCGCCCTCGTCCTGCACCAGCCCGATCATCCCGCCGCGCCCTGTGTCGTGGCCTGCCACGGCCTGAGCGCGTCCAAGGACGGCGACAAGTACCTGCTCCTGGCTGATGCGTTGCCCGCGGCCGGCCTGGCCCTGGCGCGCTTCGACTTCCGCGGCTGCGGCGAATCGAGCGGCAGCGAGGAGGAGACGACGATCGCCAGCCGCATCGAGGATCTCGAAGCGGTGCTGGCGTTCCTGGCGACGCAACCCGGGCTCGACGGCCGCTTCGGCCTGCTGGGCTCGAGCCTGGGCGGCTTCGTCGCGCTGCACGTCGCCGCGCGCCGACCCGGATCCCCGGTGGCGACCTGGAACGCCCCGGCCAGCCTGACCGAGCTGGCCAACGACGATCTGGAGGAAGGCCGCGGCCTCGGCGTGCCGTTCGCCCTGGAGTACGCCACCGGGCGGTACGCGCTGGCGCCGCGCGGGGTGCCCATGCACCTGATCGTCCACGGCGAGGCCGACGCGGTCGTCGGCGTCGAGCACGCCGCCGCCCTGCACGAGCAGGCCGCCGAGCCCTGTGATCTCCTGCTGATCCCCGCCGCCGATCACCGCCTGACCGACCCTGTCCACCGGGCACTCGCCGTCGCCCGCAGCCGGGACTGGCTGCTGCGCTTCCTCAGTTAGCACCCGCGCCGTCATCAGCAACCGACGTGCCGCAGCGCGGCGGTCGCGTGGGTAAAAACTTTCACACTTCCAACTACTTGCACCTTCCTCGATCACGTTCCGTGTGTATGATGTCAGCAGTCCACTGTCCGCCCATACGAGAATGAATCTGCCACCCGCGGAACTGCTCTATCGACTGGCCAACCTGGTCATGGCGGGTTCGGCCCTCGGCGTCGCCACGCTGATCGTCCGCGCGATCCACCACCGGGCCTCGCCGCGGGTGGAGCCCCTGGGCGTCGTCTTCGCGCTCGTCTTCCTGGGCATCGGGCTGCACGCGGCGGTGCGGGTGTGGGCCGCGCCCTGGCCGCCGGGCGAGGGCGCGGTCGCGACCATCGTCGTCGTGGACTGGATCGCCGCCGCGGTGACCTTCACGTTCCTGTTCCTGCGGCGGCGCTACAAGGTGTTCATCGAGACCGCCGGCCTGGTCCGCGAGTACGAGACCGAGTACGCGCAGAAGGACCGCGAGGCCCGGGCGCTGGCCCAGGTGAACGAGGAGCTGCGGCGGCTGGACCAGCTCAAGAGCGAGTTCCTGGCCATGGTGAGTCACGAGCTGCGCACGCCGCTGACCGCCATCATCGGTTACAGCCGGCTGCTGAGCCGCCAGGTCCACGGGCCGCTCAGCCCGCGGCAGCTCGAGCACCACGAGGCGATCTTCCGCAGCGCTCAGCGGCTGAGCGACCTCATCAACGACCTGCTCGATGTCTCGCGTCTCGAGGCCGGCCGCGTCGAGCTGAACCCGCGGCCGACCCGCGTACGGCAGATCGTGGACCAGGTGGCGGCGGTGGTGGGGGTGGCGGCCCAGGCCAAGCAGCTGAGCATCGACAACGCGGTGCCGCCCGACCTGCCGCTGGTGAACGCCGATCCCTCGCGCCTGCAGCAGATCCTCGTGAACCTCGTCGGCAACGGCGTCAAGTTCAGCTCGACCGGTGGCCTCGTGCGCGTGCTGGCCGGCCGGCAGCGCGAGCAGGTGTGGATCGCCGTCGAGGACCGGGGCGTCGGCATCCCCCGGGACGAGCTGGTGCGCATCTGGGACCCCTTCTACCAGGTGGAGGCGCCGATGCAGCGCCGGCACGGCGGCTCCGGCCTGGGACTGGCGATCGTGCGCCGCCTCGTCGAGCTGCACGGCGGCGTCGTGCGCGCCGAGAGCGAGGGCGAGAACCGCGGCAGCCGGTTCACCTTCACGCTGCCGCTGGCCGCCGAGCCGGCGCCGGTCGAGCCCGGCGGACGGTCGGAGCTGCCCGCGCTGGAGCCCTTCCTCGACGGGCGCGAGGTCCTGATCGTCGAGGACGAGGCGCAGACGCAGGAGCTGATGCGGCTGGTGGTGGAGGACGTGCTGGGGGGCGTCGGGCGCGTGTGCGACGACGGCGAGCAGGCGATCCGCGACGCCGCCGAGCGGCCGCCCGCGCTGATCCTGCTCGATCTGATGCTGCCGCGGCTGAGCGGCTGGGAGGTCGCGCGCCGGCTGCGCCAGAGCCCGCGCACCTCGTCGGTGCCGATCATCGCGGTGTCCGCGCTGTCGCGCTCGCAGGAGCGCGAGGCGGCGCTGCACGCCGGCTGCGACGCCTACCTGACCAAGCCCTTCACGCCCGACGACCTCACCCGCGTGATGAGGGCGGCGCTGCAGAGCCACGGGATGGCCGTGCGATGAGCGTCACCGAAGCCGCGCGGATCGTCGTGGTCGAGGACAACCACGACACGGCCATGCTGCTGCGCGACCTGCTGGTGGCCGAGGGGTACGAGGTGGAGTCGGTGCCGACCGGCGAGGCGGCTCTGGAGACGCTGGAGCGGACGCCGGACGTGGACCTGGTCGTCCTGGACCTCATGCTGCCGGGGATGAGCGGCTACGAGGTCATCGAGCGGATGCGGAGCCGGTCGCCGCTGGCCGTCACGCCGATCCTGGTCCTGAGCGCGCTGTCCAGCCCCTCCGCTCGCATCCGCGGCCTGCGCGACGGCGCCGACGACTACATGACCAAGCCCTTCCTGCCCGAGGAGCTGGTGGCACGCACCCGCACGCTGGTGACGGGCCGCCTCCTCGCCCGCCGCACGGACGAGATCCAGGCACTGGAGGAGATCGCCGAGGCGGCGCTGACCGTCAGCGACCCCGACGCGCTGCTGGGCAAGATGGTCGCCGTGGTCACCCGGGTGTTCGGCGCCGACGCCGCCGCGATCCTGCTGCTGGACGGGGAGCGCCGGGAGCTGCGCGGCCACGTGGCCACCGGCCTGGGCGGCGACCTCCGCCGCGTGTCGATGCCGGCCGACGCCGGCGTGGGCGCGATCGCCCTGCGCAGCCAGGCCCCCGTGGTGATCCCCGACGGCGCCGCCAGCGATGCCCGCGTGGCCAACCCGGCCATCCGGGCCGGCGGCTTCCGCTCGCTCATGGTGGCGCCCCTCATCGTCGGCGGCGTCGCCATCGGCGTGCTGGAGGTGGCGCGGCGGGTCCGCCAGGCCGACCCGCGCGTGCACCGCCTGCTGCGCATCGTCGCCGACCGGATCGCCGTGACGATGGAGCACGCCCGGCTGCAGGCCGAGGCGCGCGAGCTGGCGGATGTGGTCCGGCGGATCGGCGAGGGCGTCGTGCTCACCGACGCGCAGGACGCCGTCGTCTTCGCCAACCGCGCCTTCGCCGAGATGGTCGGGGTGCCGGCCGATACGCTGCGCGGCCGGCGCTGGACCGAGCTGCTGGCGACCTCGCAGGATGTCGCCGCGCTCACCGCCCAGATGCGCCAGTCGCCGTGGCAGGGCGAGGTGCTGCTCATCACGCCGGACGGCGAGCCGCGGCCGGTGCTGGTCTCGCTGTCCACGGCGCCGACGGCCGACGGCACGGTGCAGCGCGTCGGCGTGTTCCGCGACGTCAGCCGGGAGCACGAGCTGCGCTTCCGGCTCGTCCGCGAGCAGAAGTTCCGCACGCTGGGCTCCCTGGCCGCCGGCGTCGCCCACAACATCAACAACCGGCTGACGCCGGTGCTGGGCTGGACCGAGATGCTCCTGGACCGGCTGGCCGCCGACGAGGCGATCGATCGGGACGAGCTGCTGCACGCGCTGCGCGTGATCAACCAGGGCGCCGCCGACAGCGTGGAGACCGTGCGCCGGCTGCAGGACTACTCGCGGCCCACCCGCGTGCGCGGTCCCGAGGGCGTGCAGCTGCGCGACGTGCTCGAGCAGCTGCTGGCCCTGACACGCCCGCAGTGGGACAACGAGGCGGCGCGCCGGGGCATCCGCTACGAAATCGACCTCAAGGCCGAGCCGGCGCCGCCCGTCCTGGCGGTGGCCAGCGAGATCCGGGAGGCGCTGCTCAACATTCTGGAGAACGCGCTGGCGGCGATGCCTTCCGGGGGGCGCCTCACGCTGCTGGTCCGGGGTGAGGAGGAGCGGGCGGTGGTCTCGATCGCGGACACCGGGCGGGGCATGAGCGCGGAGGTCCGGCGCCTGGCCTTCGAGCCGTTCTTCACGACGCGCTCGAGCGAGGGCGGCTCCGGACTGGGCCTGAGCCTGGCCCAGGAAGTCGTGCACCGCTACCGCGGCGAGATCAGCGTGTCGAGCGTCGAGGGCGTGGGGACGACCTTCACGCTGTCGTTCCCGGCGATCAGCGCCGAGGCCGCGCGCCCGCCGGCCTTCGTCCCGAGCCTGGCGCCGCTGCGGATCCTCGCCGTCGAGGACGACCCGGAGGTGCTCGACGTCATCCGCGCGATGCTGATGGCCGCCGGCCACACCGTCGTCAGCGCGGCGTCGGGGCGGGAGGCGCTGGACCTGTTCGAGCGCGAGCCGGTCGACCTCGTCGTCACCGACCTCGGCATGCCGGGCATGACTGGCCTGGCGCTGGCCGAGGAGCTGAAGCGGCGGCGCCCGATCCCCATCGTGCTGCTCACGGGCTGGGCGGATGAGCTCGACGCGGCCCACGCGCGCCACGTCGATGTCCTGCTCGCCAAGCCGGTCACGCGTGAGCGGCTGGCTACCGGGCTCGCCAAGGCCGCGCCCGATCGCGTTCGCCCCGACTAGCGGAGCGCGGGGAGCGCGCTGACGCCCGGGGTCGCGCCAGACCCGCGGCGCGAGGTCCGCGGGCGGGCCAGCATGGCTCGCCTGTCGCCGTAACTCGCTCCGGGCCCGGCGCGACCCCGGCCGCCAGCGCGTTCCCCGCGATTCACTGGCCAGCATCCCGAGTCAGAGATTCGCCGGCCTGGACGGGCGCGTCGCCGGGCTCGCGGCGGGGCGGGCGGGGCGAGCCGGCGCATCAGAGGGCTGCCGTCACGCCGAGGGCCCGCCTGAACGACGCGAGCGGGGTTCGCGCGGGCCCCCCATCCCCCAAAGGGGGCTGGGTTGTCGAACAAGTCAAGCGTTGACGCCGCGCTCACCCCGCCGAGTCGCGATGGTGGAGGCAGGCTCGCCCTCGGTCGTGACGGCAGCCCTCTGATGCGCCGGCTCGCCCCGCCCGCCCCGCCGCGAGCCCGGCGACACGCCCGTCCAGGCCGGCGAATCTCTGACTCGGGATGCTGGCTCGCGCCCGCGTTTAGCTGTGGGTGGACCAGGCGAGGACAGCGAGGCCGATGATGATGCGGTAGAGGGCGAAAGGCATGAAGCCGTGGGTGCGGACCCAGCGCATGAACCAGGCGACGACGGCGTAGGCCACGATGAATGAGACCACGAAGCCGATGAGCAGTGCGATCCAGGAGTGGGCGTCGGTGCCGATGGCGCCGACGGGGCTTGGGGCGCCGGCGCCGGAGTGGAGCGAGCGCAGCAGGTCGTAGAGCGTGGCGGCGGCCATGGTGGGCATCGAGAGGAAGAACGAGAATTCCAGGGCGGCGGGGCGGGTCATGCCGGCCAGCTCGCCGGCGGTGATCGTCGCCATCGAGCGGGAGGTGCCGGGGAACACCGCGGCCAGGACCTGGCAGGCGCCGATCCACACCGCCTGTCCGACCGTCATCGCCTCGAGGTCCTCGGTGAGGCGGCCCCGCGCGCGCACGCCCTGGACGATGTCGACCGCGCCCATCACGAGGCCACCGACGAGGAGCGACCACGCCATGATCGGCAGGCTCTCGAGGTGCTGGCCGATGATCTTCGCCAGGAGGAACGCGGGCCCGGCCGTGGTCACGAAGGCGATCAGCGTCAGCGTGAGCGGGTGGGTCAGCGCCGTGCGGTCGCCGCGCGTGCCGTGCGGGAAGGTGCGGGCGAAGGCGGCCAGGCGGTGCCGGAAGTAGATCGGCAGGCAGAGGATCGCGCCGAGCTGGATGACGATCGAGAAGGTCTTCCAGTACGGATCGCCCAGGTCGACGCCGAGCAGCGCCTGGGTGATCCGCAGGTGCGCCGTCGAGCTGACCGGCAGGAACTCGGTCAGGCCCTCGACGACGCCCAGCAGCACGGCCAGCGCGTACGCGCTCACGCGGACGCGATCAGAGGACCACGTCCTCACCGCCGTCCACGCCGATCACGTTGCCGGTCATCCAGGCGGTGTCGGGGTGGGAGAGCGCCACGATGGCCCGGGCCACGTCGTCGGGCGTCGTGAGCCGTCCCGAGGGATTGCGGCGGCGGGCGCCGTCCTCCAGCGAGCCGTAGCCGGGGATCTTCTGCGCGGCCGGCGTGGCCGTGACGCCGGCCCGGATCGCGTTGGCGGTGATCTCACGCGGCGCCAGCTCGACCGCGAGCTGGCGGACGTGTGACTCCAGCGCGGCCTTGGCGGCCGACACCGGGCCGTAGTAGGGCAGGGCTCGCGCGCCGCCCGAGGAGGTCATCGCGAAGATGCGGCCGCCGCGGCCCATGAGGCCGCGCCCGACGATGTCCTGGGCCCAGTAGACGAGCGAGTGCGCCATCACGTCGAGGGTCATGGCCATCTGGGCCTCGGTCACGACGTCCTTGGGATCGTCGGCGACGTAGACCTTCAGGGTGCCGAAGGCCAGCGAGTGCAGCAGCACACGCAGCCGGCCGGTCGAGCCGCTCTCGGCGAGCACGCGCTCCATCGTCCCCACCACCTCGGCGCGGCGCTCGGCGTCGGCGGCGTTGACGTTGAAGAAGTGGGCGCGGCGGCCGAGCGCCTGGACGGCGGCCGCGGCGCGCTCGGCGGCCGGCAGCGTCGCGCGACGGTCGAGGTGCACGCCGAAGACGTCGAGCCCGGCGGCCGCCCGCGCGCGCGCGGTGGCGGCCCCGAAGCCCGAGGACGCCCCCAGCACGAGGGCCCAGCCGGACAAACGGATCGGAACGGGGGCGTCGCTCATGCGTCTGGCGAAATTCTATCGTAGAATCCGGCCAGCCATGCCGAAGACGGCCGGGATCATTCTCATCGGCAACGAGATCCTCTCCGGCAAGATCCAGGACGCCAACGCCGTCTACCTCTGCCGCGAGCTGCGCGCGCTCGGCGTCGACGTGCGGCGCATCGCCGTCATCCCCGACGAGGTCCAGCTCATCGCCGAGGAGGTGGCCCTCTTCAGCCGCGAGTTCGACGTCGTGTTCACCTCGGGCGGCGTCGGCCCCACCCACGACGACGTGACGATCGAGGGCGTGGCCCGCGCGATGACGGTGCCCGTCGTGCGTCACCCGGCGCTGATGGCGCTGCTCGAGCGCTACTATCGCGGCCGGATCACCGAGGCCTCCCTGCGCATGGCCGAGATTCCCGAGGGGGCCGAGTTGGTCGGCGGTGAGACCGTGCGCTTCCCCACCGTGATGATGCGCAACGTCTACGTGCTGCCGGGCGTGCCGGAGATCTTCCGGGCCAAGTTCGAGGCGCTGCGCGAGCGGTTCCGCGATCAGCCCATCCATCTGAAGAACGTCTTCGTGTCGATCGGTGAGGGCACGCTGGCCGACTTCCTCAACCGGCTGCTGGTCGACTTCCCGCTGCTGCAGCTCGGCTCCTATCCGGAGTTCTCCAATCCCGAGTACAAGGTGAAGGTGACGCTGGAGTCGCGCGATCGTGGATACGTCGAGCAGGCGCTGACCGATTTCCTGGCCCGCCTGCCGGCTGACGTCGTGGTGAAGATCACCTGAGACGTTTCGGGTAGGCCCGGTGCCGCGGGTCCCGCTCCTCCTCGCCCTGCTCGCCGTGGGCTTGATGTACCTGCTCGGCCTCGGCGCCGCGCCGTTCCTCGATCCGCCCGAGGGCTTTCACGCCGTGATCGCCCAGACCATCCGCCTGAGCGGGGACTGGATCACGCTGCGCATGGACGGCGTCCGCTACTTCGACAAGCCGCCGCTGCTGTACTGGCTGATGTCGCTGTCGTTCGGCGTGGCCGGGCCCACCGAGGCCGCCGCCCGGGTGTGGCCGGCGCTGGCCGCGATCGGCGTCGCCGCGGTGACCGGCCGCATCGGCGTGATCCTCGGCGGGCCCCGGGTGGGGCTGCTGGCCGGCCTGATCGTGGCCGCCAACATGGGGATCTTCGTCTTCGGCCGTCAGGTCAAGCCGGACATGGTCTTCATCCTGTTCATCGTGCTGGCCTACGCCGGCTTCGTGGTGGCCTACCGGGGCGGCGGCCGGGGCGGGCTGGCCCTCTTCTACGCGAGCCTGGGCCTGGCCACCCTCACCAAGGACGTGCTCGGCGCGGTGGGCCCGCTGGTCGTCGTGGCGATCTTCCTGTGGCTGACGCGCGAGCGGCCCTACAGCACCTGGGCGCCGTGGTGGGGCGCGGCGATCCTGCTGGCGATCGCGCTGCCCTGGTACCTGGCGGTCGAGCTGCGCAACGACGGGTTCCTCTGGTACACGGTCGTCGACAACCACGTGCTCAACTTCGCGCGGCAGCGCGCCTACCCCGACGAGGACGTGCCGCTGGGGGCGCTGCAGTTTCTCGGCGTCACGGCGCTGGCCTTCCTGCCGTGGACGCTGAGCATGCCGTGGGCACTGCGCCGCACGCTGCGCCCGCCGTGGCCCGACGCCGACACGCGGCTGTGGGCGCTGCTCGGGCTGTGGGCGGTCATCGTCGTCGGCTTCTTCACGGCGTCGCCGTTCAAGCTGCCGCACTACGGCCTGCCGGCCTTCCCGGCGCTGGCCCTGCTGGCCGCGCGCGCGTGGGACGACTGCATCGAGGCCTTGCCCGGGGCGGCGTCACCACGGACCCTGATGGTCCCGGTCCTCGCGCTGTTCGCGCTCCTTACGGTGCTGTTCGGCCTGGCCGCCCTCGATCATCTGCCGCTGCCGGCCAGCGCACTGCAGAATGTCGACGTGGCCGCGCGCAACCTGGCCGCCCGCGGGCAGCATGCCGCCGGCTCGCCGCTTTCGGCCTACGTGCCGGTGCTGACGAAGTCCGCGCTGGTCTTCGGCGCGGCGACGCTGGCGCTGGCGGTGGCGGCGTGGCGGCGGTGGCCGGCGGCGGGGGTGGGCGTCGCGCTGGCCGCGATGATCGCCTTCCTGCCGATGGCCGGCGAGGGGATGGCCCAGTTCGCGCGCGGCCGTTCGGTGCGGCCCCTCACCGAGGCGCTCGTGCGCCGGCTCGCCGACGGCGACGCGGTCGTCCACGAGGGCGCGCTCGAGAACAGCGCCTCGCTGCTGCTGGCGGTGAAGCGGCCGGTGCACGTGGTCGACGGCCTGCAATCCAACCTGGCCTTCGGGGCGACCTTCCCGGACGCGCGCGACGTGTTCTGGAGCGTGGCGCGGCTGCAGCAGGCCTGGGCCGCGCCCGGCCGCTGCTTCCTCGTCTCGACGGTCGAGCCCACCCAGAGCGTGGCGCGCGCGCTGCAGCCCGTGCACGTCCTGGCCCGGGGCGGCGGGCGCTGGCTCTACAGCAACGTGCCCGACTGAGCACGGCGCCAGAGGCCAAGCCGCGTCAGAGGACGTGGGAGCCGTGGTGGTGGATCAGCCGCCAGCCGTCCAGGCCGCGCTCGAAGACGTTGGTGGCGAGGATGGCGGTGACCGAGACGCGGCCCCCGACCTCGGACAGGATGTTCTCGGTGCAGGTGACCCAGGCGAGGTCCTCGCCGGCGTTCACCGTCACGTCGGAGAGGGTGAAGCGCATCTCCTCGGTGTTGGTGAAGATCGTCTGCCACGACGTCCGCACCGCGTCCCAGCCGCACAGCAGGGGCCAGCCCGGATGCACGCAGCGCGCGTGCTCGGCCGGCACCCACACCCGCTCCATCTCGGTGATGTCCAGCGTCTCGAAGGCGCGGTAGAAGCGCGCGTTGGCCTCCTCCACGTCGTCGGCGTCGCTCATCGCCACTCGCCGGGGGCCGGCATGCGCGCATGTTACCATCGGCCTCATGGCGCCGCCCTGCACGGAGCCCTCGCTCGCCATCGACGCCCGCGATGTGACCAAGACGTTCCGCTCGGGCTGGCTTCGCCGCCGTGAGACGGCCGCGCTGCGCGGCGCCACGCTCACCGTCGAGCGCGGCGCCATCTTCGGCCTGCTCGGCCCCAACGGCGCCGGCAAGACGACGCTGCTGTCGATCCTGGCCACGCTGCTGGTGCCCGATGGCGGCCGGGTCCACGTGCTCGGCCTCGACGTGGTGCGCGAGGCCCCGGCCCTGCGCCGGCGCATCAACATGGCGAGCGGCCGTCCCTCGTTCCTGTGGAGCCTGCGGGTGGAGGAGATCATCGCGTTCTACGGGCGACTGTACGGGCTGTCCGGCGCCCGCCTGCGCCGTCGCGTCGGCGCGCTGATCGAGCAGTACGAGCTGACCGAGTACCGCCGGGCGCAGTACAGCGAGCTCTCCACCGGGCTCAAGCAGCGGGTGGCGCTGGCCAAGGCGCTGGTCAACGATCCCGAGCTGCTCTTCCTGGACGAGCCCACCCTCGGCCTCGATCCCGACGTCTCGGTGCGCGTGCGCAGCCACATCGCCGCCCTCCGCCGCGAGCAGGGGATGACGATCGTGCTGACCACGCACTACATGCGGGAGGCCGACGAGCTGTGCGACGAGATCGGCTTCATCAAGGCCGGCCGCATCCTGGCCCGCGGCACGCCCGACGGGCTCAAGCGGCAGATCGGCCTCGGCGACGTGGTGGCGCTGAAGCTCGATCCCCCGCGCCTGGCCTGGCTGGCCGAGGCGCCCGGCGTGCTGCGGGTGAGCGAGAGCGACGGCTGGCTGGAGCTGACGGTGGACGAGGCGGAGAAGCGCGTGCCGGAGCTGCTGCGCGCGCTGCTGGCCGAGGGCGTCGTGGTACGCAACGTCCAGGTGCGCGAGCCCGACCTGGAGGACGTGTTCGTTGAGCTGGCGCGCTGAGCTGCTGGCCTCGTGGGCGGTGGTCGTGCGCAACGCGCTCATGGGCGTGCGCAACGTCTTCTTCTTCTTCGAGCTGCTGTTCTGGCCGGTGGTCGGCGTGCTCTCGATCGGGCTGATGACGCGCTTCCTGGGGCTCACGCCCGAGCAGGGCGCCTTCGTGCTGGTGGGCACCATCGCGCTGTCGGTCGTCAACGTGTGCCAGCTCGAGGTCGCCTACGCGATGCTGCTCGACGTGTGGTCGAAGTCGGTCAAGCATCAGTTCATGGCGCCGATCGGCGTGCGTCACCTCACCGTCGGGGCCTGGCTGGTCGGCATGGTCCGTGGCTTCATCATCTTCGTGCTGCTGGCCGCGCTCGGCGCCTGGGGCTTTGGGTTCCACGTGCTGGCGCCGGGCGTGGGCCCGGTGGCCGCCTTCCTGGCCGGCTGTTTCCTGACCTCGTGGATCGTGGGCGTGCTGGTCTGCGCGCTCATCACGCTGTTCGGCAACCGGGCCGAGGCGTTCGCCTGGGCCAGCGTCAACCTGGTGCTGGTGCTGGCCGGCATCTACTATCCGGTCTCGGTGCTGCCGGGCCCGGTGGCGGTGGCGGCCTCGGCGATTCCGCTGACCTATTTCCTGGACGCCTACCGGTCGCACTTCGGCTTCCCGTCGGAGTTCGCCGCGCCGCTGGCGACCGGCTTTGCGCTGTCGGCCGTGTACGCCGTCCTCGCCCACTGGGCGTTCCGGGCGGCGGTAGAGCACGCGCGGCGCACGGGGCTCCTCCTCAAGATGTCGGAGTGACGGCTCGCTCTCACGAGACCAAGGCCTGGGTCAGGGACACGGCGAGGCCGGTGCCGAGCACGAGCACGACCAGGGCGGCGGCGACGGCGAGGAGCTAGAGCAGGGCGGTGTGCCGGATCCAGGCTCGCGCGGCGTGCACGGTGAGCGTCCCGCCGAGGATCGGCAGTCCCAGGATCAGCGTGGTCATCAGGAGGGTCAATAGCGCGGTCCTGCCGTAGCCCTGCTGCGCGGTCAGGCGGTTGCCGAACTTGACCGAGGATGCGACGAGCGCGAGGACCCAGATGCCGGCGAGCGTGCTCCCGGCCGTGATCCACAACCGGCGGAGGCCGCCGGTGCGAACCGCCCACACCGCGAGCGCTGGAAATCCGAGGACGACGGCGGTGTCGAGCAGGGCGATCATCGCGCGGCATCGATAGCACGCGCGCGCGGATCGGGTCAATCGCGCCGGCCCCCGTATCGGGCTTGACGGCCCGCGGCGCTTCGGCCGATGATCGGCCCCGGATCGGAGGTGCGCCATGACGACAGCGAGCAGCGCGTTCCGGAGCGAGCTGGAGCAGGCCGTCAACGCCCGGCACAGCCGGCTGAACCCGTTCACCGAGAAGTGGGTGAAGGGTGAGCTGACCCGCGATCAGCTCGGCGCCTGGGTCAGCCAGCACTACCAGTACGTCTCGCAATTCCCGCGCTGGTGCGCGGCCGTCTACGCCGAGTGTCCCGACGCCGACGCCCGCGACTTCCTGCTCGAGAACATCGTCGAGGAGGAATCGGGGATCAAGCACGTCGACCTGCTCATCCGCTTCGGTGAGGCG
>JBGQLG010000113.1:0-17603 GCA_041499965.1 Methylomirabilia bacterium
CGAGGGCGTGTAGCCCATGTGCGAGGGGAACTCGGCGCTCAGCGGCCACACGGTCGGGAACTTCAACCATAGTCTCAGCATGTGGCGCTTCTGGTGCGGCTCGGGGCCGTCCACGAAGCCGGTGCGCGAGTGCAGGATGGTGTAGTTGTTGATGAACTGGATGTCGCCCGCTTGGAGATCCATGTCCAGGCGCAGTTCGGGCCGGCGCGTCTGCTCGTCGAGGTAGTCGAGCGCGGCCTTCTCGAAGGTGGTCAGCGGCACCTCGCGCTTGACCGCCCCCGCGTTGATCTGGTTGCGGATGTAGCGGCAGCTCACCAGGCCGTCGCGGTAGCCGAAGACCGGGATCGGCCGGTCGGACACGCCGCGCTCGGTCAGGGCCGCCTCGCGACGGATGTAGTAGAAGCCGTTGTAGAGCAGACCGAGATACTCGGGATGCGCAGCGAGGATCTCGTTGTGCACGGTGACCGAGCTGACGATGCTGCTCAGCCCGCCCTCGAGCGAGCGGCGCAGGCAGAGCAGGCCGACCATGTCGCCGGCGTCCGTGTGGTAGGGCAAGTAGGCGTTGGTCTCGTAGCCGCGCACGTCGATGTTGCCGTAGGTGCGACCGTGATCATACACGTGGCCGAGCAGGTCGCCCTGCGGGTTCTGGTACAGCGGGGCGCCGAGGTAGCGGCCCAGGCCCCAGAAGATGAGCCCGACGTCGTCGTCGCTGTAGCGCTCCACCGGCAAGCCGCGGATCACCAGAAAGCCGCGCCCGTCCCGCATCTCGGCCAGCGCCTGCTCCAGCCTCGGCGGCAGCACCGTCAGCGGAAAGGCCGAGCGATCGATTCCGGCCAGGGCGCGGCCACTGGCCCGAGCGACCGTCAGCGCGCGGTCCAGGTCGGCGATCTCGGCGTCGGTCAGCGTGACGATCCACGAGGTGTCGCCGGCGAGGTCGATGCCCCGCCAGGCGTTCGGCCCCGTGATGGGCGTGGTGCGGATCAGGCTCATGGGTGCTGCCTCCTCGGTGCTGCGGGATTGACGACTCAGCCCTGCCTGGGATCCAGGGCGTCGCGCAGGGCGTCGCCGAGGACGTTCAGGGACATCACGATACCGAAGATCATCAGCCCTGGATAGATGGCCATCCAGGGCGCCTGCACCAGATAGCGCTGGGCGGCGTTGAGCATGCTGCCCCACGAGGGAGCGGGCGGCTGCTGGCCCAGGCCCAGGAACGACAGGCTGGCCTCGGCGATGATGGCCGCCGCCGCGGTCAGGCTCGACTGGATCAGGAGGGGCGGCACGATGTTGGGCAGCACGTGGCGCACGGCGATCCGCACGCGCGAGCAGCCCAGCGACCGCGCGGATTCGATGTACTCCTCCGTCGTGACCGCCAGCGCGCTGCCCCGGGCCAGGCGCACGAACGTGGGCAGGGCGGCGATGCCGATGGCGATCATGGCGTTGACCAAGCTGGGGCCGAGGAAGGCGGCCAGCGCGATGGCCACGATCAAGAACGGGATGGCCAGCATCGCGTCGGTGATCCGCATGATGAGGCCGTCGAGCCAGCCGCCCGCACAGCCCGACAGGAGCCCCAGCGGGACGCTGACCACGAGCGCCAGGGTGACCGGGATGACGCCGGCCAGCAGCGAGGCTCGCGCCCCCCAGATGAGGCGCGAGAGCACGTCGCGCCCGACCTCGTCGGTGCCGAGGCGGTAGGCGTCCGAGGGCGCCTTGCGCACCGCCACGAAGTTGGTCTTGATCGGATCGTAGGGGGCCACGAGGGGCGCGGCCACCGCCACGGCGACGAACGCCGCCACCACGGCCAGGCCGACGACCGCCAGCGGCCGCCGGAGCAGCCGCCGCAGGGCGGACGGCCGTCGCGTCTCCACGGCCGCCGCCAGCGCCAGCGCGACACCCGCCTGGCTCATGCTCCGCGCAGCCGCGGGTTGGTGAGGAAGTAGAGGATGTCGGCGAGGAGGTTCAGCAGCACGTAGAGCGCCGCCGAGACCAGCACCACGCCCTGAACGACCGCGTAGTCGCGGTTGAACACGCCGTCCACGAGCATCTTGCCGAAGCCCGGAATGGCGAAGATCTGCTCGGTCAGCACCGCGCCGGACAGCAGGCGGCCGAACTCGAGGGCCCCCAGCGTGATGACGGGGATCAGCGCGTTCCGGAGCGCGTGCTTGAGCACCACCAGCCGCTCGGGCACGCTCTTGGCCCGCGCGGTGCGCACGTAGTCGGCGCTCAGGACCTGCAGCATCGCGCTCCGCGTGTGCCGCATCATCACGCCGGCCACGCCGGTGCCCAGCACGATCGAGGGCAGGACGATCGTCGTGAGGTTGCGCCGCAGGTCCTCCCACGGCGGAACGTAGCCGGAGGCGGGCAGCCAGCCCAGCCGCACCGCGAACAGCAGGATGAGCATGATGCCGAGCCAGAAGTGGGGGACCGAGAGACCGGAGAGCGCCAGCGCATTGGCGGCCACGTCGACGGCGGTGCCCTTGCGCACCGCCGAGAGCACACCGGTCGGAATGCCGAGCACCAACGCGATGAGCATGGAGCAGAGGGCCAGCTCGATCGTGACCGGCAGCTTGGAGGCCAGCAGTTCGGTGACCGGGATCTTGTTGCGCAGCGACTCGCCGAGGTCGCCGCGGAGCACCCGGCCCACCCAGATGCCGTACTGCGCCACCACGGGTCGATCCAGGTGGTACTTGGCCCGGATGGCCGCCACCACGGCCGGATCGCCTTCCTCGCCGGCCAGCGCGATGGCGGCATCACCGGGCAGGAGCTTCTGCAACGAGAAGATCAGCACCGAGACGAAGAACAGCGTCGGCACGAGCACGGCGACCCGCCGGGCGACGTAAAGCCCCAGCGACATGCTACGGACGCACGTGGGGGGGAGCGACCGTCGCTCCTCCTCCACACCCCTCCACCGGGACTAGGCGACCCACGACCGTCAGTTCAGCTTGAGGCCTCGGAGCCGGATGATGCCGTCGGGATGGGGTGTGAACCCCGTGAGCTTGGCGGTGTAGGCGGTGAACACACGACGGTGCCACAGGTGCAGGCGTGGCAGGTCGCGCATGAGGTACTCGGTCGCGTGGTCGTAAAGCTTCTTGCGCTCGGCCGGGTCGGACGTCTGCCGCGCCTTCGTCAGGAGCGCGTCCATCTCCGGGTTGCAGTAGCGGCTGTCGTTCTGGGCACCCTTGCAGGTGGTGTGGGTGAAGATGTTGCCGTCGGGATCGGGCCGGCCGCTCCAGAAGGTGAAGTACGCCTCGAAGTCACCCTTGCGCCCGTTGGTGAGCATCGTGACGTTCTCCTGCGTCTGCAGATTCATGGTGATGCCGGCCTCGGCCAGCATGGCCTGGATGATCTGCGCCGCCTCCTGTCGGTCGCGCTCGGGCGGCAGGATCAGCGTGAAGGTCAGGTTCGGCTGCCCGGCGTCCTTCAGAAGCTGGCGGGCCTTGGCCACGTCGCGCTTGCGCACCGGGAACTTCGCGTTGTAGTACGTGTTGGTGGGGCTGACCCACTGGTTGCCGGCGATGTACTCGTTGTTGAACACCGTCTTGACGAGCGTCTCCCGGTCGATGGCCAGGTCGATGGCCTGGCGCACCCGCACGTCGGCCAGCGTCTTGGCGCGCGGCCCGTTGGCCACGTTCAGCGGGATCACCTGATAGCCAAGCTCGGCCACGCCCACCACCTTGAGGCGGGCGTCGCCGCGGATCTCCGCCAGGTCGGTGGGCGAGGCCCGCTCGATCATCTGCAGGTCGCCCGAGCGCAGGCTGGCCAGGCGCGCGGTGGAATCCGTGATCGGCACGAACTCCACGCGATCGATGTGGATGTTGGCCTTGTCCCAGTAGTCCTGGAACTTGTCCAGCACGATCTTGCCCTGGGCCACGCGCTCCACGAACCGGTAGGGGCCGGCGCACACCGGCCTGGCGCCGAGCTTGTCGCCGAGCGCTTTCGCCGCCTTGGGCGAGACCATCATGCCGGCGCGATCGGTCAGGGCAGCCAGCAGGGGCACCAGCGGCTCGGACAGGTGCAGGCGCACGCTGAGGTCGTTCAGCGCCTCGACACTGGCGATCTGGCCGATCTCCGGCTTGCGGAACGAGCCAGGCGTGTTGATGTGGCGCTCGATGTTGAACTTCACCGCCTCGGCATTGAACGGCTCGCCGTCGTGGAACTTCACGTCCGGCCGCAGCTTGATGACGACCGAGCGCTGGTCGGCCGCCCACTCGTAGCCCGTGGCGAGCTGGGGCACGATCTTGAGGTCGGGTGTGACGTCGAAGAGCTTGTCGCACAGCGCGGCGAAGACCAGGCGGCCGACGTAGGCCCGGCTGATCGTCGGGTCGAGGGCGTCGGGGTCGTCGTTGAGCCCGATGCGGAGCACGCTCTGCGCGGCCGCGGGGCCGGTGACGAGCAGCGTGATCGCCAGCGTGAGGGTGACGAGGCGCGCGAGGCGCAGGCTCATGGACGGGGCTCCTCCTCCTTCGGCTGCAGCGTGGCCCGGCCGTCGACGGCGACGGCGCCCTCGCCCGACCGGCGCACGATGAGCGGGTTGATCTCCAGATCGACGAGACGGGAGCCGAGATCGGCGGCCAGCCACGACACGCGCGACACCGCCGCGGCCACGGCGGCCACGTCCAGCGGCGCGCGCCCGCGGGCGCCGGTCAGCAGCGGGGCGCTGCGCAGCGCCAGGATCAGCGCGCGGGCGTGCTCGGCGCTCACCGGCGCCGGCGCCAGCGCGACATCGTTCAGGATCTCGACGGCGATGCCGCCGAGGCCCACCATGACGACGGCGCCGAAGTGCGGGTCGCGACGCGCGCCCACGATGACCTCGGCCTCGCCGCGGATCGTCGGCTGCACGGAGAAACCCTCGAGGCCCTCGTCCAGCCCGGCGTCGCGGAGCGAGGCGAACACCTCGCGGCCGGCGACCATCACCTCCTGCGGCGAGCCGAGGCCCAGCCGCACGGCGCCGACGTCGCTCTTGTGGACGATTCGCCGCGACACGGCCTTGAGCACCACCGGGAACCCGAGCGCGGCGGCGGCCGCCGCTGCCACCTCGGGCGTGGCCGCGATCTTCTCCGGCGCGACCGTCACGCCGTAGGCGGCCAGCAGGCGCTTGACCTCGCCCTCGGTCAGCGCTCCCTCGGGCAGGAGGAGGGTGCCGGCGTCCGGCACGCCCTCGGGCCGCACGGGGGCGTCGGGCGGCGTGGCGGCCAGGGCGTCGTACTCGGCCACCAGGGCCAGCACGCGGAGCGCGTCCTCCGTGCGGTCGAAGTAGAACTGCCCCAGCTCGCGCAACGCCCGGCGGGGTAGCTCGGCGGCGGCGCCGGGCGTGAGCGCGATCATCACGGGCTTGTCCGCGGCCAGCGCCGCCTCGCCGATCAGCCGCGTGCGGTTGGCGAAGAACGGCATCGAGGTGAGGATGACCAGCCCGTAGGCGACGCCCGGGTCGGCGAGCAGGATGCGCGCGACGTGGCCGGCGATCTCGACGTCCTCGGGCGCGCGGCGCCCGCCGAGGTCGACCGGGTTGTCGGCCTGAGACGGCAGCAGCAGCTCGCCGAGCTGCGCGCGCGAGTCGGCGGTGAGCGTGGCGAGCGGCACGCCCAGCTCGCTCACCCGATCGGAGGCGATGCCGCAGCCGCCGCCCGAGGAGGAGAGGATGGCGACGCCGCCGCGACGCGGGAGGCGGTGGCGGACGAGGAAGTGCGCCGCGCGCACCATGTCGTCGGGATCGCGGGCCAGCTCGGCGCCCCCCTCGCGACAGACGGCTTCGAAGACCTCCCAGGCGCCGGCCAGGCTGGCGGTGTGCGATCGCGCCGACTTCACGCCGGCCGGCGTGCGCCCGGTCTTCACGACGAGCACCGGCTTGCCGGCGCGGCGGGCCGCGGCCAGGCTCCGGCGGAAGCGGCCGCCGTCGAGGAGACCCTCGACGTACACGCACAGCGCCGCGGTCTGTGGCTCGTCGACCATGTAGTCGAGGAAGTCGCAGATCTCCAGGTCGACCTGGTTGCCGAGCGACACGCCGTAGCGGAAGCCGATGCCGTCGGCGGCGGCGCGGTCGAAGATCGACACCATCAGCGCGCCGCTCTGGCTCACCAGGCCGATGACGCCGTCGGACAGCCGATCGGTGTCGAGCACGACCGACGAGCACAGGGCCAGCTTGTGATGGGGCACGATCAGGCCCATGCAGTTGGGCCCGACCAGTCGCGTGCCACTCTCGCGGGCGATGGCGACGAGCTCGGCCTGGCGCGCGGCGCCGTCGGCACCCGCCTCGGCGAAGCCGGTCGAGATGATCACGCAGCAGCCCACGCCGGCGGCCGCCGCCTCGCGCACGGTCGCCACCAGTGAGCTGCCCGGCACCGCCAGGATGGCGACGTCGGGCGGGGCTGGCGCGGCGGCGATCGCGGGATAGGCGCGCCGCCCCAGCACCTCGGCCCGGCGCGGATTGATCGGCAGGATCTCGCCGGCGAAGCCGTGGCGGACGAGGAAGTGCATGATGCGGCCGCCGAACTTGTCCTTGCTGTCGGAGGCGCCGAACACGGCGACCGAGCGCGGATGCAGGATGCGCTCGACGTCGACCCGGGGGCGTGCCCGGGGACCAGAGACGTGGGCAGCGTGCAGCGCGGTCATGGGAATCAGGGGAGCGCGTTCCTCCTCGTCACGTCCGAGACTGTGCGCCCCGCACTATATCGCAGTGCGCAACGGAGGTACACTGACGCCGCGGGAGGATCGCCGGTGATGAAAAGACTGGGAGCCGTCGTGGTGCTGCTGGGGACGTTGCTGCTCGGGGTCTCGGCGATTCCGGCCCACGCCGGCGCCGCGGTCGACGCGGCGCTGGCCCTGGGCGCCTTCGCGGTCTTCAACCAGCTCTTCCTGTGGCCGGCATTCGCCCATCCGGTCTACGCCGTGCCACCGCCCGTGGTCTACACCACGCCGCCGGCCGTCTACGCCGCGCCGGCCCCGGTGCGGCCACCGGCGATCACGCGCGAGGTCGTGTACCCGAACGGCCGGCACGTCCTTCTCGGCGACGGGGTGACGGTCGCGTATCAGTGGGTGTGGGTGCCAAACCCGCCGGCCGGCCCACCGCCCCCGCCGCCGCCGAGCAGCTAGACGCAGGGGACGCCGGAAGACCCGCAGGCTGCGCAGCCTGCGCGCGCTCAGCGCCCGCGGTAGCCACCGCCACGGTGATAGCCGCCGCGGTAGAAGCCATGGTGCGGGGCAACGAACACGGGTCGCGGCGCGACGATCACGGGGCCGCCGAATCCGACCGGCTCGGGGAACGGTGCCAGCACACATCCGGCGGTACCGATGGCAGCGGCCACCGCCAGCACCAGGCCGGCACTCAGGCGTCGAAGGGCTCCCGCTCGTAGCATGGTTCGAATCCTCCCACCCCGTAAGACGGGGGCGGGAGGATCGCTATTCCCGCGGGAGCCGCAGTCAGCGCGTCAGGGCGAACTTCTGGAACGTATGACAATCGGCGGGTGCGAGCCCGCGACTGACCGCGAAGGTCCACGTCACCTCGGCCACGTAGACGTCGCCCTTGGAATCCACGGCGATACCATGGGGCGCCGCGAAGCTGCCGGGCGCGGTGGCCTCGGGTCCGCCCCAGCGGGCCAGGAGCTTGCCGTCACGATCGAACACGCTGACCCGGCCGGGCCGCGGATCGCTGATGGGCCCGTGGCGCTGCGAAGTCTGGCCGCGGTGCCACCACAATTCGGAGACGTGAGCCCGGCCTTGGGCGTCGAAGACCAGGTGCGTCGGACGCTGGGTGTCGGTCCACTCCGACAGGTACTCGCCGTCTGGGCTGAAGATCTGGAGGCGATCGTTCTCGCGATCGCACACGAACACGCGGCCGTCGGCCGCGACGGCGATGCCGTGGGGCAGGTGGAACTGTCCAGGGCCCTTGCCCGACACGCCCCATGAGCGCTTCAGCGTGCCGGTGGGCGAGAAGATGTGCACGCGGCAGTTGCCGTAGCCGTCCGACACGTAGAGATCGCCCTTGAGCCCGATCGCCAGGTTCGTCGGCCGGTTGAAGGGGCCGGCTGCCCGCGGGATGTTGATCGAGTCCTTGCCGTCGTAGCCGGTGTCCGAGGGCGTGTTCAGCGTGCCCATGGTCATCAGCAGCTTGCCGGCCGGTGTGAACTGCCGGATCGTGTGGTTGCCGTCGTCGGTGCAGTACACGGTGCCGTCGGGGCCGATCGTGATCCCGTGCGTCCGGTAGGTGAAGTCGCCCTCGCCCCACGAGCTGAGGAACTTGCCGCCGCGGTCGTAGGCCATGATCGGGTGGTCTCCGCGGCAGATGAGAAACACGCGATCCTCGCCGTCCACCGCCACGCCCGCGACGTCGCGGTGCTCGAAGCCCCGCGGTAGCTGCTCCCAGCCCTCGACCACGTCGTACCGCGAAGTTGCCGACTGCGTCGTCATGACTACCTCCTCGGAGTGTTCTGCGCTGGATCCTTCGGTGCCGCGTCTTTCGCCGCGGCGCCCTTGCCTGGCGCCGCTGGTGCTGTGGGCGGTCCATCCTTCCCAGCCGGCGCGTCCTTGGCGCCAGGCGTGTCCTTCGCCCCCTCGCCACGGGCCGGCACGCCGGCGTCGCGCGGTCTCTCACCGCCGCCTGCGCGGCTGCTCGGCGCCCGCACCTCGACCTTGGCGCCGCCCGTCAGCCGCGCCTGTCCGTCCGTCACGACCTTCTCGCCGGCCTGCAGCCCGCTGGCCACGATCGTCTCGTTGCCGAGCGTGCGCGCGGCCACGATGCGGCGGGTCTCCACCGTGGCATCCGGCTTGACGACGAACACGAAGGCGCCCTGCTGGCCGGTCTGCAGCGCCTGCGAGGGGACGACGATCGCATCGGGCTGCACCGCCAGCGTCAGCGCGACGTTGGCGAACTGACCGGGCCACAGGCGCCTCTCCTGGTTGGCGAACGTCGCCTTGAGCCGGATGGTCCCGGTCGTCGCGTCGACCGCGTTGTCGATGAAGGTCACCGCACCGCGCACGGGCCGCGTCTCGCCGCTGGGCACGGCGTCCACGGCCAGCGTGGCTTCCGCCATGTAGCGCTTGATCTCGGCGAGCTGCTGCTGGGGCACGGTGAAGGAGACATAGATGGGCTGGACCTGGTTGATGACGAGCAGTGTCGAGTCGTTCGTTCCCGTCGCCCGCACGACGTTGCCCTCGTTCATGCCGAGGCTGCCCGCCCGGCCCTCGACGGGCGAGCGGATGGTGGTGTAGCCGAGCTGCAGGCGGGCATTGTCCACCGCCGCCGCGTCCGCCCGCACGGTCTGCTCGGCGCTGCGGATGGCCGCCTCGTCGGCGTGCACGGTCTCCTCGGCGCTGCGCACGTCGGCCTCGTCGGCCCGCAGGGTGGCGGTGAGTGCCTCGGCGTTGGCCTTCACCTGGTCGTACTGCTCGTGCGAGACGAGCTCCTTGGCGAGCAGATCGCTGTACCGCCGCTCCTGCGCCTGCGCGTTGGTGGACTGGGCCTGGTCCCGGACCAGGTTCGCCTTGGCCTGGCCGACCCGCGCCATGTCGCGCTGGAGCACGGCCCGCGCCTGCTGCACCTGGACCTGGTCCTTGGCCATGTTGGCCTGGGCCTGGGCCAGCGCGGCCTCGTAGGTGCGCGGGTCGATGCTGAACAGCAACTCGCCCTTGCGCACGTCCTGGCCTTCCTTCACGTGAGCCCTCATCAGCTCGCCGCCCACCTGGGCCTTCACCGACACGACGCTGTACGCCTCGACCGTGCCGATCGCCTGGATCTGGACCGGCATCTCCTTGACCTCGACGACGGCCACGGCCACCGGCACCGCCGGCCGCTTCGGCGGCTGGGCCGCCGTCTTGGACTCGGCGTTGCCGCCGGAGCACGCCGCGGTGGCGGCCAGGATCAGCGCGGGCAGCAGGGCATGGGCACCGCGGGAGATCGTCATGGTCCTCCTCATGAGACTGGGGGCCCCGACATGGCCCCCAGACCCCCCGTCGTTCGGGACGCCCCGGCGAAGCCGGAGCGCCCCTCTATATCCCGATCCCGGGCCCGGCCCAGGGCCCGGCGCAGCCATTCGAGGGAGAGATAGACGACGGGCGTGGTGTAGAGGGTCAGGAGCTGGGACACGATGAGGCCGCCCACGATGGTGAGGCCCAGCGGCCGGCGCAGCTCGCCCCCGGTGCCGAAGTCGAGCGCGAGCGGCAGTCCCCCGAGCAGCGCGGCCATGGTGGTCATCATGATGGGGCGGAACCTCAGAAGGCAAGCCTCGGTGATGGCGTCCACGGCGGACTTGCCGCCGCGCCGCTGGGCGTCCAGCGCGAAGTCGATCATCATGATCGCGTTCTTCTTGACCAGCCCGATGAGCAGCAGGATGCCGATGAGCGCGATGATGTCGAGGTCCGCCCGGAAGAGCATGAGGGCCAGGATCGCGCCGATGCCGGCCGAGGGCAGCGTGGACAGGATCGTGATCGGGTGCACGAGGCTCTCGTACAGGACGCCGAGGACGATGTAGACGCTGATGAGCGCGGTCAGGATGAGAACCGGCTGGGTGGCCAGCGAGGCCTGGAAGGCCTGAGCGGTGCCCTGGAAGCTGGCTCGCACCGAGGAGGGCATGCGGATCTCGCGCTCGACCGCCTGGATCTTGGTCACCGCGTCGCTGAGCGCCACGCCGGGCGCCAGGTTGAAGGACAGCGTCACCGACGGGAAGAAGCTCTGGTGGTTCACCGCCAGAGGGGTCGTGCTCGGCGCGAAGCGCGTGATCGCGGCCAGCGGCACCTGGCCCCCGGTGCTCGAGCGCACGTACACGCCCTTGAGAGCATCGGGGCTCTGCTGGAACGCCGGCGCGACCTCCAGCACGACGAAGTACTGGTTCAGCGCCTTGTAGATCGTCGAGACCTGGCGCTGGCCGAAGGCGTCGTAGAGCGTGTCGTCGATCACCCGAGGCAGGATGCCCATCCGCGAGGCGTTGTCGCGGTCGATCGTCAGCGAGGCCTGGAGGCCTCGGTTCTGCTGGTCGGTCGCCACGTCGCGCAGTCCCTCGATGCCGCGCAGCCGGGTCAGCATCTGCGGCGCGAAGGCGTTGAGCTCGGCCAGCTCCGTGCTCTGCAGCGTGTACTGGAACTGCGCGTTGCTGGCCCGGCCGCCGATCCTTAGATCTTGCACGGGTTGCAGGAAGAGGCTGGCGCCGGGGACGCGCGCCACCCGGCCGCGCAGCCGCTCCATCACCTTGTCGGCCGGGAGCCCCCGGACATCGAGCGGCTTGAGCGCGACGAACATCCGGCCCGTATTCGTGGTGTTGACGTTGCCGCCGGTGAAGGCCACGACGTCGCTCACGGCCGGATCGGTGCGGACGAGGTCGACGTACTCGCGCATCTTGTCGCGCATGGCCAGGAAGGAGATGTCCTGGTCGGCCTGGATGCTGCCGATCAGTCGCCCCGTGTCCTGCTGGGGGAAGAACCCCTTGGGGACCTGGATGAACAGCACCACGTTGACCACGATCGTGGCGACGGTGACGGCGAGCGTGATGGGCCAGTAGCGCAGCGCCCAGCGGAGGGTGACGCGGTAGAAGCTGACCACGGCGTCGAAGGCCCGCTCGGTCAGGCGGTAGACGCGGCCGTGCCGGGCCTCGTGCGACGACCGGAGCAGGCGTGAGCACATCATCGGCGTGACGCTGAGCGAGACCAGCAGGGAGACGCTGATGGCCAGCGTGAGCACCACCGCGAACTCGCGGAAGAGTCGGCCAACCAGCCCGGCCATGAAGAGGATCGGGATGAACACCGCCACCAGCGAGGTGCTCATCGACAGCACCGTGAAGCCGACCTCCCGCGCGCCACGCAGCGCGGCGTCGATCGGCGACAGGCCCTCCTCCAGATAGCGGGTGATGTTCTCCAGCACCACGATGGCGTCGTCGACGACGAAGCCCACCGCGATGGTCAGCGCCATGAGCGAGAGGTTGTCCAGGCTGTAGCCGATCAGGTACATGCCGCCGAACGTGCCGAGCAGCGAGAGCGGCACCGAGACGCTGGGGATGAGCGTGGCCCGCGGGCTGCGCAGGAAGACGAAGACGACCAGCACGACCAGGCCGATCGACAGCAGCAGCGTGCCCTGCACGTGGCGAAACGAGGCGCGGATGGTCGTCGTGCGGTCGAGCACCACGCCGAGGTCGATGGACGGCGGGATCGACGCCCGCAGGGCCGGCAACAGCTCGAGCACGCGGTCGACCGTCTCGATGATGTTAGCGCCGGGCTGCCGGAACATGACGATGAGGACGGCCCGCTTGCCGTTGGAGAACCCGCCCGTGCGCACGTCCTCCACCGAGCTCTCGACGTCGGCGATGTCGCCGAGCCGGACCGGCGCGCCCTTCTGATAGGCGACGATGACCGGCCGGTACTGGTCGGCCTCGAAGAGCTGATCGGTCGCGTCGATGGTCCAGGCCGTCGTGGCGTTGGCCAGCTCGCCCTTGGGGGAGTTGGCGTTGACCGTGCCCAGCGCGGCCCGCACCTGCTCGAGGCTGAGGCCGATCTGGCTGAGCCGCTCGGGATCGACGCGCACGCGTACGGCCGGCTTGGCGCCGCCGCCGATGATCACCTGGCCGACGCCTTCCACCTGCGAGAGTTTCTGGGCCAGGATCGAGTCGGCGGCGTCGTACATGCGCCCGACCGGCAGGATGTCGGAGGTGAGGGCCAGGATCATGATCGGCGCGTCGGCCGGGTTGACCTTGCGGTACTTGGGGTTGCTGGGCAGGCTGGCCGGCAGCTCGCTGCGGGCGGCGTTGATGGCGGCCTGGACGTCGCGGGCGGCGGCGTCGACGTTACGGCTGAGGTCGAACTGCAGCACGACCGTGCAGGCGCCGAGCAGGCTGGTGGAGGTCATCTCGGTCACGCCGGCGATGCGGCCGAACTGCCGCTCCAGCGGGGTGGCCACCGAGGAGGCCATCGTCTCCGGGCTGGCGCCGGGCAGGGTGGCCTGCACCTGGATGACCGGGAACTCGACCTGGGGCAGCGGCGCCACCGGCAGCATGCGGTAGGCGACGATGCCGGCCAGCAGCAGCGCCACGCTCAGCAGCGTCGTGGCGACTGGCCGGCGGATGAAGGGCTCGGAGACGTTCACGACCGGGCGCTCAGTCCGCCGTGGCCTCGACCGGCTGCGGCCGGGGTGCGGGCACCCGACCGAAGCGCCGGCCCAGCCGGTCGAACGCCAGGTAGACGACCGGCGTCGTGTAGAGCGTCAGGAGCTGGGACAGGAGCAGGCCGCCCACGATCGTGATGCCCAGCGGCCGGCGCAGCTCGGCGCCGGTCCCCGAGCCGAGGGCCAGCGGCAGGCCGCCCAGCAGTGCGGCCATCGTCGTCATCATGATCGGGCGGAAGCGCAGCAGGCACGCCTCGTAGATCGCCTCGGCCGGGTGCTTGCCGTCGGTCCGCTCGGCATCGAGCGCGAAGTCGATCATCATGATCGCGTTCTTCTTCACGATGCCGATCAGCAGAATGATGCCGATGAGCGCGATCACGTCCAGGTGCGCGCGTACGAGCTGCAGGGCCAGGATGGCGCCCACGCCCGCCGAGGGCAGCGTGGACAGGATCGTGACCGGGTGGATGTAGCTCTCGTACAGCACGCCGAGGACGATGTAGACGGTGACGAGCGCGGCCAGGATGAGCAGCGGCTCGTTGGCGAGCGAGGCCTGGAAGGCCTGGGCCGTGCCCTGGAAGCTGGCCCGGATGGAGACCGGCAGGCCGATCTGCGCCTCGGCCGCCTTGACGGCGTCGACGGCGTGGCCGAGCGCCACCCCCGGCGCCAGGTTGAACGAGAGCGTGACGGCGGGGAACTGGCCCTGATGCGTCACCGCCAGCGGCGCGTTGCCGGGCTGAAGGCGGGTGAAGGCGCTGAGCGGCACCTGCACGCCGGTGGCCGACTTGACGTAGATCGCCTTCAGGGCCTCGGGGTCCTGCTGGAACGCGGGCGCCACCTCGAGGACCACGCGGTACTGGTTGAGCTGGGTGAAGATCGTCGAGACCTGGCGCTGGCCGAAGGCGTCGTAGAGCGTGTCGTCGATGGCCTGGGGCGCCACGCCCAGGCGGGAGGCGGTGTCGCGGTCGATCACCAGCGAGGCCAGCAGGCCGCCGGGCTGCTGGTCGCTGGCCACGTCGCTCAGCTGGGGCAGGGTGCGGAGCTTGTCGATCAGCCGCGGGGCCCACTCCGCCAGCTCGCGGGCGTCGGCGTCTTCCAGCGAGTACTGGTATTGCGTGCGGCTCACCCGGTCCTCGACGGTGAGGTCCTGCACGGGCTGCATGTACAGCGTGATGCCCTCCACCGCCTCCAGCGCCGACTGCAAGCGCCGGATCACCTCGGCGGCATCCGCGCTGCGCGTCTCCAGCGGCCGCAGGTTGATCTGGATGCGGCCGCTGTTGGGCGTCATGTTGGTGCCGTCCACGCCGATGAACGACGACAGGCTGGCCACCGCGGGGTCGCGCAGGATCACGCGGGCCAGCGCCCGCTGGCGCTCGGCCATCGCGGTGAACGACACCATCGGGGGCGCCTCCGAGATGCCGAGGATCACGCCGGTGTCCTGGATCGGGAAGAAGCCCTTGGGCACGACCACGTAGAGGACGATCGTCAGCACCAGCGTGGCCACGGTGACCACCAGCGTGGCCGGCTGGTGGCGCAGCACCCAGCGCAGCGTGGTCGCGTAGCGGGCGACCACCCAATCGAAGCCGTACTCGGTCAGCCGGTAGAAGCGCGTCTGGCTGGCGGCCGTCCGGTGGCGCAGGAGCTTGGCGCACATCATCGGCGTCAGGGTCAGCGAGACCACCGCCGAGACCAGGATGGTGACGCTCAGGGTGACCGCGAACTCGCGGAAGAGCCGGCCCACGATGTCGCCCATGAAGAGCAGGGGGATGAGCACCGCGATGAGCGAGACGGTCAGCGACACGATCGTGAAGCCGATCTGGGCCGAGCCCTTGAGGGCCGCCTCCAGCGGCGACTCGCCGGCCTCGATGTAGCGCGCGATGTTCTCGATCATCACGATGGCGTCGTCGACCACGAAGCCGGTGGAGATCGTCAGCGCCATCAGCGAGAGGTTGTCGAGGCTGTAGCCGAGCAGGTACATCACGCCGAACGTCCCGACGATCGAGATCGGCACGGTCACGCTCGGGATGACCGTCGCGGCCAGGCTGCGCAGGAACAGGAACATCACCATGACGACCAGGGCGATGGTGAGCACCAGCGTGAACTCGACGTCGTGGACGGAGGCGCGGATCGTCGTGGTGCGATCGGTCAGCGTGGTGATCTCGATGGACGAGGGCAGGGAAGCCCGCAGCTGCGGCAGCAGGCGCTTGATGCGGTCGACGACGCCGATGATGTTGGCGCCCGGCTGGCGCTGGATGTTCACGATGACGGCCGGCTTGTCGTTCATCCAGGCCGCCTGCTTGACGTTCTCGACGCCGTCGATCACCTCGGCCACGTCGGACAGCCGCACGGGCGCCCCGTTGCGGTAGGTGACGACGATCGACTTGTACTCGGGCCCGGTGAGGAGCTGGTCGTTGGCCCCGATGGTGAACGACTGGCGCGGCCCTTCCAGGTTGCCCTTGGCCTGGTTGACGTTGGCCGCCGAGAGCACGGCGCGCAGGTCCTCCAGGCTGAGGCCGTAGGAGGCCAGCGCCGAGGGATCGGCCTGCACGCGCACGGCCGGCCGCTGGCCGCCGCTGATCGACACCAGGCCCACGCCGGGCAGCTGGGAGATCTTCTGGGCCAGGTTGGTGTCGGCGAGGTCCTGCACCCGGCTGAGGGGCAGGGTGTCGGAGGTCAGGGCCAGCGTCATGATCGGCGTGTCGGCCGGGTTGACCTTGCTGTAGATGGGCGGGCTCGGCAGGTCGCGGGGCAGGAACGTCGCGGCGGCGTTCATGGCCGCCTGCACCTCCTGCTCGGCCACGTCGATCGGATGCTCGAGCACGAACTGCAGCGTGATGAGCGAGGCGCCGAACGAGCTGGTGGAGGTCATCTGCTTGAGGCCCGGCAACTGCCCGAACTGCCGCTCGAGCGGCGTCGTCACCGACGAGGCCATCACCTCGGGGCCGGCGCCGGGATAGAAGGCCACGACCTGGATGGTGGGGTAGTCGACCTGGGGAAGGGCGGAGACCGGCAGCTGCGAGTACGCGACCATACCGGCGAGCAGGACGCCCACGGTGAGCAGCGCCGTGGCGACCGGCCGCAGGATGAAGACGCGGGAGGGGTTCAGATCACCCGCGCCCGACGAACGGCATCTTGGTCGCCATCACCGTGAGAAACAGCACGTTGGCGTCGAGCGGCAGGCTCGCCATGTAGACGACCGCGTTGGCGACGTTCTCGACGTCCATCACCGGCTCGATCTCGACCGTCCCGTTCGGCTGCGGCACGCCCTTCTTCATCCGCGCGGTCATCGGCGTCTCGGCGTTGCCGACGTCGATCTGCCCGCACGCGATGTCGTACTTGCGCCCGTCGAGCGACGTCGTCTTGGTGAGGCCGGTGATCGCGTGCTTCGTCGACGTGTAGGCGACCGAGCCGGGCCGCGGCGCGTGGGCCGAGATGGAGCCGTTGTTGATGATGCGGCCGCCGCGCGGCTGCTGGCTCTTCATGATCTTGAACGCTTCCTGCGTGCAGACGAACGACCCGGTCAGGTTGGTGTCGACCACGGCCTTCCACTGATCGAGCGGCAGGTCTTCCAGCGATCCGGTGGCCCCGATGCCGGCGTTGTTGAAGAGCAGGTCGAGCCGGCCGAAGGCCTCCTTCGTCTTCGCGAACAGCGCGTGAATCGAGGCCGGATCAGCCACGTCGGTGGGCACCACCAGTGTCCGGGCGTCCGGCTTGGCCTCGCGGGCCACCGCCTCCAGCATGTCCTTGCGGCGACCGGCCAGGGCCACGGCGTAGCCCTCGCGGAGCAGGGCGAGCGCGGACGCCTTGCCGATGCCGCTACCCGCGCCGGTGACGATCGCGACCTTGCCAGCCGAAGCCATATGTCGAAGTCCTCTCTGGGGCTCAGTGGAGCGCCAACAGGGTAGTCTTCGGCTGCGAGGGAATCAAGGGCTGGCGGGCGGTGGGGGCACGGCGTGGCGGGAGCGGCGGGTCCGGGCCCGCCGCCCCGCCCGGGGCGTGCTACAGAGAGCGGAGGAAGTTCAGCAGGTCCTGCTTCTGGCCTTCCCCGAGGTTCTGATAGCGATTGACCACCTGGTTAGCTTCCGAGGCGGGGAACCGCGAGGAGCCGCCGCTACGGTGGGCCAGGATGGCCTCCTTCAGGTCGTTCGTGCGCCCGTCGTGCAGGAAGAAGAGGCGCTGGCCGAGGCCCCACAGGGGCGCGGTCCGGAACTCGTCGCCGGCGGCGCCGCCCTGCAGGATGTCGTCGGCCAGACCCGGGCCCATGGCGTGCAGCACCAGGTCGGAGTAGAGGTTCACGTTCTGGTTGGCGAGGCCGCTGATGTCCGAGGGGCCCGTCTTGAGCGTCGGGGTGTGACACAGCGCGCAGCCCGTGGTCACGAACAGCCCGCGGCCGCGCGTCGTCGAGGCCGTCGCCGGGGCCGGCGTCGGCTGGGCGAGGAACTTCATGAAGAGGGCGAACTTCTGGATGTCGCTGAGTATGTCGGCGGCGGTGGCACCTTCCATGTTGGTCGTGGTGTTGGGTACCGAGGCG
>JBGQLG010000114.1:0-17396 GCA_041499965.1 Methylomirabilia bacterium
CGATCGTGTCCCGCAGCCGCGCCGTCGGCTGGACAAAGGCCATGCCGTGCTCGGGCTCGACTTGCACCCGATGGCTCGACCCCAGACCCAGGATGAACCGGCCACGTGAGAGGTGATCGACGGTCGCCGCCGCCATGCCGATGGTCGTGGCGCTCCGCACGAACACGCTCGAGATACTCGTGCCGAGCAGAATGTGCCGCGTCGCGACGGCGCAGGCGCCCAGGATTGCGAACTGGTCCCCGCCATGACCTTCCGCCACCCATGCCGATTCGTAGCCGAGCTCTTCGGCGAGCCTCACGCACTCGACGATGTCGGTGGGAGGCAGTCCACCGCTGAAGGCGACACCCATGCGTGCCATCCGTCGAAGTATGGCACGCGACGACTGGGATGGCCCGGGGGAGGCAGACCAAGCGGGCGCGAGATCCTCACGGGCGCGCCGGAACTGACAGGGCGCCGCACGACTGATCCACGCTCTGGACGCCAGACGGGCCGACCGCCCCGACGCAGATGAACCCTGCGAAGGCCGCACCGCTGGAGTGATACGGCATGCGAAGCTGCAGCGACGGTGTCGCCCCGGTCCCCTGCTGGGCCGCGCTGCCATCGCTGAACGCCGCGTTCCAGCGGTAGGACGTCGCGCCGCTGGCCGGGCTCCACGCGATCGTCAGCGTGGCGCCACTGGCATCGGCGATGACCCGGCTCACCGCGGGGTTGCCGGGCGCAGGGGGCGGCGGTGCCGGCGCCGAGGACGTGATCGTGAACGTCACGGCGCCCGAGGTGCCGCCGCCGGGGGCTGGCGTCACGACGCTGACCGGAATCGAACCGGCCACCGCCAGGTCGACGGAGCCGATGGCCGCCTGCAGCTGGCTGGCGCTGACGAACGTGGTCGTCATGGCCATCCCGTTCCAGCGCACCACGGAGGTGGAGACGAAGTCGCTGCCATTCACGGTGAGCGTCACACCGCCACTCCCGGCTGGCGCACTGGCTGGCGACAGACTACCGGCCGTCGGACTGGGAGGAGCGGCGGGGCGCGCCGCCACCGAGAAGCCACCGCACGATTGATCCACACTCGCCACACCCGCCGCGCTCACCGACTGGATGCACACAAAGCCGGAGGCGGCCCCGCCGCTCGCGTGATACGGCATGCGCAGCTGGAACGACGCACTCGTGACCGTGCCCTGCTGCGACGCGCTGCCGTCGCTGAATCCGGCCACGTACCGATAGGACGTCGCGCCGCTCCCCGCACTCCACGCGATCGCAAACGTGACGCCGCTCGCGTCAGCGGCGATCTGAGTCACGCTCGGGCTCTCCGGCGTGCCGGGAGGCGACTGGGACGTCGAGCCTGCATTGAATGTCGCGCTCACTGCCGTGGCGGCATTCACGACCACCGTGCACGCCGTGGTGCCGCTGCACGCGCCCCCCCATCCGGCGAACGCCGATCCGGCCGCCGCCGCCGCCGTGAGCGTGACCGGCGTTCCCGCCGTCACGGACTGGCTGCACGTCGTGCCGCAGGCGATCCCCGCCGGCACCCCCGTCACCGTTCCCGCCCCGGTGCCGCTCTTCGTGACCGACAACGTCGCGCTCGCGACACCCGTCGCCGAGCCGCTCACCCCGCGCGAGAGGGAGTCGCCGTTCGCGGTGAAGGTGACGTTCCCGGCAAACGTCCCGGCGCCCGTGGGCTGGAACCGAACGGTGACGCTCTGCGAGGCCCCGGAGGCCAGCGACAACGACGCACCGGCGGCGACCCGGAACGGCGCCGTGACGCTCGCCGTCACCGAGATGCTGGTGCTGCTCGTGTTCTGCACCGTGAACGTTCGATCCGCCGTGGCTCCCACCGCGACGCTGCCGAAGCTCGTCGTACCGGATGGTGTGACGGTGAAGTCGGACGTGGCGAGCCCACTCGCGGAGACCGAACACGGGCTCTCGTTGCCCGACGTGTCGACGGCGGTGATGCGCGCGAAGTAGGTGACGCCGGCGGAGAGAGCCGTCACGACCTGAGACACCGTCTGGCCGGCGCTCGGTGTCGGCGTCGGCGAGGGGACCGCAAAGAAGGATCCGCTAGGACAGGCCGGCGATGAGGTCCCCAGGTAGAGGCGATAGCCCGCGAGATCGGTGAGCCGCGTGCCATCGGTGCTCGTGGTGGGCGCTGTCCACGTCACGGCTACCGAGGCCGCTTCGACGCGTGGCGCCGCCACGACGAGACCGGTGAGGATCAGCAGCGTGGTCAGAAGCCGCGACGGACCTTCCCGTCGCTCGGAGGCGCCCGCGCTGCCGTGACGGGATACGGCACTCCCCATGATCTGTGCGATCTCCTCTGGCGTCGCCCCCAGCGGGCGCGAAGTTTCGGTGCACGTCGCGTGTGGTCGTTGTCATTTCTGGAATCGCCGGGGGAGCGCTTCGGCAAGATGAGTGCCATCGCAGCGATAAGCCCTTGGGTACGCACGATCGTCGGGGACGATGTGGTCCGCGGGCGGTTGCGATCGTCACCTCGCTGACGAATACGTCAGCGAGTGCCGAAAGAATCTGCTCACGAAGAGCGTAGATCGAGGCCTGACCAATCGCGCTCCTCCGCCGGCGGCGAAGTCCTCGACCGCCGTAGCCGGCGCCCACGCCGAGAAAGCGATGCGGCAGGCCCTTGCCCGCCCCTCCCTTTCCCGAGCGGGAGCCAGGTGGCCATCGCCTTCGTAGCCATCTAGGCATTGCGCAGCACGGGCCGGGCGGGTAGATGTCAGGCATGCGTGCTGCGCTCGTCCCGGCCGTCGCCGGCGTGGGTCTCGCCGTGGCCGTGCTCGCCGCGGCCCAGGAGCGGCCGGGGAATCCACCCGACGAGGTGTTCCAGCTCCCGGCGGTGCGGGTCCTGGCGCCCGCCCGACTGCCCGGCGAGCCGCTGCCCCTGGACCACGTCCCCGGCAGCGTGCAGATCATCTCCGGCGACACACTCCACGGCCGGGGCGGCGTCACCGTGCAGGATGCGCTCGTCAGCCTGCCGGGCGTCACGCTGGGCGACGAGCAGGGCAACCGCGCGCAGCCCGACGTGACCTTCCGCGGCTTCCAGGCGACCTCGGTGACCGGCGTGCCGCAAGGGATCAGCGTCTTCGTCGACGGCGTCCGGGTGAACGAGCCGACCGTCGAGGAAGTGAACTTTGACCTCATCCCGCTCGATGACGTCGAGCGTATCGAGCTGATCCGGGGGCCGTCGGTCCTCTTCGGGCGCAACACGCTGGGCGGCAGCCTCAACATCCTGACCCGCCGGGGCGGCGACACCCACGAGGTCGTGCCCGAGATCGAGTTCGGCAGCTTCGGCCGCCAGAAGTACCGCCTGCGCGCCAGCGGGCCGGCCGGCCCCTTCGACTACTACGTGGCCGGCACCTACAGCGAGGAGGATGGCTGGCGCGACGTCTCCGCGGTGCGACTCGGCCGTCTCTTCGCCAAGCTCGGCCTCTCGCTCGGCGACACCGACGCCACCCTGTCCTTCCAGCGCGCCCAGAATCGGATCGAGCAGCCCGGCTCGCTGCCGCTCAGCGATCTCCGGCGTGACCGGAGGCAGAACTTCACCGGCGGCGACTTCTTCGCGCCGCTGCTGAACTTGGTCACCCTCAACGTGCATCAGACCGTGGCCGAGCATGCGCGGGTGAGCGTCAACGGCTTCGCCCGCACGCTGGACGCCGAGCAGTTCAACGTCAACCTGATCGGCGCCGACACCCGTTCGTTCACGCGCACGACCACGGCCGGCGGCACCGTGCAGCTCGACGACGACGGACGGGTGCTCGACCGCGCCAATCGCCTGACGCTGGGGCTGGACTACGTCCATCACGACGCCCGCGTGAAGGTGCTGGAGGAAGAGAGCAGGGCGGCCTCGCTCGACAGCAAGGTCCACGACGACCAGCACGCCTTCGCCGTCTACGCGCAGGACAGCCTCGACCTCGCCCGCGACCTGCTCGTTCCCGGCGACGTCCTCGTGCTCACCACCGCGGCCCGCTGGGATTGGCTCCGTCACCACATCGGCGATTTCGGGCCGGGGGACAGGCCGCGCGTGGGGGGCACCAGCACGTTCAACCGCGTCAACCCGCGGTTCGGCGTGAACTACAACCCGACCAAGGCGGCCAGCGTCTACTTCACCTTCGCGCAGGGGTTCCGGCCCCCGGCGTTCCTGGAGCTGACGTGCGCCAGCCCGGGAACCGTCTGCCCCGGGCTGCAGGCCGGCGTGGCGCCCGACCCCCCGCTTAAGGCCGTGAAGGCCAACCACTACGAGGTCGGTGCGCGTGTGGCCCCGCGCCCGTGGCTTGGCCTGGAGGTCGCCGCGTATCGCACCGACCTGCGCGACGACATCTTCTCGGTCTCACCCACCGGCACCGTCGGGCTCTTCTTCCAAAACGTCGGCGCGACGCGCCGCCAGGGCCTCGAGCTCGCGGCCGACGCGCACGTCGACACGCGCTGGGACCTGCGCCTCAACTATACGTACACCGAGGCCACGTTCCTCGACAACGTCGACCTCGCCACGCCGCGGCTGACGCCCGGCTGCGTCGCCTCGCCCTGCAGCCAGCGCGTCCGGGCTGGCCGCGATCTGCCGCTCATCCCGCGCCACCGCCTCGGTGCCGGCGTCGACTATCACGCCACCCCCTGGCTCACGCTGTGGGTCGCCGGCGCCTGGGTGGGCGCCCAGCGGCTGCGCGGCGACGAGGAGAACGTCGAGCGGACGCTCGATGCCTACGCCGTGGCCAGCGCCGGTGCCCGGCTGCAGGTCAAGGCGTTCAGCGCGTTCGTCACGATCAACAATGCGCTGAACGAGCGGTACGAGACGTTCGGCACGTTTGGGCCCAACGCCAAGCGCGCCGGCACACCGGTCGAACCGTTCCTGACCCCCGCCCAACCGATCCACGTCGACATTGGCCTCGCCTATCGGTTCTGATGCGTCTTCATATCGTCGCCGCTCGCGCTCGAGGCACCATCACGAGCGGCCTTCGAGCGCGCGCTTCAGCTGGTCGAGATGCTCATCGTCGTGATGTGCAATCAGGGCAATCCAATCGTCGAATGTCATACGACCATCGATCAGATGGACACTCCCAGGGCGCCACTGGACGGGCGTGAGTCTCCGGAGGAAGATCAGGGACTCTTCGCGGCGGCGGCGGAGCGTGCTCAGCGCCCGGAAGGCGTCGCTTCGGAGATACTGCCGCTCCTCGGCCAATCGGGCGGGATCGAGCGGCATTCCGATGCGGCCCCCGATGCCCCACCGCGGCGGGTCGGGCGGCACCCGTTTGGGCACACTGGCGGTGTTCCTTTTGCGCACCGGGGATCTATCCAGTGGTTCGAATCTCCGCCTCGGCCTTCTCCAGCCAGAACTGCACGTCCATCTCGCGGTACATGGTCATCGCGGTGGTGAGGTGCTCCTGCGCCTCCTGCCGCTTGTCCGTGCGCCGGTAGAGCTTGCCCAGGCCGAGGTGGCAGTGGGCGACGAGCGGGCGCATCTCGAGGCTCGTCGCGGTATCAAGGGCTTCGCGATAGCGCTCGGCGGCCTTCGACGGATCGAGGCCGGGCTCGGACTCGATCTCGCCTAGCAGCCAGAGCACCCACGCCTCATGACCGCGTTCACTGTGCTCGCGTGCCAAATCGAGCGCGCGCTGCGTGAGCTCGCGAGCCTCGCCGAGGCCGCCGGCCCGAAGCCGCGCCTGACCCAGGTACGCCAACCGGAGCGAATGATGCGCGAAGAGCTGCACGGACTCCGCCTGGCGAATCGCCTGGTCCAGCAGGGCACTGCCCTCCGCGACTCGACCGCAGGCGGTGTAGGCGTGCCCCAGGCAGTAGGCCACCCAGGGGAAGGTGAAGCTCTGGGTGATAGGGAGCCCGCGCTCCAACACCCGGATCGCCCGCTCGAAATGGCCCATCCGGAGATTGAGCATGCCGACCGCGAAGTACGTGAAGCCGAGGCTGTACGGCTGGTTGATCTCCTCGGCCAGTCGGAGTAGCTCCTCCGCACGTACCTGCGCCTCGGCGAACGCGCCGAGCTCGGCCAGAGCGGTCACCGCGAAAATGCGGGCGAACACCGCCGCGGGACCCGCGATGCCAAAGCGCTCTCGAAGCTCCTCAGGGCCAATGCTGCCGATCAGGTCTTCGAGGAACGCCAGCGAATCTCGGTACGCGCCGCGGTTGAACGTGGCGAAGCCGAGATAGAACTTTGCCGCGATCGTGAGGCCGCGGTCCCGCGACGCCTCCGCGATTCTCCGGGCGCGATGTCCGAATTCGATGGCGCGCTCGGAGCGTCCCATTTGCGCGGCCTGCAAGCCGGTATACGCCGAGATCCACCCGGTCCGTCGGGGGTCGTGGAGGCGTTCGGCGAGGCGGTCGGCCTCCGCGAGAACGTCGAGGATGCGCGAGGTGTCCCCGAGCGGCAGGAGGGCGTTGCGGAGGTCGAATCTGAGGTCCACGGCCTTCTCGATCGTCGCGTGCGTTTCGTCGAGGTGTGGGAGGGCCGATAGGGCTTGGTCGAACCAGCCCACCGCGTCCCGGTTCGCCCAGCGCGCGAACGCCTTGGCGCCGGCCTGACTGAGGTAGGTGACCGCCTTCTCCCACACCTCACCCCGGACGGCGTGGTGCGCCACCCGTTCCACGTGCTCGGTCAGGCGGTTCGCATAGAAGCGTTCGATGGCAACGACGATCCGAGCGTGCAGGGCCTTGCGCCGCTCCTGGAGCAAAGAACCGTAGGTGACTTCATGGGTCAGCGCATGCTTGAAGGTGTATTCGGGATCCGGAAACAGGCGCGTCTCGTACAGAAACTCGGCCGCTTGCAGATGCGCGAGCCCCCGATGCACCGCATCCTCGGCCAGCTCCGCAACGGCGTGGAGCAGCACGAAGGGCACGTCTTTGCCGATGACCGAGGCCGTCTGGAGCAATTGCTTTTCTTCCGCCGGGAGCCGGTCGATCCGGGCCGCCAAGATCGTCTGCACGGTCGCCGGGACCTCGATCGCCTGGATCGGCCGGGTCAGACGATACGCGCCACGCTCTCGGCTGAGCGCATGCGTCTCGACCAGCGTCCGGATGCTCTCCTCGATAAAGAATGGGTTCCCACGTTTGACCAGCAGTCGTTTGAGAGGCTCCAGCCCAGGGTCGTCGCCCAGAAGGGCGCTCAGGAGCGCGCTCGCACTGTCGGGCGGCAGCGCATCGAGACGCAGCTGGCTGTAGTAGGACTTGCTCCCCCAACCGTGCTGGTACTCGGGTCGGTAGTTCACCAGCAGCAGGAGCCTGGCCGTGGGCAGGCTCTCGACCAGGCTGTCGAGCAGGGCCTGCGTCTCCGGATCGATCCAGTGCAGATCCTCGAAGACCACGAGGACCGGTTGCACCTGGCTCTCCCGGAGCAGCAGGTGCTTGACGGCGTCGAGGGTGCGCTGCCGCCGTTGCGGCGGATCGAGCGCCTGCCACTGGGCGTCCTCGACCGGCACCTCGAGGAGGGCCAGCAGCGCGGGCAGAGTGGGCTCGAGCGTCCGATCCAGCGTGAGAAGCTTGCCCGTGACCTTTTCCCGAATCTCCCGGTGGGTTTCCCGATCGTGAACCTTGACGTATGCCTTGAGAAGGTCGATGACCGGAAGGTAGCTGGTCGTCTTGCCGTAGGACACCGAGCCCGCCTCCAGGATGAGCCACGCCTGGGTGCGGTGTGAGTGCGTGAACTCGTAGACGAGGCGGGACTTGCCCACGCCGGGTTCCCCCACGACGGCGATGAGCTGGCCGTGCCCATCGTGCGCCAGGGCGAGCGCCCGGCGGAGCTGCTCGATCTCGGGGTCTCGGCCCACAAAACGTGTGAATCCCCGAGCGGCAGTAGCCTGGAGCCGGGACCGCAGCGCGCTCGCTCCGGTGAGCTCGTAAACCTCCACAGGGTCCGGCAACCCCTTGACGGCCACCGGCCCACGGGCCACGACCCGAACGTACCCTTCAGCGAGTTGCAGGGTCGCCGGGGCAAGCAGGATCGTGCCCGGCGTCGCCATCTGCTCCATGCGGGCGGCCAGGTGCGTCGTCTGACCGACCGCCGTGTAGTCCATGTGCAGATCGGACCCGATGGCGCGGACGACCACCTCGCCGGAGTTGAGCCCCAGACGGATCTGGATGGACACCCCCTGCGAGCGGAAGACGCCCTCCGCGTACTGCTTGACCGCCTCCTGCATCCGCAACGCCGCATAGCACGCTCGCACGGCATGGTCCTCGTGAGCCAGCGGGGCACCGAACAGCGCCATGATCCCATCGCCCATCACCTGGTTCACCGTGCCCTCGTAGCGGTGGACGGCCTCCATCATGTGCTCCAGCACGGGATCGAGGAGCTTGCGCGCCTCCTCAGGATCGCGATCAGCGAGCAGCTCCATCGAGCCCTTGAGGTCGGCGAACAGCACGGTCACCTGCTTGCGTTCGCCTTCCAGGGCTGCCCTGGACGTGAGGATCTTCTCCGCGAGGTGTTTCGGGGTGTAGGTGTCGGGCGAGCGCGACGCAGCGCCGACGCCGGCGGCAGGATGCGCACAGGCGTGACAGAACTTCGCCGCCGCTGAAAGCGTGGTCCCGCAGTTCGTGCAGCTCCGTGCTAGCGGCGCCGCACAGTCCTCGCAGAACCGCGCCCCTGGCGGGTTCTCATGCTGGCACCCGGGACACTGCATGCCGCGTCTCCCACCGTCGGGCCGGCTCACTGCATCGAGGAGTGCGCCGAGAGTAGCGCGGCGAACAGGACACGGCAAGGACGGGAACCGATAGGGAGCGGCGCCGTGTGCGCACGATGGCGTCGACAAGGCGCTCGAGCCCATCTAGGCGACTGCTCAACCGTGGCGCCGTGGATTACCCAAACTTAAAGGAGGTGCCCGGTGGGATCGGCAGACATACCGTGACGGGTCCTAGCTTGAGTCCCAAAAAGAAGTTATTGAACGTGAGCGTCCGGCACTGATTGTCAGGAAACGAGGCCTCCCCGATGAAGGCTATGAACCGGCCCGTCGCCATGTCCAGTTGCAAGGTGAACGGCCCGGATGTCGCTGTCGTGCTGGGATTGCCGATCGTCACCGCCGAGTTCGTCGTGGATATGCATGCGTTGTTCGATATCACCTGGAGCACCCGTTGCGGCGGGTCCCCGACTTCGAACACGCCAGGTCCCGCGATGGTCACGCTTATGTGCCCGGGACAGGTGGGCGTGAGCGCAATGAAACCCTTGATTGGGATGATGAGCCAGCTCCCGACGTCCGCGGGATCCGGGCCAGTGAGCGTGCCCCCGCCCTTGTAGGTTGTGCATCCATCCGGGCCGTGACTGCTGAGCACGGTTCCCGTTCCGTAGACAAACGCGTCGTTGCCTAGATCGAACAGGAGGTTCGCCGCGCGACCCAGGATCTGCCCGTGCACCGGAACCGAGAATCCAGCTTCGTCGGCGAGAGTACCATCGACCGTCCCCTCGTCGCCGTGCCGGGTGAAATACAAGGTCCCCTTCAGCGCAACATTCGTGTCCGGACCGTAGTGGACCGTCGCCTCAAAGTCCATCGGGCAGAGATTGCCCCGCCCCTTCTGGTCGTCAAGGTCCTTCTGGCCGGCCCATCCCGTACTGGCCGCCAGCAACAACACACCGCCTACGAGCGAAGCAACGGAGCATCGCATGGCATCCCTCCCCTGATGACGTGTGGCGCCACCTACGACCCAGTAGCACTCAATAGGTTCGCCTTGAATACGCGCCACCAGGATCGCTGTCAACCTGTCAGGATTCTTGACGCCGCCCGCCTATCCCAAGATCCTCACTTCCGCCTCCGCCTGCTCCAGCCAGAACGGCATGTCCATCGCGCGGTACATGGTCGTCGCGGTGGTGAGGTGCCCGCGCGCGTCATCCCGCTTGTCCGTTCGCCGGTAGAGTGTGCCGAGGCCCAGGTGGCAGTGGGCGACGAGCGGGCGCATGCCGATCTGCTCGGCCATCGCGGCAGCATCGCGATAGGCTTCGATGGCCTCGGTCGCCGCCGGCGGGTCGAGCGCCGTGGCGGCGGCACCCACCAGCCAGCTCGCCCGCGCGACGATCGCCAGCTCGCCCGCCGGGCGCGCGTCCTCGAGCGCCCGACGGGCCGTCGCCTTCGCCTCATCGAACCGGTGCGCGACGAGATAGCCTTCCGCCAGCAAGACGGGGCGTCGTTCCCGCGCCTCCTCCAGGAGCGCCAGGCCCGGTTCGACGGCGCCACGATACACGTAGGTGAGCCCCAGGTTCGCGATGGTCCCCGATCGGATCAGCGACAACTCGAGGCTGCGAACGAGCTCCACGGCCGGCTCGAGCAAGCGCTGCGCTTCGTCGAGATCGCCCTTGCGGAGATAGACGAGGCCACCCAAACCGCGGACGACGGCTTGACTGTATCGATGCTCTTCGCGCTCGGCTTCCGCGAGACCGCGCTTCGCGGCGTCGATGGCCGAGGCGAACACCCCTTGCTCGCTCAAGCACCAAGCGAGATAGCCACGCGCCTGCACCGAGGTGAGGATCTGACCGAAGAAGCGCGACGCCGGGCCACCGCCATCGGCGACACGGAGCACGTCGGCGACGAGTGGCGTCGCCTCGGCGAACTCGCCTCGGTAGATGTAGATCTGGGCCGAGCGCAATCGCATCTCGATCTCGAGCTCCGGCCTTCGCGCGCGTGACGCCAGCTCTCTGGCTCGGGCGACCTCTTCGAGCGCGTGGGCGTAGTCCCCGAGGAACATGAACGCCGTCCCGAGGTACCCGGCCACCCTGATGAGGCGGGTGCGGTCGCCCGTCTCCTCGGCGAGCCGGCGCGCGGTCTGAAGGTGCTCGACCACGCGGTGGTGCTCTCCCAGGAGATAGAGGCAGTTCCGGAGGTCGAGCCGTATATCGACGCCCGCTTCGAGTCGCGTCGGGCTCGGTGGGAGATGGGTGAGCGCGGCCAGAGCGCGCTCGAGATGCCGGACGGCCTCCCGGACCGTGGCGCGAGCGACGGCCTTGGCGGCGGCTTCCCGCAGGCACGTGACCGCCTTCTCCCAGTCCTCGCCTTTGAAGGCATGGTCGGCGAGGCGCTCGATGTGTTCGGCACGGCGATCGGGGTAGAGATGCTCGATGGCGTCGGCGACTCGCGCGTGCAGGACCCGCCGCCGTTCCTGGAGGAGGCTGGCGTAGGTGACGTCGTGGGTGAGCGCGTGCTTGAAGGTGAATTCGAGATCGGGGAAGAGGCTCGTTTCATAGACGAGCTCCCCCGCCTGGAGCCGAGAGAGTCCGCGGCGCATCGCCTCATCATCCTGCTCGCCGACGGCCTGCAGCAGCGCAAAGGGCACATCCTGGCCGATGACCGAGGCCGCCTGGAGAAGCAGCTTATCTTCTGGCGGCAAGCGGTCGATGCGGGCCGCGAGGATGGCTTGGACGGTGGGCGGTACCTGAACCGTCTGAACGTCCTTGACGAGACGGTACTGGCCGCGTTCGCCGCGGAGCGCACCCGTCTCGACCAGGGCCCGAACACCCTCCTCGAGGAACAGCGGAGTCCCTTCGGCTTGCTGCCTGAGCAGATGCTTCAAGGGATCGAGCGTCGGATCGCTGCCGACGAGGGCTTCGAGGAGTTCTCCCGCGGTTTCCGGCGGCAGGGGATCCACGCGCAGTTGCCGGTAGTACGTCTTGCCGCCCCAGGCGTGCTGGTACTCGGGCCGATAGTTCACGAGGAGCAGCAGCCGCGCCCCGGTGAGGCCCTCGACCAGCCCGTTCAGCAGGGCCTGCGTCTCCGAGTCGATCCAGTGAAGATCCTCGAACACGACCAGGACGGGCTGAACGCGGCTCTCGCGCAGGAGCAGGTGGCGTATCGCCTGCAACGTGTGTTGACGGCGAAGGGACGGCTCGACGGTGGACCACGCGGCGTCGCCCACGGCCACATTCAGCAGCTCGAGGAATGCGGGGAGGGTGGGCTTGAGACCTTCGTCCAGCGTGAGGAGCTTTCCGGTCACCTTCTCGCGGCTCTCTCGCTGGCCGTCGTGGTCTCCGAGCTTGAAGTAGTCCTTCAGCAGCTCGATGACGGGAGCATAGGGTGTGGCCTTGCCGTAGGAGACCGACGACGCTTCCAAGACGAGCCAGCCGACGGTGCGATGAGACTGAGTGAACTCCCAATAGAGACGAGACTTGCCGACCCCGGGCTCGCCGACGACCGCCACCACCTGTCCATGCCCCTCCCGCGCCAGGGTGAGCGCCTGAATGAGCTGCTCCATTTCGATGCTGCGACCCACGAATTTCGTCAGGCCCCGAGCCGCGGCGGCTTGAAGGCGGGTGCGCGCCGTTCCTGCTCCGCCCAGCTCGTAGACCTCGATGGGCTCCGGCAGACCCTTCACGTTCCGCGGGCCGAGTGCCTTCACGCTGACGTAGCCCTCGACGAGGTCCAGCGTGGACGCCGAGATGAGAATCGAGCCGGGTACCGCCATCTGCTCCATCCGTGCCGCGAGGTGCGTGGTCTGGCCCACCGCCGTGTAGTCCATGTGGAGGTCGTTCCCGATGGACCGGACGACCACCTCACCCGAGTTGAGTCCCACGCGGATCTGGATGGGAAGTCCCTCACGTCGGTGGACCTCCTCCGCGTAGCGACGCGCCGTGTCCTGCATCCACAGAGCGGCATAGCAGGCGCGCACCGCGTGATCCTCGTGGGCCAGGGGGGCTCCGAAGAGGGCCATGATCCCGTCACCCATCACCTGGTTCACCGTGCCCTCGTAGCGGTGCACGGCCTCCATCATTCGCTCGAGCACCGGATCGAGAAGCTTGCGAGCCTCTTCGGGGTCGCGGTCGGCGAGCAACTCCATCGAGCCCTTCAGGTCGGCGAAGAGGACCGTCACCTGCTTGCGCTCACCCTCCAGGGCGGCCTTGGCAGTGAGGATCTTCTCCGCGAGGTGCTTGGGGGTGTAGGTGTCGGGCGAGCGCGACGCAGCACCGACGCCAGCGGCCGGATGCGCGCAGGCGTGACAGAACTTCGCCGCCGCTGACAGCGCGGTCCCGCAGTTCGTGCAGCTTCGTGCGAGCGGCGCCGCACAGTTCTCGCAGAACCGCGCCCCGTGCGGGTTCTCGTGCTGACACTGCGGGCACCGCATGATGCTTCCGCCTTTTGCGGCCGGGCTACCGCCTCGAGAAGTGCGCCGAGAGTAGCGCGCGGACCAACGCGCAGCAAGGGCGTCGCGGCATCCCCTACCGCTCGTCTCCGCGTTTCGCGGCCGGGCCACGTGTCCCCCATCCCCGACGTGCGAACAACGTGGATCGCTCTCCCGGCACGCCGCACCCGCGCGTCAACTCACGAGGAGCCCGCCGGCCGCGCGGCGAGCCGCTCCTGCCGGCGCCCGAGCCACAGCGCGTTGACCAGCCAGAGGGCGGCCAGCGGAATCGCCGCAAACGACACCTGCGCCGCCCCCAGCCCGACCGCGCGCAGCAGCGTCACGGACCACGCGCCGAGCTGATCCCCCGTGCGATAGATCACGGTGTCGATGAGGCTCTTCGCCTTGTAGCGGTCCTCCCGCGAGGCGACGGTATACAGCAGCTCGCGGGCCGGTCGCGTCACCGCGTAGTCGGCGGCGCGACGCAGCACCTGGAACAGCGCGACCGCCATGACCGTCGGCGCCAGGGCCAACGCGCCGAAGCCCGCGATGGTCAGCGCCGGCAACAGGCCGAGCGTGAGGGCGACGCCGAGCAGCACCACCATGCGCGAGGTCAGGAAGAGCTGAACCACCAGGGTCAGCAGGTTGACGACGAGATCGACGGTGGCGAAGAACGCGGTCTGCGCCGCCCGATCGCGAAAGGCCCCGCTCACGATGGCGGCCTGCTGGAAGTAGAGGAAGGTCGAGGTGATCGAGAACAGCAGCAGGAAGATGGCCACGTTCAGGAGATACGGCGAGCGGACGATGTGGGTGATCCCGGCGAGGACGCCGCCCCCGATGGGGGCCTCGGCGGCCGGGGCGACCGGTCGGCGGTCGAGCGTGGCCGACCGGCGCGACAGGCGGCCGGCGCTGAACACCGCGACCTCGAGCAGGGCCGCCGCCCCGAGCAGCAAGACCATCGGCGGCACGTGCCGCACCAGCGAGGCCGTCACGCCCGCGCCGACGATCGCGCCGAGGGTGGCGCCGGCCGCGATCAGGCCAAACAGTCGCTTGCCCTGCTCGGGGCTGAACACGTCGACGTTCAGCTGCCAGAACATCGAGATCACGAACAGGTTGAAGGCGGAGGTCCAGATGAAGAAGACCCGCCCGACCCAGACGGCCTCGGCCCCGCCGGACGCCTGGAAGAGCGCGGCGAACACCAGGATGTTGGCGGCGAAGAAATGGTACGTGATCGCGATGAAGCGGTGGGGCGGCAGCCGCTTGACGAGGTACGCGAAGGGAAGATTCAGCAGGAGCATGGCGACGAGGGTACCGGTGAACAGCCACTGCAAATTCTGGACGCCCCCGGCGACGCCGGCCTGGTCGCGGATCGGTCGCATGATGTAGTAGGACGACAGCAGCGAGAAGACGTCGAGCCAGCACCAGGCCACCACCGCGACCTCGTGCGGCCTGACGTCGAAGAACCGGGTCAAGCGGCGCTCAGCGTAGGGTGCCGGCGATCTGTCGGATCTGGGCCGGCGACCGCTCGCCGGCGAGCGGCGTTCCGGGCACCAGGTGCTTGCCCATGGCCAGGCCGCCGACCAGGACGGGCTCGAACCCGATCCCGCGAATGAGCGTCTCGGCGACGGCGATCGCCTTTGGGTCGTCTCCGGCGATCGGGACCCCGACCGGGTCGCCCACGCGATGCGCGATCGCGGCCAGCCGGGTCGAGCCGATCGCGTTGAAGGCGCGAACGAGGTGCGCGCCGGGCAGCAGCTTGGCCGTCGCCAGCCCGGCCCCGCCCTGGTCGCCGACCCACTTGACGAGCGCGTCGCCGTCGCGCCGCGCGATCGGATTGCTCACGTCCATCACCAGCACCTTCGTGGCGAGCGCACTCGCATGCGCCTTGCCGATCTCCTCCATCGCGGTGTAAGGCACGACGACCGCCACGACGTCCCCGAAGGCGATCGCCTGCTCGACCGTGCCGGCCTGCGCGAGCGAGCCCAGCCCGGCGACCAAATCCTTCAACCCCTCGGGATTCCGGGAGGAGAACATCACCGGGTGGCCGGCCTTGACGAACAGCGTCCCGAGCGCGCTGCCCTCCCGACCCGCACCGATCATCCCGATCTTCAGGGGCGCGCCCGCCGGCGCCTGGGCCGCGGCCATACGCGGCCCGGATGCGAGCACGACGAGCGCCAGGCCGCCTCCGGCCAGGCGCAGAAAGTTTCGGCGGTCAGGATCAGCGGCGTGGTCCCTCGTCATGGACGTCTCCGTTCCCGAAGGGTCGACTGCGCTCCGGACGGGCTCAGCGTACACCGGAAGTCGATACGTCCCTTCCGCCTCGGTCTCTCGGGGCCCGCCGTCAAAGCAAGTGGTCGGCACGGTGGCTGGCGCCTTGACACGCCATCGAACGCAGCGCTATGTGTTCGGTGCTACGCCGGGCGCCGGCCTTCCACCCGGTTGGTCGTCACGCTTGACTGGAGGAACCTGATGGGCCGTTTCGATCTCGAGGCGGGCTCGGTGAGCCTGCGGACGCTGCTCGAGTTCACCGCCGCCGCGCGGCGTGCCGGCGCCGAGGTCGATGCGGGCCGCTGGCTGGTCCGACCCTACGTCGCCGGCGTGGAGGTCACGCAGGGCATCCAGTACTTCTGGGCCGATCGTCACCTGACCAATTCCGACGATCGCGGTCCTGACAACTCCGTCCGTCTGGTCGCGCGCAAGCCGGCGTGGGTGCGCGTGTACGTCCGTAGCGGGCTCCTCGGGACCAGCCAGATCCTGACCGGTGACCTGGTCGTCGAGCACCGGACCGGACCGTTCCTCGGCGAATGGATCCAGGTGGCGACGCTGCTGCCGCTCGCGCCCGGCGCGGTGACGTCGCAGCGCGACCCCGCCTACGCCATTGAGCGCGGCACGAGCCTGTCATCGATCAACTTCGGCGTCGGCGCCGCGCTCATGGAGGGGATGGTGCGCTTCACCGCCCGCATCTGGCCCGCCGGCGATGCGACGCGAACGCCCATCGACACCTGGCAGGAGACGGTCGACGCGACGCTGCTCCAGACCCTCAGCCTGCGCGGCGTGTTCGTGCACTACCACGGCCCCGACCCCACGATCGACGCGACCAATCCGCCCACGGTCGATCTCCCGGCGCCGGGGCTGGCCAATCTCCAGGCGACGGCGGCGTGGACGCTGACGACGAATCCGGTCGAGGCCAGCGCCGTGTTCTCGAGCGCGGGGCAGATGAACTGGTTCGCACCGCTCACCGGCCCGCCCACCGAGTCGGGCGGATGCTCGGAGGGCTGGGCCGCCTTCACCTACTGGTTGTCGCTCATCAAGAACAACGACGGGAACCGGAGCGACGTCATCTACTACGGGCTCTTGCCGGCGACGATGCCGGTCGGCCCCGTCACCGGCTGCGAGCTGCACGGCGTCAGCGCCGGCCGGGACACGGATCAGGTGGCGATGGCCCACGAGATCGGGCACGGCGCCGGGCTCAAGCACGCGCCGTGCGGGTTGCCGCGCTTCCTCCTCGTGACGACGGGCCCCTCCTCCATCACGTTTGTGGCGAACCCGACCATCGACGCCGGCTACCCCGCCTACGAGCCGTACGATCCGGCCAACAGCCCGACGGCCTCGATGGGCGAGTACGGGCTCGACATCACGAACGGCACCCTCCACCCGCCGACCGAGAAGGACTACATGTCCTACTGCGGACCGGCGTGGATCTCGCTCTACCATCACGCGAAGCTGGCCTACAACGACGCCTTCAATCCCCGGCGGGTGGGCGTGCAGCACTGGCAGCCGCCGGACCTCGTCGATCCGTACCTGTGGCCGTGGGAATACATCCCCGACCCGCCCCGCTGGGATGGACGCCCGGGAGAGCGGACGATGAAGGCGCAGCCGATCATTTGCATCCTGGGGACGGTGGACGACACGCGCGCCGTCGAGGTGAAGAGCGTGATGCGCCTGCAGGCGCTCGCCGCCACGCGTGGCGCGGGGCCCACGCCGTACGTCGCGCAGCTGCTCGGCGCCCGGGGCGAGGTGCTCGCCACCGCGCCGGTGGTGCGCCTGCCCGCTCTTGGCAGCGGGTGCGGCTGTGGCGCGAGCGCTCCCGCCACCGGTCCGTTCGTCTTCGAGGCGATGGTGGCGGACGTGGCGCCCGGCGCCGGGCTCCGCATCGTCAAGCGCGCCGAGGAAGGTGGACCGGGCGAGACCGTCTGGACGCGCGATGCCCCGGAACGGCCGCCCGTCGTCCGCAGCTTCGCGGTGACCGTCAACCGCGGCGAGGGACGAGCGACGTGGCAGGCCCGGGGCGACGGCACGCTCGAATTCTCGCTCCAGTTCTCGAAGGACCGCGGCCGATCGTGGAACGGTCTTGC
>JBGQLG010000115.1:0-17317 GCA_041499965.1 Methylomirabilia bacterium
GGCCCCGCGGCGGATGGCCGGTGCGGCGCGGTCGTCGCCGGGCGTGAACAGCGCGCGGAGCGCAAACGACGTGTCCCACGCGTTCGAGCGGGCGCCGGCGTAGCGTACGCCGCCGCCGTCCTCCCAGCGCCAGCGCTCGAGGCCGGCGAGGCCAGCGCTCACCGCGGGATCGTCGGGGTCGTTCGACCACAGGGCCAGGCAGTTCAGCACCGCGTTGACCGGCGACAGCCCCTGCTCGCGGCTCTCGTGCTGTTCGTAGCGGATGCGGACCAGGCAGTGCGCGAGCGCGCGCTGGCGCAGCGCCGACGGCAGCGCGCGGTCGAGCTCCACCAGCACGGCAGCGGCCAGCCGTAATCCACGCCCGGGGCGTACGTGCAGGTCGCCCGGCGTCACGTCGTGACGATGCGCCTCGAAGTCGAGCGTCCCGTAGGGCGCGGTGTACAGCTCCTCGCGCAGTGCGGCGCCCAGCGCGCCGAGGTCGGCGGTGACGCGCCGGCCGTAGAGGTACGCCATCGCGAGATAGATGTAACGGGTGTGGCAGTACCAGCGCGCCGGGTGGAACGGCAGCCGCGCCGGCAGCGCGTAGAGCTCCGGCAGCACCGGCGTGACGCCCGCCCAGCCGTACAGCCCGAGCAGCGCCAGCCAGAACTTGCCCCAGGTCGGGATGGCCGGCACCCCGCCCGGCCGGGCGCGCAACCACGCGCGCGCCTTCACGGCGAGCAGATCGTCGGGAGCGACGCCGAGCAGCCGCAGCGCGACGTAGACGAGCGTGGTGACGAAGACGTAGCCGGGCGACTCCGGGTGCAGTCCCCAGACGCCCTCGGCCGTCGCCGTCCCGCGCAGGTAGCGCAGGATGCCCTCGCGCGTAGCCGCCTCGGCCGGGTGGCCGACGACGTGACGGGCGATGACCACCTGCGCGGTGATCAGCGGGCACCAGACCATCTCGCCCTCCCAGTCGCCGCGCGTCGACTGCAGCGAGACCAGGTGGGCGAGGGCGCGGTCGCGGGCGGCGGCGACGTCCGTCGCCATCAGGCGCGCGCGACGGCCGGGCGCTCGCGACTCGCCAGATACTCCTCCCACTTGCGCACGGTGAGCTGCTGGAAGAGCGACACCGCCGGGTTGAGGTCGGGCACCGGCCGGTCGTGGTGCGCCTCCCAGCCGCGCTGCTCGGCCTCGACCGCGAAGCCGTCCTGGGCCAGCAGCGGCCCGATGAGCACGCGGTTGGAGACGCGCAGCACCAGGCTCATGAGGCGGCGCGGGATCACCAGCGGCGTGAGCGGGATCTTGAGCGAGTCGAAGTAGAACAGGAAGAACGTGCGCGTCGTGCGCGCGTCGATCGGCAGGAAGAAGCACCAGTGCTTGATCTTGCCGTCGGTGTTCGACCACTGGTACGGGTACTCGTAGCAGAGGTCCATGGCGGAGGTGTTCACGCGGCGGCGGTCCACGAAGCGGCCGGAGATGCGGCCGCGCCCCACCTGGGTGTCGTACGCCAGCTCCACGCGATCGCCCACCAGCTCGGATCGCCGCAGGCGCGCGTCCTCGAACGGGCGGTACTTGCGGTGCAGCCAGGCGTGGGTGAAGTCGCTGACGTTGTCGACGATCATCGAGTGGTGCGCGCGCCAGGTGAAGTCGAGCGGCACGCACGGCCAGCGATCGGGGCCCTCGAGCTCGGGAATGTCGGGGATCCGCCGAGTGTCGGCCAGGGCCGGATCGCCGGGGAAGATCCAGACCAGGCCGTAGCGCACGCGCAGCGGATAGGTCCGCAGGCGCACGTCGGGCATCGGCCGGCCGAACATCTCGTGCGGGATGTGGGCCAGCCGGCCTTCCGCGTCGTAGCCCCAGCCGTGGTACGCGCACGCCAGGTGGCAGCCCTCCACGCTGCCGAGCGAGAGCTTGAGCTGGCGGTGCGCGCAGCGGTTCTCCACCGCGTGCAGCTCGCCCTCGCGGTCGCGCCAGAGCGCGATCGAGGTGTCCCAGAACGTCACCTCGGTGACCGTGCCCGGCCGCACCGCGCGCTCGTACTCGACCGCGTACCAGTAGTCGGGATGCAGGCCGGCGGCCCGCGCCTTCTCGCGACGGCTCCGGGCCTCGGCGAAGACCGGCGGTGCGCTCACGCCGTCACCGCCACTGGCGCCTCGACCCGTGCCAGGTGCGCCTCCCACTTGCGGATCGTCAGCTTGTGCAGCAGCGAAACGGCGGGGTTCAGCTCCACCACCGGCGCGGCCCAGTGGGCCTCGTAGCCCGCCTGCTCGGCCTCCAGCGCCACGCCGTCCTGGTCGAGCAGCGAGCGCACCGTGGGCTGGGCGGCGCGCAGCAGCCAGCGGACGACGCGGTGCGACAGCGGCACCGGCAGCGCGGCCACGCGCAGCGTGTCGTACATCATCACGAAGAACACGCGGGTGGTCCGGGCGTCCAGCGGCAGCAGGAACGTCCAGTACTTGATGCGGCCGCGGATGCCCGACCACTCGAAGGCGGCCCAGTGGTACGGGTACTCGTAGCAGATGCTCATCGGCGAGGGCGCCACGCGCCGGCGGACCAGCGGCCCCACCCGCGCCTCGTAGCTCAACCGCACCCGGTCGGCGTCGGCGTCGCTGGCCAGCAGCCGGCCTGGGTGGAACGAGGTGAAGCGCCGGTGCAGGTGCGCGTGGCTGAGATCGCACAGGTTGTCGATCACCATGGAATGATGCGCGCACCACGTGAAGTCGATGGGCACGTAGGCCCACGGATCCGGGCCCTCGAGCTCGGGAATCTCCGGCAGCGGCACCTCGCCGGCGCGCGCAGGATCGCCGGGAAAGATCCAGGCAAACCCGTAGCGCACCCGCACCGGACAGGCGCCGGCCTGCAGCCGCCCGCCCGCGTCGCGGGCCAGCGTGATCGGACGACCCCAGAAGCGAGTCGTGTGCGTCGCGCCCGCCGGCAACGCGCGCTCGTACTCGGCCGCGTACCAGTGGTCGGGATCGAGGCCGGCCGCGCGCACTCGCTGCCGCGGGTTGAGCGCCTGGGCGAAGGCCGGCGGCCTCACGACGGGCGGCCCGCCAGCGCCGGCGCGCTCACCATCACCCGGCGCCGCCGCTGATAGCGCACGACGCAGGGCGTCCGCGGGCCCACGACGAAGGTCGAGTAGTCAGGCACGTGGCCCGTGCGGGCCGGCGACAGCTCAAAGCGCTGGAAGAGCACCGACCAGATCACCTTGATCTGCTGCTGGGCGAACGTCGTGCCGATGCACCGGTGATGGCCGCCACCGAAGCCGATGAGCGCGTGCTTCACGCGCCGGTCCTCCTGGCGCTCAGGCCCGAAGCGGTCAGGGTCGTAGCGATCGGGCTCGCTGAACACCTCGGCCAGGCGATGGCCGGCGGCCGGCGAGACCATCGCCATGTCGCCGGCCGGCACCACCCACTCGCCGTAGGCCAGGTCGCGCACCACGCGCCGCATCAGCATGATGAGCGGCGGATGCATGCGCTCGGCCTCCTTGATGCAGCGCTCCAGCGCGACGAGCCGCCGCAGCGTTTCCAGGTCGATCGGGCGCCCCTCGCCGAATACCATCCGCTGCTCGGCCAGCACCGCGTCCAGGTACGCCGGGTGCTCGAGCAGGAGCAGGCCGGTCCACGCGCTCATGACCGCGCTCGTGTGCTGGCCCGCGAAGATGATGCCGAGCAGCATGCCGGTGATCTCGGTGTCGGTGAGCGCGCGGCCGTCGGCGTAGCGCGCGCCCATGAGCGTCTGCAGGAAGTCCTCGCCCTCGACGCCGCGGGCGCGTCGCTCGGCGATGACGGCGGCGATGAGCGTCTGGATCCGCGCGCGGGCCCGGTCGCGCCGGCGGAAGACGGGCAGCGGCAGGTGCGGGTTGAAGAAGGCAAGCAGATTGATGCCGCCCTCGAGGTCGTGATAGAGGCGCGCGACGTCGCGCGACACCCGCCGCCGCATCTCCTCGCCGACCAGGCAACGCGTGGCGATGAACACCGTCAGCTCGTTCATGGCGGCGGCCAGGTCGATCTCGCCGGCGTCGCCCCAGGCGTCGGTGTACGCCTCGGTCTCCTCCTGCATCACATGCGCGTAGGTGCGCAGGCGCTGATCGCGCAGGGCCGGGAACAGGAAGCCCATCTGCTCGTCCAGCACCGCCGGCGGCACGTCGTACACGACGCCGGGGCCGAAGATCGGCACGGTGAACTGGTAGACCTCGCGGGCGCTCAGCTGGTCGGGGGGCGCAGTGAAGAACGCCGCCTGGGCGCTTGGTCCCAGGAACGCGTTCACCCGCGTGCCCGGCAGCCGGAACGAGAAGAGCTCACCGAGCTGCGCGTGCCCGCGCCGGAGCAGGCCGACCGGATCGCGGCGCAGCGTGAGCGCGTGCCCGAGCAGCGGCCAGCCACCCGGCAGCCGCGGCGGGCGGCGGGCCTCGACGCCGCTCACGGCCGGGCGAGCCTTCCGCGCCGCACAAAGTCCTCGTACGCCTCGCGCACGGCGTCCTCGACCGAGGACGGCTGGTAGCCCAGCTCGGTCCGCGCCTTGGTGATATCGGCGCGCCGGTGCATCCGGAGAATCCGCACGGCCCCGGGCGTGAAGCGCGGCTCCACGTCAGGCGCCAGGCGCATGACGAAGAAGTTCACGATCTCGGCCAGGCCCGACATGACCGGGCCGGGCAGGCGCAGGCGGGGCCGGCGCCGGCCGGTCACGCCCTCGTAGATGGCCATCAGCTCGTCGACGGTCTTGAACGCGGTCGAGAAGATGTACTTGTGGCCGGGGCGCCCCTTGTCCATGGCCAGTCGGTGGCCCTGCACGATGTCGCGGGCCGCGACGAACTCGAAGCCCCCGGGGACATAGGCGTGCAGCCGACCGCGCGCGAAATCGAGCAGGAGCTGGCCCAGGCGCGAGGGCTTGTAGTCGTGCGGTCCCAGGATCGCGCACGAGGTGGCGATGACGACGTCGAGCCCTTCCACGACCGCCTTGAGGCACTCGTGCTCGACCGCGACCTTGCTGCGCTGGTAGGGCAGCAGCCGGCCGAAGGGATCGACGGGGACGCTCTCGTCGCTGGGGCGCGCCGGATCGTGGCCCACCGCGCTGAACGAGCCGGTCACGACCACGCGCTCGACGCCGGTCTCGAGCGCCGCCCGCAGCACGTGGCGGGTGCCGAGCACGTTGCTGGCATAGATCTCGCGCTGCTGGCCCTCGGCGCTGGAGACCTTGGCCGCGCAGTGGTAGACACGCGGGCAGCCGTGCACGGCGGCCCGCACGGCCGCGGCGTCACGCAGGTCGCCGGCGACCACCTCGACGCCAAGCCCGACCAGCGCCTCGCCGCCGCCGGCCCGCTCCAGCACGCGGACCTCCTGCCCCTCGTCGAGCAGACGCCGGACGAGATTCGCGCCGAGATGTCCGCTGCCGCCGGTCACCAGCACGCGCATGGACTCACAGCATGCCCCGCGCGTCGGCCGACTTCAACGGGAGTTGTTATCATGACGGGCCATAGGTGCATCATGCGCAGCGCTGCAGATTCGTCGCGCGACCGGACGGGGGTGAATGGCTGGGCCGTGGCCAGCGCCGCCGGTGTGCTGCTCGGCGCGCCCCTGTTCGTGGCCTATGCGTGGGTCTGCTGCCGCACGTTTGGCGGCGCCCTCGCCGAGCCACTGGCCGCGCTCGCCACCGATGCACCGGGCGCGCTGCACCGGCTCCTGGCGGTCGCGCCGCGCCCGACGGCCGCGGGGTTCGCGATCTTCGCCGCCTGGTACCTGCTGCAGGCCATCCTGATGCTGCTCCTGCCCGGTCGCACCACGCTGGGCGCCGTCACCCCGGCCGGCCACCGGCTCGCGTACCGCCTCAACGGCGCGCTCGCCTGGCTCGTCACGCACGCGCTGCTGTACCTGGCCGCATTCCGGTGGGGGCTGTTCCGGCCGACGCTCGTCTACGAGCAGTGGGGCGGCTTGCTCGTGGCCGCCAACGTCGCCGGGCTCGTGATCGCGCTCGCGGCCTGGGTCAAGGCGCATCGCTGGCCCACGCACGCCGACGACCGGCGCTTCTCGAGCAGCGCCGTCCACGACTTCTTCGCGGGGATCGAGCTCAACCCGCGGATCGGCCGCCTCGATCTGAAGCTGTTCCACATCGGCCGGGTCGGCATGTCGGCGTGGACGGTCGTCAACCTGTCGTTCGCCGCGCAGCAGTACGCCACGCTCGGTCGGGTGACGACCGCGATGCTCGTCCTCAATGTGCTGCAGCTCGTGTACGTGCTCGACCTGTTCTGGCGCGAGGACTGGTACGTGCGGACCATCGACATCCAGCATGACCGCTTCGGCTTCTATCTCGCCTGGGGCGGCGTGGCCTGGCTGCCGTTCATGTACACGCTGCCGGCGGCCTTCCTGGTGGCGCATCCGGTGGATCTCTCCCCGGCGGCGGCCGCGGCCGTGCTGGCGCTGGGCCTGGCCGGCTACGCGATCTTCCTCTCGGCCAACCGGCAGCGCGACCGTTTCCGCCGCGCGCCCGATGGCCGCTGCCGCATCGCCGGCCGTGACGCGACGTTCGTGCCGGCGCGCTACGTGAGCGACGACGGCCAATTCCACGAGAGCCGGCTGCTCACCTCGGGCTGGTGGGCGCTGTCGCGGCATCCCAACTACATCGGCGACGCCGTGATGGCGCTCGCCTTCTCGCTCACCTGCGGCTTCACGCATCCGCTGCCCTACTTCTACGCGGTCTACCTGCCCGCGCTGCTCGTGCATCGCGCCTGGCGCGACGAGGCCCGCTGCCGCGCGAAGTACGGCCCGGCGTGGGACGCCTACCGCTCGGCGGTGCCGGCCCGCATCGTCCCCGGCGTGTGGTGAGCTCGCGCGAGACAGCCCGCCTGAACGCTGCATCCGCGAGGCGAACGGGACACGGCGAGCGTCGCGCAGATGGGCTCCGGTCTGGGTGAACCCGCCCTCCGGGCGCGCCAACATGGCTCGCCTGTCGCCGTAACTCGCTCCGGACTCGGCGAGCTCGAGCCCCCCATCCCCCAGGGGGGGCTCGGGCGTGGCCTCTTCGAGCTGTTGGCGGCTCGCTCGCCGAGTCCTCCGCTCGAACGGCAACCACGGCTCGCCATGATGGCGCGCCCGGAGGGCGGGTTCACCCAGACCGGAGCCCATCCACGCGACGCCCACCGTATACCGTTCGGCCACCCGATGCGCCTTCACGACGAATCCGGGATAGAGTGACGAGCGATGCGGCGGCCCACCTGCCTCGTGCTCGTGCTGGTGGCCGCGCTGCTGGCGTCGGCGCCGACGCGTGCCGAGGATCCTGTATCCGTCGCTCGCGCGCTGCTCAGTGCCTGGCACGAGGAGCCGGCGAGGATCGACCGGGCTCGGGCTGGGCTCGAGGCGGCGGCCGCCGCCGATCCGACGCCGGACACGCTGATCGAGCTGGCCCGGGCTTGGTTTCTCATCGGGGACTTTCGGGCCCGCGGCGAGACCGAGCGTATTGCGGCGTACGAGCGGGGCAGCGACGCGGCCCGGCGGGCGATCGCGACGGTGCCGCGCAACGACCGGGCGCACCTGTGGCTGGCGCTCAACAGCGGTCGCACCGCCGAGGTGCGCGGGGTGATGCGCGCGGTCACACTGGTGGGCACCATCCGCGAGGAGTCCGAGACGGTGCTGAGGCTGAACCCCTCGAACGTCGAGGGGTTGATCCTGGCCGCATCGCTGGCCGCCGAGATGCCGGGTTTCCTGGGCGGCGATCGCACGCGAGCCGAGACGCTGTTCAAGCGGGCGCTGGAGATCGAGCCGCACCAGACCGGTGGCCGCCTGGAGCTGGCCCGGTTCTACGTCAACGCGCGGCGCTGGCGCGAGGCCCAGCGCGAGCTGCAGCGCGTGGTGGACGATCCGGAGCCGACCGACCTGCCCCGCTGGACGGTGAGCGAGCGGCCGCGCGCTCGCGCGATGCTGAGCGAGGTCTACGAGCGGGGCCGGCTCACGGGGCCGTCGACGCAGTCGCCATAGCCGCGGGCCCGCGCCACCACTGGCGCACCGTCTCGCCCAGGATCGGCAGCACGACGCGCGGGCGCAGGAACGCTCGCTTGGGCCGGGCGCCGGTCATCGCCTCGCCCCACTCGACGAGGAAGTCGGCGCCGCGGCGACGCATGAGCGCCGCGGTGCCGTCGAGGAACGACGGAAAGCGCACCGTCGCCTGCGCCATCACCCACGACCAGCGAAAATCCGAGCCGAACGACGCCATCCAGCGATTCTGATAGCGCTTGAGGAACGCGGCGCCGAGGTCGTCGGCGGCCAGACCCTCGTCGAGCACCCCGGCCGCGATCTCACCACCATCCATCGCGTACTGGATGCCCTCGCCCGTGAGCGGGTCGATGTGGCCGGCGGCATCACCGATCACCAGCAGGTGCTGCCCGTAGCTCAGCGGGACGCCGCCCAGCCGCAGCGGCGCCGCCCGCATCGGGGCCATCCGTGGATTCGGCCCCAGCGCGCGGCTGACGTACGGATCGTGACGGATGACCTGCTCGTGCAGCGGCTTGAGATCGCGCAGCCCGGCGGGGCCGCCGGGGATGACGTAGCAGCACAGATTGAGCTCGCCGTCCGCCTCGCGCAGGATGACGCAGTAGCCGGGCAGCAGCTCCGGCGGATAGAACATGACGCCGTCGGAGGTGAAGTCCGTGGTGGCGGCGTCGATGTAGGAGCGGCTGCAGACGCCGTCGGGTGCGGTGGTGACCACGCCGAGCGCACGGGCCAGGCGGGCCAGCGCGCCGTCGGCCGTCACCAGCGCGCGGGCCTTGTAGGTCGTGGCCGGCGACGTGGTGCAGCGCACGGTCCACACGCCGTCGTCCGCCGAGAACGCGACGCCGGCGACCGGTGAACCCTCCACGAGGTGGGCGCCGGCGCGGGCGGCGGCGCGGGCGACGCGCACGTCGAGCGCCTTGCGCTTGATGGCGATCATGAGCGGCCGGCGCCCGTCTTCGATCGAGCTGCCGATGTAGGTCACGCCGCGCGGGCTGACGAAGCCGCCGACTCCCGCCCAGTGGCCCTCGCCGGCCGCCAGCACGTCGGCCAGCACGCCCATGCGCTCCAGGTGCACCTGCGCGCGACCGGTGATGGCATCGCCGCACAGCTTGTCGCGCGGGAAGCGCTCGCGCTCCAGCAGCAGCACGCGCCGCCCCCGCCGCGCCAGATAGTACGCGCACGTCGCGCCGGCCGGACCGGCGCCGACGATGCAGACGTCCCACGGCTGCGCAGAGTCAGTCATCGCGAGTCCTGTCTACCCCAACTGCCGAGCGCTGTCCATCGGACCGCCACCCGCCGCGCCAATGAATCACGTGGACTCCGGCGACGTCCGGAGGTCGGGCGCGGGGTCCGGGGCCGGGCGCGGGTCCGCGGGCGCGCCCGCATGGCTCGCCCGTCGCCGTAACTCGCTCCGGGCCCGGCTCGCTCGGGCCCCCCATCCCCCAAGGGGGCTGGGGCGCGAACAAGTCGGATCGGCGGCGGCTCGCTCGCCGGGCCCTGCGCTCGAACGGCGACGACGGCTCGCCATGATGGCGCGCCCGCGGACCCGCGCCCGGCCCCGGACCCCGCGCCCGACCTCCGGACGTCGCCGGAGTCCACGCGATTCATTAGTACAGCCAGGGGATCATTCTCCAGCGGACGCGGGTGCAGTAGGCGGTCCATAGCGCGCCGTACTTGGCGCGGCAGCGGCGGTCGTCACGCTGCGCGCGGTGGGGAAAGAACAGCGTGAGCCAGAGCGCCGGTAGGTACGGCACGGGCGAGCCGAAGCCGCAGGGCAGGGTCCACGCGTAGTAGAGCAAGAGCTCGCCGGTGTAGTTGAGCTTGCGGCCGACGCCCCAGAAGCCGGAGACGAGCAGGCGGCCACCGAGCGTCTCCGGCGGCCGGCCCCAGATCGGCGCCGCGGGATCGAGCTTGAAGCGATGCTTCTGCTCGTTGGCGCCGCGGAAGAGCCAGAAGCCGAGGGCGTACATCGCCACCAGCCCGGCCACCGCCGGCGGCGACGGCGGCGCCAGCCGGTCGATCAGGTACCAGCCGGGCAGGCTGTAGAAGAACGGCACCAGCACGTAGTCGCCCCACACCAGCGCCCAGCCGAAGCGCTCCTCCAGCACGTCCCACGTGGAGAGCATCCCGTGCTCGAAGTGAAAGTAGTTGGCGACGTAGACCAGGGTGAAGATCTCGTACATTACCAGCGGCACGGCCAGGCGACCGTGGCGTTCCCACTGCGCGAACGCGAACGACACGTTGACCAGCGCCAGGCCGATCAGCGAGGGACGGTAGGAGAAGATCTTGAGATCGACGCCGGCCCAGGCGGGGTCGCGCTCAACGCCGTAGAAGAAATCCCGCACCGCCGTGGCGACGCTGCCCTCGAGCAGGCCGCGCCCCTGGCCGCGCCGGCCGCGAACGTAGAGCCCGAGCGCGGCGAGCATCGCGAAGAGGTTGGCGGCGATGAAGATCTCGCCGAATCGGCGCACGATGACCGCCGGCGACCAGAGCCCGGTCGCCACCGCCGCCGCCACCACCGTCGCGGTGAGCAGCAGCAGGCGCAGGCCGTTCAGCGTGTAGCGGCGGCGGGCACCGTCGGAGACGGCCAGCCCCGCGTGCACGCGGCCGGGGACGACGCGAGAGCCGACGAAGAGCGCGCCGGCGAAGCCGGCCACGCCGAGCGCGGCCAGGGCGATACCGCCGGTGGTCACCCGCTCGCCGCCGGCTCGCCGAAGCGGCGCACGATCGCCACGAACGAGTCCCAGGCCAGCCAGGCGTGACCGGCCAGCCACGGCACGGTGAGCCCGTAGAAGAGCGCGAAGGCCAGCGACGTATGCTCCCGCATGCCCTCGTAGCCGCTCAGGTGGCCGACGAGGAAGTACTGCAGGCAGGAGTAGGAGAGATAGACGCCCAGGCCGAGCTGCAGCGGATGGCGCCATCGCGCCCCGCGCACGATGCCGGCGATCAGCAGCAGGTTCACCAGCGTCGTCACGTAGACGTTGAACCACTCCTGGGCGAGGGACCACGGCGCGACGACCCAAAAGCGGTCGGCCTCGGCGTAGAACGACCACAGGTCGGCGGCCCAGTCACGGCCGACCAGGCCCGGCAGCTCGCGGCCCCGGCGCACCAGCGCCAGGTCGAGCGTCACGTTGAAGACGGAGAAGAACGCCAGCATCGCGACGATCGCCCGGTCCTTCGTCGCGCGGCTCATCGCTGGCCGACCCACGACGCGTCGGCCACCTCGCGCCAGCGCGCGCGGATCGCCTCGAACGCAGCCGACGGCAGCGGACCGGCCTCGAGCAGCGCGGCGTTCTCTCGCCAGCGACCTGGCTGGGTGGTGCCGACGACGAGCGTGTGCACACCAGGCAGGGCGGCGGTGAAGCGCAGGGCCGTACCGATCGACTCGGCCGCGGGGCGGCGCAGGAAGTCGTAGTCGAGACACCGCAGCCGATCCCAGTAGACGTGGTGGTAGGCGTTGTCGGGCCGCCGGCCGGTGCGCCACGCCGCGTTGGCGATGGGGCGCTTGGCGATGACGCCGACGCCGCGCGCGTGCGCCAGCGGCAGCGTCAGCTCGATGGCCTCCTGGTCGGCGACGTTGACCGAGGTCTGCAGCACGTCGAAGCTCCCGCACTCGACGGCGTAGCGGGCGGCGGCGCCGTCACCGCTATAGCCGAGAAAGCGCGCCTGGCCGCGCTGCCCGGCGCGCTCGATCGCCGCGATGACGTCGCCGCGGCGCAGATCGTCCTCGGAACACGTGTGCAGCTGCAGCACGTCGAGGTGATCGGTCTGCAGGCGCGCGAGGCTGCGGGCGATGCTGCGCTCGAGCGACTCCGGACGCCAGTCGTCACGACCGCTGCCCTCGAAGTGCCCGCACTTGGTGAACAGGTGGACGTCGCGGCGGCGGTCGGCGACGGCGGCGCCCAGGAGGTCCTCGGAGTCGCGGTAACACTCGGCGGTGTCGATGACGTTGAGGCCGGCGTCGAGCGCGTCGAGGACGAGCCGCCGGACGGCGGCCGCCTCGATCGCCTCGAAGCCGATCTCCGAGCCGCCGAATCCGAGCACGCTGACGGCGAGCCCGGTGCGGCCGAGCGCGCGCCGCTCGATCATCGGCGCGCGGACGCGGTCAGGCCGCGCGAGGCAGCTCGAGATCCTCCGTGACCGACGGCGCTGCCACGGGCACGGCCGGCTTGACCACCAGCTCGTAGCCCGCCGGCACGTGCTCCGCCACGCTGCTCCAGGCCGGCACCAGCAGCGACTGCCAGTCGGACGGCGCGTTCAGCACCACCCGTCCGGGCCGCCACAGCGACGGCGCCTGCACCTCGACCGCAACGAACGACTGGCCCCCGAAGGCGTGGAACAACGCGCTGTTCGCCTCGGCCCGGACCCTGTCCGCCCGCTCCTGCTGCCGATCCTGGCGTACGCGCCAGAGCAGCGGGCCGGAGGCCAGGCCGACAACCAGGATGGCTGCGATGAATCCTGCCAGCATGTCTCTGTCCTCCCGCCGATTGAGATGGTGGGGAGGCCGGGCGGGATTCGGGCGGGCTAGTCCGAGCGACCACGCGCCGCGATCTGCCATACCGCATCGACCGTGGTGCCGCGCACGACGTGGACGCGGTCGTAGAGGTTGAACGTGGGATCGCAGTGCGGCGGGAAGAACTCGATGCGCTCGCCGAGCTTCGGCGTGCGCGAGGGATCGGTCAGCGTGAGGCGCCCGTGCTCGTCGCCGGCGAAGCCGTAGGCGACGCCGGGCCGCTCGACCGCTTCCGGCGGAAACGGCTTGTCGGTGGAGAACGCCTTGAGGCCGGCATCGACCATGGCGCGGTCGGCGGCCACGCTCACCACGGTGGCGACGACGGTGATCGCCATCTCGAAGTCGGTCATCGCCTCGCCGGTGCGGCTGCCGATCTGGCGGTAATCGAGATCCATCACGCAGTACGAGCCGGCCTGCAGCTCGGTGAGGCCGGCCAGCTCGAGGTCGATGTTGTACGTGCCGGTGGAGCCGCCGGCGACGATCTCCACCGGCAGCCCGGCCGCCTCGAAGCGCGCGCGCGTCTCCATGAGCGGCGCCATCGCCTTGTGCGAGGCGTCGCGGCGCGCCGCCCAGCCCATGACGTGCGCGCACTGGCCCGCGTAGCCCTGCAGCCCGCGCAGCCGCAGCCCGCGCTGCTCGACGACCAGCCGGCCGAGCGCGACGACGGGATCACCGGGCTCGGCGCCGGTGCGGCGAGCGCCGACGTGCACGTCGACCAGCACGTTGAGCGTCACGCCGGCCTCGGCCGCCGCTCGTCCGAGCGCGCGGATGTTGTCGGGATGATCGACGACGACCATCGTGTCGGGCGCCTCGCCGGTCAGGCGCACCAGCCGCTGGATCGCGCCGGGCGCCACGACCTCGGTGGTGATGAGCAGCCCGCGCACGCCGGCGTGGGCCATCACCTCGGCCTCGCCGAGCTTGGCGCACGCCACGCCGAGCGCGCCGGCCGCCACCTGGCGCCGGGCGATCTCCGGGCAGCGATGGGTCTTGGCGTGCGGGCGCAGGTTCTTGCCGGCCGCGCGCACGTGGGCGGCCATGCGGCCGAGGTTGCGCTCGAAACGATCGAGGTCGAGCAACAGCGCGGGGGTCGGGATCTCGTCGCGGTGCATGGCTCCCGACTATACACGATCGCTCCGCGGTGCTCTTGCGGGTGCCGACGCCCCCCGCTATGTTCGCGCGATGGACTACCTCCTCAGCGTCGAGGACGCGCCCGGCGCCGAAGACCGGCGCCTCATCGAGGCCGGACTCACGCAGCACGCGCTCCCCATCACCGGCATTCCCGGCTTCCGGCCCATCGCGGTGCTGGCGCGTGATCGAGCGCACACGCTCGTGGCCGGGGCCGTGGGCACGCTCAACTGGAACTGGCTGCACGTGGGCCTGCTGTGGGTGTCGGAGCCCTGTCGCCACACCGGACTCGGCAGCCGCCTCATGTCCGAGATCGAGCGGGTCGCCGCCGACCGCGGATGCACCCACGCCCATCTCGACACCTTCAGCTACCAGGCCCGCCCCTTCTACGAGCGCCGCGGCTACCACGTCTTCGGCGTCCTCGACAACTATCCGCCCGGCCAGCACCGCTTCTTCACGCAGAAAGCCCTCGGAGGACCGGCCGCGCCCGCTAGTGACGCTCGTGGAGTCGGGTGACGCCGGAGATCGCGCGTGGGGGCCGCGGGCGCGCCATCATGGCGAGCCGTCGTCGCCGTTCGAGCGCAGGGCCCGGCGAGTGAGCCGCCGACAAATCGAAGAGGCCACGACCGAGCCCCCTTGGGGGATGGGGGGCCCGAGCTCGCCGGGTCCGGAGCGAGTTACGGCGACAGGCGAGCCATGCTGGCGCGCCCGCGGCCCCCACGCGCGATCTCCGGCGTCGCCCGACTCCGCGAGCGTCGCTAGCTGAGGCTGACCTCGTCGCCCAGTTCGTTGCGGTCGTCGGGACGGCGGGGGAAGAAGCGGCGCAGCACGTCACCGACCTCGGTGACCGCGTGCAGCAGGGCGTCGCGCGGCCGACCGGCGCCCAGGTGCTCGACCATCGCGTCGCGCACGCGTTGCCAGTAGGCGTCGCCCACGCGGGCGTGCACGCCGGCGCCGCCGGCGATGGCCAGCTTGCGATCCTCGACGGCGAGGTAGATCAGCACGCCGTTGCGCTCGGCCGTCGCCTGCATGCCCAGCCGCATGAAGACCTCGGTGGCGCGCACCAGCGCGTCACCGGCTGGAGCCCCGCGCACCCGTGGCAACCGGCGCTCGAGGTGGACGCGGATCTCGGCGGACGTCTGCTGCTCGGCGGCGCCGACGGCGCGGGCGATCACGGCGAGGTCGTCGTCGGACAGGAGCCGCCGGGCCCAGCGCGGATGGCCGCGGCCTAGCACGTCCCCACCCCGGGCCCGGCGCCGCGTCGACGTCTCGCTACCATTCGCCGCTCGCCCCGCCGCCGCCGAAGCTGCCGCCGCCAGCGCTGAAGCCGCCGCTGTCGCCGCTGCTGCCGGAGTCGAAGCCTCCGCCGCCACCGCGGCTGCCGCCGGCGCCGAAGCCTCCGCTCCCGCCACCCCAGCCCCCGAGGATCGGCGGCACGATCGCCGACGGCGAATGCCAGTCGCGCCGGCCGCCCGCGGAGTAGGCGTGACGGCGCGCGCGCCCGCCGCGAGCGGCGTCGAGCGCCAGCATGAGGCCGGCGACGCCGAAGACCGCGAGCATGCCGAGCGTCCATGGCGAGATGCCGAACCCACGCCGGGGCGCGGTCGGCACCCCGAGATGACCGTCGCGCCCGCGCGTGGCGGGGCGTGGACCGGGCGTCTCGATGCGCGCGTACACCGCGTCCACCGCGGCCTCGATCCCCTCGGCGTAGCGCTGCTCGCGGAACCGCGGCCCGATCACCTCGCGGATGATCTGGGCGGCGATGACGTCGGGGACCACCGGCTCCAGGCCGTAGCCGACCTCCAGCCGGACGCGCCGCTCCTGCACGAACACGAGAAGGATGACGCCGTTGTCGAGGCGCTTGTCCCCCACCCGCCAGCGCTCGGCCAGGCGGATGCTGACGTCCTCCAGGCTCTCGCCCTCGAGCGAGGGAAAGACGGCGACCACCATCTGGGCTCCGGTGGTCCGCTCGTGCTCGGTGAGCTTCGCCTCCAGGCGCTGGCGGGCGGCGGCCGGCAGGAGCTGCGCGTAGTCGTTCACCCGCTGCGCCGGCACGGGCGGCAGGGTGAGCGCGAGGACGAGCAGGACCGCCGGCAGCAGGCTAGAACTTCACCTTCGGCGGTGTGGCGGCGTCGGGCGCGGCCTCAAAGTACGCCTTGGGCGTGAAGCCGGTCATGCGTCCCACGAAGCTGGCGGGGAACAGGGCCAGGCGGGTGTTGTAGCGCTGCACGGCCTCGTTGTAGCGCCGGCGCTCGACGGCGATGCGGTTCTCGGTGCCCTCAAGCTGGGCCTGCAGCGACAGGAAGTTCTGGTTGCTCTTGAGCTCGGGATAGCGCTCGACCACGACGAGCAGCCGGCTGAGCGCACCGGTGAGTTGGCCCTGGGCGGCCTGGAAACGCTCCAGCGCCTTGGGATCGTTCAGGGCGTCCGCGGTGAGCTGGATGCTGGTGGCCTTGGCCCGCGCCTCGATGACCCCGGTGAGGACGCTCCGCTCCTGGTTCGCGAAGCCCTTCACCGTCTCGACCAGGTTGGGGATGAGATCGGCGCGGCGCTGGTAGACGTTCTGCACCTCGGCCGCCTTCGCCTTGACGTCCTGCTCGAGGACGACCAGCTCGTTGTTGATGCCGATCCCGTAGCGGACGACGGCGACCGCCACGAGCACCAGGACGACGAGAACGGCCAGCGCGACCCAGAGCCAGCGTGCCATCCGGCCGGATTATACGCGAGTCCGGCATGGTTGACCCGCTCCCGCCGGCTCAGTACACTCCCGCGCGTGAGCCTCGAACCCCTGCCCGACTACGTCGTCAAGGCCCGCAACACCTCCTCGAACAGCGAGAACAAGATCCACGACGACGCCACCGCCCGGCGCTACGGCTTCCGCGGCGCGCTGGTGCCCGGCGTCACCGTCTACGCCTACCTCACCGAGCCGCTGGTCGCGGCGTTCGGCGCGGCCTGGCTGCAGCGCGGGACCGCGACCGTGCGCTTCCACAAGCCGGTCCTGGACGGCGAGGAACTGAAGGTGGCCGGCGTCATCACCGGGCGCGAGCCGGGCAACACCGCGGTCGCCGTCACCGGCGCCACCGTCGCCGAGCCCGAGGCGGCGACACTGGGAGCGACGCTGCCGGCCGGCTCGCCGACGCCGGTGAACCTGGCGATGTACCGCCAGCTCCCGCTGCCCGAGCCGCGCCCCGACGCCACCCGAGAGCACCTGCAGGCGCTCGACGCCCTCGGCACACCGGTCAACACCTACGACGAGGGGGCGGCCGGCGAGTGGCTGGAGCGTGTGAGTGATCCGCTGCCGCTCTACCGGGGCCGCGACGGCTGGGTGCACCCGGCGTTCTTCCTCGACCAGGCCAACAAGGCGCTGCGCCAGAACGTGAGCCTGGGACCGTGGATCCACGCGGGCAGCGTCATCCGCCACCTGGGCGGCGCCCGCGTCGGTGAGACGCTCGGCACGCGTGGCCGGGTACGCTCGGTGTTCGAGAAGAAGGGCCGCGAGTTCGTCGAGCTGGACCTGGTGATCGTCGCCGGCGATCGCCCTCGCCCCGTCGCCCATATCCTGCATACGGCGATTTACCGACTGGGGGGCCCAGACATGGCCCCCCACACCCCCCCGGGGCTCGGCGGCGTCCCGGCACAGCCGTGACGGATTGTTTCAACTGGGGGCCCCGACAGTGCCCCCCCACCCCCCGGTGGGCCGGAGCGTCCCCGCACA
>JBGQLG010000116.1:0-17119 GCA_041499965.1 Methylomirabilia bacterium
ATCAAGCTGGACGTCGAGGTCATTCCGCTCGACGCCTTCGTGCCCAAGACGCTGCTCGAGTTCAACAGCGGGAGCAGCCCGTGGGACCTCATCATGTTCGGGCCCAGCAACATGCCCGACTACGGCCGCCACTTCGAGCCGCTGGAGCCGTGGGCCCAGAAGCTCAAGCTCGACTTCCAGCTCGATGACATCGCCGACGTCTACAAGAAGCTGATGCTGCGCCACAACGGCAAGCTCGTCAGCATGCCCTACGACGGCGACGTGCACATGATGTTCTGGAACAAGGTGGCCTTCGAGCGGGCGGACAACAAGAAGAAGTTCAAGGCCCGCTACAACTACGATCTGCAGCCGCCCCAGACCTGGAAGCAGTGGGACGAGGCGGCCGAGTTCTTCCACGGCTGGGGCTGGGACGGCACCGACAACAAGCTGTTCGGCGCCGGAGCCTCCTACAAGCCCTCGGGCAGCGGCTACTCCTATCACTGGTGGCGCTCGCGCTTCTTCTCGTACGGCGGCCAGTACTTTGACGCCGACATGAAGCCGCTCATCAACACGGCGCCGGCGCTGCGGGCGCTGGAGGAGATGGTGCGGACGATGCCGTACTACCCGCCCGGCGTGCTGCTGTTCGAGTCGGAGGAGCCCAAGACCATGCTGGTCAAGGGCGAGATCCCGCTGCTGGTGTCGTGGACCAGCACGGGCAAGCGCGTCGGCGACGCCCGCGAGTCGGTCATCGTCGGCAAGGCCGGCTTCGGGCTGGTGCCGGGCGCCGAGATCGACGGCAAGGTCATCCACCGGCCGGCCATCACGCCGGGCCGGGCCATGGCGGTGTCGAAGTACAGCAAGAAGATCGAGGCGACGATGAAGGTCCTGGAGTTCATCTCGCTCCCCGATCAGAGCCTCAAGATCGTCATGGATCCCAAGACGATCATGGACCCCTGGCGCGTCTCTCACTTCCGCGCCGAGAAGTTCCGCAAGGCCTTCCCGGGCGCGCCCGAGTATCTGGACGCCATCGAGAAGAGCTTCCCGCTCGTCGTGCCCGACCCGGTCATTCCCGGCGCCGACGAGTACCAGCGCAAGCTGTCCTTCGAGATCACCGAGGCGCTGGCCAAGCGCAAGCAGCCCAAGGACGCGCTCGACGCCGCCGCCCGCGAGTGGGAGAAGGTCACCGATCGCCGCGGCCGTGACAAGCAAAAGGCCGCGTGGGGCGAGAAGCTCGCCGAGATGAAAGCGATCGGCATCGAGTACCACCCCGACTGGGCCGCCAAGGCCAAGTAACTTCTCCCGCCGTTGCCCGTCCGGGCGGCGTCGTGGCCCGGGCGGGCGCGGGGGGTGAGGGGGGCTCTCTCGCTGTTCCGCGTGAGACCACCCGTGAGCGCGAAGGGTTGGTCGGAGCCTGGTCCTAGTCGAGGCCCTACACGATCGAAGCCAACGGAACCGCGAGAGAGCCCCCCTCACCCCCCGCACCCGCCCTCCCCGCGGCGCCCCCACTCGAACGCATCGTCGAGCCTCGCTCCGGATCCTCGGCGGGCCCCGTCGCGGGTGGCGCTCGGTCCCCGGCTCGCACCGACGCTGAATAGCACGCCGGAGCTTCATCGACGACCTCGCGTACATCGCGCGACGTTTTGTCCTCGCGTCGCCGTCGAGCGTCGGTCTAGATCTTCTACATTGACAACCTGGCGGGAGCCGGCCGCTCAAAAAGGTCCAGATGCGAGGCGGCGCGAGCACCGAAGCGAGGCGTACTCCGAGTACGCCGCAGCGAGGAGCGCAGCGCCAACGAAGCAGATGGGCCTTTTTCAGCGGCCGGCGGGGTCGTCGGTGCCGCCGGATATTTCTCGAGCGTGGGTGGTGCGGCGGCGCCAGGGGCGCCAGGCGCGGCGAGCCTGGCGGTGGGCGAGGCGGCGCCAGGGGGCGAGCGAGGGTGTGGAGAGGCGGAGCGCGTGGGCGACGTCCTCGAAGAGTGAGTAGGCCACCGGGGTCACCAGCAGGGTGAGCAGCAGGCAGAGCATCTGGCCGCCGATGACGACGACGGCGATCGCGCGGCGCTCCTCGGAGCCGGGGCCGGTGCCGACCCACAGCGGGAGCATGCCGGCCACCAGCGCCAGCGTCGTCATCAAGATCGGCCGGAGCCGGTCCCGGTTGCCGACGATGATCGCCTCCTGGCGGCTCATCCCGTGGGCCCGGAGGTTGTTCATGTGGTCGATCTGCAAGATGGCGTTCTTCTTGACCACGCCGAACAGCACGAGGATGCCGAGCGCCGAGTAGAGGTTCAGCGTGTTGCCGGTGTACCACAGCGACAGCATGGCGAACGGCACCGACAGCGGCAGCGACAGCAAGATCGTGAGCGGGTGGATCAGGCTCTCGAACTGCGAGGCCAGGATCATGTACATGAAGACGAACGAGAGCAGGAAGACCCACAGGAACTCCGTGAAGGTCTTCTCCATCTCCCGCGCCTTGCCGGTGACGCTGGTCGTGTAGGCGATCGGCAGCTTCATGTCGATCACGGCCTGCTTGAGCAGCTCGATGCGGTCGGCCTGGCCGAAGCCCGGGGCGATCTGGGCGCGCAGCCGCACCTCGCGCTGCCGGTCGGTGCGGTCGATGCGGGATGCGGTCGCCGCCCGCTCGATGCGCACGACGTTGTCCAGGCGCACGAGGCCGCCGGCCGGAGCCATGCCCACCTGGTTCGCGGCGCCCGTGGCCGGGTTGTTCGAGGCCGAATCGCGCGAGACGTACAGGCGCGAGATGGTCTTGAGGTCGCCCCGGTAGGCGTCCATCAACCGGATCTGCACGTCGTAGTCGTCGTTGACGCTGGGATCGCGGAAGCGCGAGACCTGGTCGTCGCCGCCCACCATCAGGCGCAGCGCGGTGGCGATCTGCGAGGTATCCACCCGCAGGTCGGCGGCGCGGTCGCGGTCGATGGCCACCCGCAGCTCGGGCTTGTCGAGCTGCAGCGTGGTGTCACTGTCCACGATGCCGGGGATGGCCTTGGCCTTCTCCTTGAGGATCGCCCCATACTCCGCCAGCTTCTCGAGCTCGGGCCCGCGCAGGGCCAGGTCGATGTCGAAGGTGCCGCCGCCGATGTTGAAGCCGGCGATGTTGCGGACCTGGGTGCGGATGTCCCGGAACTTGCGGAAGCGGCGCCGCAGCTCGATCATCACGTCGCGCTGGGCGTAGTTGCCCCGGAAGGCGGCGAGCGGCTGGCCGTGGCGCAGCCCGTCCCACAGGCGGTGCAGGCTCACCGTGCGCTCGGTGTGGGGCACCGTGCGGATGTACATGTAGCCCTGGTTCACGCGGGCCAGGAAGCTGCCCCCCGCCGAGGCCAGCGTGACCGCAACGCCCCTGGTCGAGCGGGCCTCCGCGGTCAGGGCCTGCATGGCCTCGTCCATGGCGGCCAGGCTCATGCCCTCGGGACCGAACACCAGCACCTCGAACTCGGACTCGTCGACGTCGCTGGGGATGTACTCCTGCTTCACCTGGCGATAGATCGGGATCGTCGAGGCCAGCGTGACGACGCTGACGACGACCACCACCCATCGGTGGCGCATCGCGAGGTTCAGCGCCCACGTGTAGCCGCGGTCCAGCCAGGCGTAGAAGCCCCCGCGCGAGGCGGCGGCGCCGTGCTCGCCGCCGGCCGCCGCGTCCTCGGCCCGCAGCAGCCGCGCGCACATCATCGGCGTCAGGGTGAACGAGACCAGCAGGGAGACCAGCACCGAGACGGCCGCCGTGAGGCCGAACTGGTAGAGGAAGCGGCCGGAGATCGAGGACATGAACGACACCGGCACGAAGATGACGACCAGCGACAGCGTGGTGGCCATGACGGCCAGTCCGATGTCGGCCGTCGCCTCCCGGGCGGCCTCGAACGGCCGCATCTGCTTCTCCTCGACGAAGCGGAAGACGTTCTCCAGCACGACGATCGCGTCGTCGATCACGATGCCGACCATCAGCACCAGGGCCAGCATGGTCACGCTGTTGAGCGTGAAGTTGAGCGCCCACATCATGCCGAAGGCCGAGATGACCGAGGTCGGGATGGCGATCGCCGCGATGAACGTCGAGCGCCACGACCGCATGAAGGCCAGCACGACCAGCGAGGCCAGGATGGAGCCCAGCACCAGGTGCAGGTTGATCTCGTGCAGCGCCGCGTAGATGTACTTGGACTGGTCGCGGATGACGTCGAGCGTCACGTCGGGCGGCATCTGCCGCTGGAGGAGCGGGAACTTGCTCTTCACCCCCTCGATGACGGCCACCGTGTTCTCGCCCGACTGCCGGCGGACCTCGAGGATGACCGTGGGCGCGCCGTTGAGCCGGGCGGCCGAGCGCTGCTCCTTGGTCCCGTCCTCGGCGTAGCCGATGTCCCGCACGCGCACACCCACGCCGCTCAGCGTGGCGACGACGAGGTCGTTGAACCCCTTGGGATCGGCGAACCGTCCCATCGTGCGCAGCGAGGCCTCGTTGAGGCCGGCCGTCACGTTGCCGCCCGGCAGGTCGGCGTTCTGGCGCACCAGGCTGTCGCGCACGGCGGTGATCGGGATCTGGTAGGCGGCCATGCGGTCCGCGTCCACCCAGATGTTGACCGAGCGCAGCAGGCCGCCGACCAGCCGGACCTCGCCGACGCCCGTCGAGCGCTCGAGGACGGGCCGGACCGTCTTGTCGGCCAGCTCGGTCAGCTCGCGCATGGAGCGGTCGCCGGAGAGCGCGATGGTGATGACCGGGGCCTGGTCGTTGTCGGTCTTGGAGATGATGGGCGGCCGGATCTCGCGCGGCAGGTTGCGGGTGGCGATCGAGACCTTGTCGCGCACGTCCTGGGCGGCCACGTCGATCTGCCGGCTCAGCACGAAGGTGACGATGACGATGCAGTTGCCGGGGCTCGAGATGGAGCGCAGCTCCTGGATGCCCTGGATCGTGTTGATCTGCTCCTCGAGCTTCTGGGCGACCGTCGTCTCCATCTCCTCGGTGGAGGCGCCCGGCAGCTCCACGCGCACCGTCACCGTCGGCAGGTCGACCGAGGGGAAGCGATCCACGCCGAGCCGGAACCAGGAGGCGGCGCCGATGACGACCAGCGCCATGACGATCATCGTCGCGAAGACGGGGCGCTTGATGCAGACTTCGGCGAGCTTCTGCATGGGCTAGGGCTTCACGCTGACGGCCTGGCCGCCGGTCAGGTTGCCGGGATTGTCGACGACCGACTCCCCCCGCTTGAGCCCCTCGAGGATCTCGATCTCGCTGCCCAGGCGGCGGCCCGTCTGCACGCGGACCTCGGTCGTCTTGCCGCCGCGCACCACCAGCACCTTCTCCACACCGGCGAACACCACCAGCGCGCTGGCCGGCACCGTGATGACCGGCTGGGCCGCCTCGGTCACGATCTCCGCCCGGGCGAAGGCGCCGGCCCGCAGCACCCCGCGCTCGTTGGGGATCTCGGCCTCGACCGTCAGCGTGCGGTTCAGCTCCTGGACGATCGGGGCCAGGCGGACCACGCGGCCGCTGTACACCGTCGGATCGCCGTCGATCGTCAGTCGGACCATCTGGCCCGTCCGCACACCGGGGGCCTCCCGCTCCGGCACCGAGACGCGCAGCCGCAGTGGGTGGATGCGCACCAGCGTGGCCATGGGCGCGCCCGCCGCCAGGTACTCGCCGCGGGAGGTCAGGCGCTGGCTGACCGCGCCGTCCACCGGGGCCAGCACCACCGTGTCGGTGAGCTGCTGGCGGGCCAGCTCGAGCTCCGAGCGGCGCTGGGCGAGCACGCCCTGCCGGTTGCGAACTTCCTCGAGGGCGTCCTGGTAGCGTCCCTCCCCCACTTGCATATTCGCCTCGGCGGTGTCGAGCTGGGCGCGGGCGATGAGCTGCTGCTCCAGGAGCTTGATGCTGCGATCGCGGGTCAGCCTGGCCTCGTCGAGCACCGCGCGCGCCTGGCGGACGATGCTGGTCTGCTCGGGATCGATCCGTTCGTCGGTGCCGATCGGGCTCAGCCCCAGCCGGGCGCGCGCTTGCTGCAACCCCGCCTCGGCCTGCTCGATGCGCAGCTTGAAATCCGTCTGGTCGAGCCGGGCGATCGGTTGGCCCCGCAGGACCCGCGTGCCCAGGTCGACGTCAATTGTTTCGACACGTCCCGCAACTTTTGCGCTGAGGGTGACCTGATCCTCGGCGGCCAGCGTGCCGGTGGCCATGACCGTCCTTGGCTGGGCGCGCTCGGTCGCGGGGACGACACGGACCTCACGAGCTGGCGAAGGGGGTTTGGGCTTTTCCTGGGCCGAGGCTGGCAGCTCGCCCCGGCAACCGACGAGCCCCACCGCCACCAGGGCGATCACGATCAAGGGTCGGACGGGCATGCGGCTCATCATAGCTCGGCGCCGGGCGACGAGTCCGACGAAGATGAAGATCGCCGAGACGAGCTCCAGCACCTCCTCGGCGAAGTGCAGCGGCAGCCCGCGGATGTGTCCCAGCGGCCGCTCGAAGATCTCGACGCCCACGTACAGCGCCATGCCGAAGGCCGCCGTCTGCCCCCAGGGTCGGCCCAGGCCGTCCAGGCTCGCCCGCCACAGGTTCCGGATGTAGGTGAGCAGCCAGACGCCGACGGCGAACGGGGGCCCCACGACCACCAGGACGGCCAGCATCCGCACGGCCAGCGAGTGCGTGGGACTCACGAAGAAGCGCGTCGAGATGATCTTCGTGCCGAAGAACACCCGATCGAGGTCCACCTCGCCGATGCAGATGACGGCCATGGCGGCGACGATCGCCACCTCGAGCGTGGCCGGCTGTCCAACCCGGCGCGCGACCCGGCCCTGCCGAAATGCCAGCACGCCGGCGGCGCCGCACAGCACGACCTGCAGCCACTCGACCACGTCGTTTTCGTCCACGAGTCGGGCTCCCAGCACGGGGTCACGGGCGCCGATCGCGAACAGCACGACAACCACCACGAGGCTCAGGGCGACGGCGAGGGCCCGGCAGCCGAAGCGGCCGGCTGAGGGAGCGGACATGGGCGCCAGTCTACCCCGGCCCGCCGCCCATCACGGCTAGACGCCGATCTCGTCGAGGAAGGCCGCGATCGTCGCCTGCACCTCGGCCCGGTGGGTTCGATTGGGGAAGTGTCCCCCGCCCGCGATCACCCGCAGCCGGGCGTCGGGGATCGTGGCCGCCACCCGCTCGGACATGGCCACGGTCGGGAAGTGGTCCTCGCTGCCGGCGACGACCAGCACGGGGCAGCGAATGCGCGCGCAGTCGGCCAGCCACTCGCGGCGCCCGTAGGTCTCGTCGAGCAGCGCCAGCAGCGACGCCGTCGAGTGGCCGCGCAGCCGGTCGATCGTCTCGGCGTACCGCTCGGGCCGGGCCTTGAATCGTGCCAGCGCCGCCTCGCCCATGCGCAGGCGCACGTTGGCGTCGAAGTACTCGGCGACGCGCCCGGCCTCGACGAGGGGCCGGTGGGCGCGCCACCACGCCTTGTCCTCGGCCGGCGGCTCGTAGGGCGGCCCACTGATCGAGATCACGGCCCGCACCCGCGCGGGCGCGTGGATCGCCGCCCACAGCGACAGCGCGCCGCCCATGGACGCGCCGCCCCACACCGCGCGGTCGACGCCGAGCGCGTCGAGCCAGAGCCGCACGTCCTCGGCCTTGGCCGGATAGCCGTAGTCCTCGACGCGCTCAAACTTGGACGACAGGCCGTGGCCGCGAGTGTCGGGGAACAGCGCGCGGATCCGGCCGACGAACGGCTCGAGGTCGCCGACCATGAACGACGAGTCCTCGACCGAGCCGCCGTGGATCCACACCACCGGCGGCTTCGTCGGCTCGCCGGCTTCGCGCCAGTGCAGGCGCACACCGTTGGCGAGCAGCCGCTCAGGCACGGCGACCGAACGGTGTCGAATTCACGACGTCAACAGCAGAGCCGGCCCGGTGAAGAGTACACACTGAAGCTCGGCGATGAGTCCGATGACATTGAGCGTTGACGGGGACGCGGCGGCGCCGAGCGGCGATCTCGGCACTGCCTCCACCGTGGCGAGCTCTCGGCGCCGACCACGCCGACATCGTGGCCTAGTCCGTCTCGTGGAGCTCGGTGACGCCGGGGGCGGCAGGCGGGCACCACGGGCGCGCCATCATGGCGAGCCGTGGTCGCCGTTGTCGCTCCGGGCTCGGCGAGCGAGCCGCCAACAATTCGAAGAGGCCACCACCGAGCCCCCCCTGGGGGATGGGGGGCCCGAGCGAGCCGAGCCCGGAGCGACTTACGGCGACAGGCGAGCCATGCGGGCGCGCCCGTGGCGCCCGCCTGCCGCCCCCGGCGTCACCGAGCTCCACGAGACGGACTAGCCGCGTCTATCGACGACCCCCCTGACCGAGGATCAATATACGAACGGCGTCGGCAGCGGCGGACGTCCGAACGGCCGGCCCCCGCGGATGGTGAGGAACGGCAGCAGCTTCTTCTGCCCGGTCCGCTTGTTCCCGCGCGTGTCGACGAACTCGACCGGCCCGTCGACCACGTCCATGATCGCCAGGTCCGCCGGGGCGCCGATCTGCAGCGTGCCGAGGCCCGGCACCCGACCGATCACCCTGGCGGGCTCGACCGTGGCCCGGGCCACGACCTCCTCCAGCGGCAGGCCGAGCGCCAGGAACTTCGACATCACCCAGGGCAGCGTCGGATAGCCCGGCGTGTTGATGCTGACCGAGTGGATGTCGCTGGAGATCGTATCGGGGGTCATGCCCTGCTGCATCGCCGGCTCGCACACCGTGAAGTCGAAGCTGCCCCCGCCGTGCCCGACGTCGATGACGACACCGCGCTGCTTGGCCGCCCGCGCCGCCCCCAGCAGCTGGCCGTTCTGCACGGTGTTGTTGCCGGCCCCGCTGTAGGCGTGCGTGAGGACGTCGCCCGGCCGGAGCAGGTCGAGCAGGTCGGAGAGATTGCCGGGCGCCGAGCCGATGTGACACATCACACGCACGCCCTTGCCGGCCAGCTCGGCCGCGCGGATCGCGCGGCGCAGCGGCTCCAGCCCGTTCTGGCCGACGACCGAGTCGGTGATGCGCACCTTTACGCCGAGCACGACGTCCGGGTTCTCGGCGACCACCTTGGCGCAGCCGTCGACGTTGGCGTAGTCGATGTTGAGCATCTCGCCCGGCGCCAGCCCGCCGGCCAGGCCGATCGAGGAGATGTGCACGAACGAGAACAGGCGCGTGCGCGAGCCGGCGAGGGCCAGGTGACGGAAGACGCCCCAGGTGTGCCAGCCGGCGTCACCCGCCGAGACGGCGGTGGTCGTGCACGTGATCGGTACCAGCTCGTCGGCCGGGAGCCCGAGCCCCAGGTGCGGGCAGAGATGCGTGTGCAGATCGACCAGGCCCGGCGTCACCAGCTTGCCGCTCACGTCGATGCGCTGCACGCTGCGGTCGGCGGGGATGCTCGGCGCGACGGCCGCGATCTGGCCGAAGCGGATGCCGATGTCGCGCTTGCCGCGCAGCTTTTGGCTCGGGTCGAGCACGTCGCCGTTGGCGACGACCAGCTCGTACTTCAGCGCGGGATCGGCGGGATCGAACCCGCGCGGCATCGGCGAAGCCTGCGCGAGCTGGACGGGCGTCTGGGCGGGGGCGGGGCCGGCGAGCGCGCCGCTCGCCGCCACGGCGGTGCCGGTGGCCAGGAAATCGCGACGGGACAGGTCCATGAGCCGCTCCTCTCAGCGCAGCCGGGCGCCGCGACCGGTGACGAGGTCGAGGAAGCCGGCGGTCTCGGTGTTCAGGAAGTCGACGTCGGCCGGGAACAGGCCGCCCGCCGAGGCGTGGCCCGTGATCGCCTCGGGCCGGATCGTCACGTAGCGCACGTCACGGATGTAGCGCGAGGCCTCGAGCGGCTCCCACTCGGGGTTGAGCAAATCTTTCTGGCCGGCCAGGATCAGCGTCTTGGCCTTGATCGCCCGCAGCGCCTTCACGTAGTCGCCGTTCATCCCGGGGGTGGTGCCGACGTCGTGGGCATCGTAGGCCCACGTCTGGTAGATCCAGTCGTTGGCGTCGAAGAGCGGGATCTGCGCGTCTTCCTGCGTTTTCAGCCACGGCAGCACGTCGGCCTGGTTCGGGAACTGGTAGCGGTACATCTCCGGCGCCCGGGCGGCCAGGAAGCCCAGGATGTCGCGCCAGAGGCGAATGCCGCTGGCCGGCGGCGCCGTGTAGTTGCCGCCGTTCCAGGCGGGATCGAGCATGATCGCCTTGCGGCTGGCCTCCATGACGACGACGCTCCAGGCCGGCGTCTTGGCCAGCGGCACCATCGCCACCAGGCTGTCCATGAAGTCCGGATGGCTCACGCCCCACTGCAAGGCCTGCATGCCGCCCATCGAGGGGCCGACCACGGCCACGACGTGCGCGATGCCGAGGTGCTCGGTCACCAGCGTGTGCTGCGAGGTCACCATGTCGCGGATGCGGAACTTCGGAAAGGCCATCCGCGGCTGGGCCTGGCTGGTGGACGGCGAGGTCGTCAGCCCGTTACCGATGGCGTCGGTCGCCACGATGAAGTACTTGCCGGTGTCGAGCGCCTTGCCGGGGCCGATGAGGAAGTCGAGCCGGTGGTGGTTGCCGCTGATCGCGGTGACCATCAGGATCGCGTTGGACTTCTGCGCGTTCAGCGTGCCGTGCGTCACGTAGGAGATCGCGAAGTCCTTGATGGTCTCGCCGCTCTCCAGCGCGAGATCGCCGATCCGGTACTGCTGGTGCGGCGGCTGGTTGGGGCCGTGGGCCAGCGCCACGGAGGCGTGGAGCAGCAGGCTGGCGGCGATGGCGGTGAGCGCGACGCGTCGTTGCATCGTGGTTCCCCCTCCGGAACGGTCCGGTGTCAGGCGGTGCGGCGCTCGAGGCGGCGGGCCATCACCGACATCGAGTACGTGCAGATCCAGTACACGACCGCGATGAACAGATAGAGCTGGAACGGCTTGATCTCGCGGTTGTTCACGATCTGGGCCGCCTTGGTGAGATCGACGTAGCCGATGATCGAGGCCAGCGAGGTGTCCTTGAAGAGCACGATCATCTGCGTCACCAGCGACGGCACCATGTTCTTGAGCGCCTGCGGCAGCACCACGTGGGCCATCGTCTTGGTGGCCGTCATCCCCAGCGCCGTCGCGGCCTCCACCTGGCCCCGCGCCACCGACTGCACGCCGGCCCGCACGATCTCGCCGAAGTAGGCCGCCTCGAAGATGACGAACGCCGTCAGCGCGACGCCGTACTCGGGAATCGGCAGCCGCAGGACCTGGGGGACGATGATCCAGATCCAGAAGATCACCATCACCAGCGGCACGCCCCGGAAGAACTCCACGTACATCGTGGCCGGGATCCGGATCCACGCCGCGGCGGCCAGCCGGGCGAGCCCGACGAAGATGCCCAGGACGAAGCCGAGGATGATGGCCGGGATGGCCAGGCGCAGCGTGCCGCCGATGAACGGACCGACGCCGATCAGCCCCTGCACGATGAGGAACTTGAAGTTGTTGGTGATGACCGAGAAATCCACGGCTCAGCCGGCCTTGGCCCGGGAGATCAGCCCCGGGATCGCGTAGTGCCGCTCGACCCGCGCCATGATGGTGGCGATCGACAGGCACAGCACCAGGTAGATGAGCGTGCCGGCGGTGAACGCCTCGATGGCCTTGGCGGTGTAGGTCTCGATCTGGCGTGTCTGGAAGGTCAGCTCGGCCACGCTGATCGTCAGGGCCACCGACGAGTTCTTGAGGAGGTTGAGCGATTCACTGGTGCCGGGCGGCACGATCAGTCGCAGGGCCACCGGCAGGATCACCAGCCGATAGGCCTGGAAGGTCGTGAGTCCCATGGCCAGCGAGGCCTCGAACTGCGTCCGGGGAATCGCGCCGATGCCGGAGCGGATCACCTCCGACATGCGCGCGCCGTGATAGACCCCGAGCGCGATCGTGCCCGCCCAGAACTCCAGCCCGTGGTTGAACAGCCAGTCCTGGGCCCCGCGCGGCAGCAGCGGCGTCACCCCGAAGTACCAGAAGAACATCCACACCAGCAGCGGGACGTTGCGGAAGAACTCGACGTAGACGGTGGCGCCCCACCGCAGCGGCCGGAACGGCACCGTGCGCAGGGCGCCGGAGAGGATGCCCAGCGCGACGGCGAGGACCCAGGCGATCGCCGACAGCTCCAGTGTGGTGACGAGCCCCTGGAGCAGCCACTGTCCCGACTGGCCGCTCCACAAGACCGACCACTTGAAGGTGTAGTTCACGCGCGCGCGCCCGGGTCCTCCGTGTCGGCTACTTGCCGATCTGCTTCATCAGATAGGCCTTCACCTGGGGCGACATCGGGTACGGCAGCTCGCCCTTGGGCCCGAACCACTTGTCGTAGATCTCGAAGTACTTGCCGCCCTCCAGGCCGTTCTTGAGGCCGGCGTCGACGGCCGCCTTGAACTTGGCGTCGCCCTTGCGCATGGCCATGCCGTAGGGCTCCTCGGAGTAGAAGTCGCCGACGACCTCCCAGTCGTCCGGCTTGGGCGCCTTGGCCTTCAGCCCGTAGAGCTGGATGCCGTCGTTGGTGTAGGCGTCGACCTGGCCCTGCAGCAGCGCCTGGAAGGCCGCCGGCTGGTCGGGGAACTCGCGCAGCTGGGCCTGCGGGTACTTCTCGCGGAGGATCTTGGCGTTGGTCGAGCCCTGCTGCGAGGCGATGCGCTTGCCGCCGATGTCGTTGACGCTCTTGATGGGGCTGCCCTTCTTCACCATGAACTGGGCGCCTGTGTAGAAGAACGTCAGGCTGAAGTCCACCGACTCGCGGCGCTGCGGGGTGTCGGTCATGGTGCCGGCGATGAGGTCGACCGCGTTGGAGCTGAGCAGCGGAATGCGGGTGGGCGGCGTCGACTCCTTCTTCTCGACCTTGATGGCCTTGCCGACGGCCTTCTCGACCTCCGGCTTGATCAGCATCTCGACCAGGTCGATGGAGAAGCCGACCCACTGGTTGTCCTTGTTGACGTAGGCGAAGGGCGGCGAGCCGGTACGGGTGCCGATCACCAGCGTGCCGGTCGACTTGATCTTCTCCAGCGTGTCCTGGGCCAGCGCCGGCGTGGCCGTCAGCGCGACCACCAGGGTGAGGGCGAGTACGAGCATCCGTGTCATCTGTGGCCTCCTAGTGAGTGAGGATCTTGGACAGGAACTGACGTCCGCGGTCGGACTTGGGGGCGGTGAAGAACTCTTCGGGCTTGGCCTGCTCGATCACCTGCCCCTCGTCCATGAAGACGACGCGATGGGCGACCCGGCGGGCGAAGCCCATCTCGTGGGTGACACACATCATCGTCATGCCCTCGCGAGCCAGCACGGTCATGACGTCGAGCACCTCGTTGATCATCTCGGGGTCCAGCGCGGAGGTCGGCTCGTCGAACAGCATGATCTTGGGCTGCATGGCCAGCGCACGGGCGATGGCCACCCGCTGCTGCTGGCCACCGGAGAGATTGGCCGGATAGTGGTCGGCCTTCTCGCGCAGGCCCACGCGCTCGAGCAGCCCGCGGGCGGCATTCTCGGCGTCCCCCCGCGAGAGCTTCCGCACCTTGAGCGGCGCCAGCATGATGTTCTCGAGCGCGGTCATGTGGGGGAAGAGGTTGAACGACTGGAACACCATGCCCACGCGCGTGCGCAGCGCCGGCAGGTTCACCCCCCGACCCGTGATCGAGTCGCCCAGCACGACGATATCGCCCTCCTGCACCCGCTCGAGGCCGTTGACCGTGCGGATGAGCGTGGACTTGCCCGAGCCCGAGGGCCCGCACACGACCACCACCTCGCCGGTGGCGACCGACAGATCGATCTTGCGCAGCACGTGCAGCTTGCCGAACCACTTGTTGACGCCCGAGAAGCTGATGGCCGCCGACTCCGTGGCCGTCTTCATTCGATAACCATCAACACGTCCCCGGGGTTCACCGCCTGCCCGGGCTGGACGCGTACCTCGGCCACGGTACCCGCCGCCGTCGCCCTGAACTCGTTCTCCATCTTCATCGCCTCGATGACCACCAGGGTGTCGCCGGCCCGGACCGCGTCGCCCGGCCGCACGGCAACGTGGGTGATCTTACCCGGAAGCGGCGCGGTCAGGGTCTGTCCGCGGCCCGCCCCGGCGGCGCCGCCGCGCGTACGGATGATCCAGCGCGTCTGCTCCTCGACCAGGATCTCGTACGTCTCGCCCCCCACCTGCACCACGCAGGTGCCGGCGCGATCGACCACGGACGCGACGTGGGAGACGCCGCCGACCAGCAGGGAGGCGATGCCGTGCTCGCCCAGGCGCGCGTCGACCTCCCACACCTCGTCACCGAGCGTGAGGCGATAGTGCCCGTCGGCGCCACCGGTGACCTCGACGACGGTGGGCTCGCCGCCCAGCGTGGCGACGTATCTCACGAGGCGGTCCAGCCCGGGCGCGCGGCCAGTCGCCAGCGGCTCGGCGGCTCGACGTCCCCCGCCGCCGCCTCGCCCCGGCGGGCGCGCTCGTGCTCGGCGAGCACGGCGGCGATGGTGGCGACCGTCGCGAAGCGCCCGTCGTTCGGGCGCAGCTCCGGCAGGATGCGCTCGAGGAACGCCGTCGACAGCCGCCCGGCCCGGAAGTCGGGATGGGCGACGATGCGCTGCAGGGCCGGGATGGTCGTGCGCACGCCGACCACGGTGTACTCGCCCAGCGCACGCAGCATGCGCTCGACCGCGGCCGGGCGGTCGTCGGCCCACACGATCAGCTTGGCCATCAGCGTGTCGTACCAGCGCGGCACCGTGTAGCCCTCGTAGGCGCCGGAGTCGTCGCGCACCCAGGGGCCGGTGGCGGCCCGCCAGCCGGTGATCGTCCCCGGCGAGGGGATCCAGCCGGCGAACGGGTCCTCGGCGTTGATGCGGCACTCGATCGCCCAGCCCCGCCACCGCACGTCGTCCTGGCCGTAGCCGAGCGGCTCGCCGGCGGCGATCCGCAGCTGCTCGCGCACGAGGTCGATGCCGGTGACCATCTCGGTGACCGGATGCTCGACCTGCAGCCGCGTGTTCATCTCCAGGAAGTAGAAGTTGCGGTCGGCGTCGAGCAGGAACTCGACGGTACCGGCGTTGACGTAGCCGGCCGCCCGGGCCACGCGGCAGGCGGCCTCGCCCATGCGCGCGCGCAGCGCCGCGTCGACGACCGGCGAGGGGCTCTCCTCGACCAGCTTCTGGTGGCGTCGCTGGATCGAGCACTCGCGCTCGCCCAGGTGCACGATCGTGCCGTGCGCGTCGGCCAGCACCTGGATCTCGACGTGGCGCGGCTCGCCGACCGCGCGCTCCAGGTAGACGGCAGTGTCGCCGAAGGCGGCGCCGGCCTCGGAGCGCGCGGCCCGCAGCGCGTCGGCCAGCTCCGATTCGCGGCGCACGAGCCGCATCCCCTTGCCGCCGCCGCCCCTGGCCGCCTTGAGCATCACGGGGAAGCCGAGCTCGCGGGCCAGCGTGCGCGCCTCGTCGTCGGAGCGGAGCGGCTCCAGCGTGCCCGGCACCATCGGCACCTGCACGTCGCGGGCGATCTTGCGCGCCGCGGTCTTGTCGCCCAGGGCGCGGATGGCGGCCGGCGGGGGCCCCACGAACGTCAGCCCGGCCTCGGCGCAGGCCTCGGCGAAGCGCGCGTTCTCGGCCAGGAAGCCGTAGCCGGGATGCACGGCGTCGGCACCGGCCCGCCGGGCCGTGGCCACGAGCTTGTCGATGGCCAGGTAGCTCTCGACCGCGGGCGCCGCCCCGATCGGATAGGCCTCGTCGGCCATCAGCACGTGCAGGGCCTCGCGGTCCGCCTCGGAGAAGACCGCCACGGTGGCGATCCCCTGCTCGCGGCACGCCCGGATGACCCGCACGGCGATCTCTCCGCGGTTGGCGATCAGCAGCTTCTTGATCTTCACTGGATAGGCACCGGGCGCCCCATCATACAGGGAGCGTCGCGCGCCCGGCCAGCGCGCCGTCCGGCGTCATGGCAACCCCTTGAGCGCGTCGCGCAGGAAGCTCTCGTCGACGATGTCCTTCTCCGCCACCGGCGCCTTGAGCAGCTTCTGCTGGTGCCACCACGCCGTCTGTCGCCCCACGTCGCCGGGCATCAGGCGGCCATCGCGATCCTGGTAGGGGAACCCCTTGCGGATCAGCTCGGGGCTGGCGCCGGTGTACTTCGCGGTGATCGCGACGACCTCGTCGTGGGCCGGGCCGCTCGTGGCCGCCAGCACCGCATCGAAGTAGTGGCGCGAGGCCTTCACGTAGCCCTTCATGAAGGCCACGGCGTGGGCGCGATCGCGGGCGAACTTCGCCGAATACATCATGGTCGCGATCTGCCAGGGGAACGTGTCGCCCGTCCGCACGATCGTGACGCCGGCGCCCGCCGTCTCCAGGCGCGAGACGAACGGCTCGGCGGTGGCGACGGCGTCCACGCGCCTGGCCACGAGCGCGTCGTTGAGCGCGGGCAGCGCCTGCAGCGGCACCAGCTCGACGTCGCCCGGCGCCATCCCCTCCTTTTCGAGGTACCGGCCGATGTTGTAGTGGAACGTGGAGCCGACCTGGGTGATCCCGATCCGCTTGCCCTTGAGATCGCGCATCGTGCGGGCGCCGGCGTCGTAGAGATCCTTGCGCACGAGCAGCGCGGTGAGGTTGTGGTCCGGCCACTCGCGGCCCTTGTCGGCGACGATCCAGATCTGCACGCCGCCCGCCACGATGTTGAAGAGCCCCGCTGTGAGCCCGGTGGCGCCCACCTCGACGTCGCCCGAGGCCAGCGCCACCGCAACCGGCTGCGCCGCCTGGAAGTAAACGAGCTCGGGCTCGAGGCCGAACTCCTTGAAGTAGCCCTTCTCCACTCCCAGGAAGAGCACCGCCGACGACGTCAGCTTCAGGACACCCACCGTCACCTTCGTCGGGGCCTGCGCGTGGACTGCCACCGTCGCCAGCAGGACCAGCACGGCCAGGATTGACACGACACGCTTCATCCAGACCTCCGTTGCAGTGAGCGTTTCGCGCCGAGACGGCGGTGCTCGACCATCTCGTCGTCGATGAACGCCGCGATCATCGCCCGGTAGATCGGCGCCGCCAGGTCGGGATCCATCCCGTGCGCGCGCGCCAGCCGCCGCGCGTTTTCGATCACCCGCGCCGCCCGCCGCGGCGCCCGCCGCCGATCAATCGCATCGATCGCCCCCCTGACCTCGGCCAGCGAGCGGAGCTCGCCGGGG
>JBGQLG010000117.1:0-17056 GCA_041499965.1 Methylomirabilia bacterium
CCGGCGGGGCGCCCGCCCCCCCCCGGGTTTCGTTGGGTTTTTGGGGTGTTTTGCGCGGGGGGGGGGCGGCTATATTGGGGGGGGGCGCCCACCCGCGGGTTCGGCCGGGTTGTTTGCGCGGGGCGCGGGGGTGTGTCGGACCCACCACTTTCTATAGCAGCCCACCCACGCCCCTACCCGAACTAGCGCCGTCGCTACAATAGCCTAACGCCATCGATACAATCGTCACCGGCGGTACCGGTTTCATCGGCGCGAACGTCGCTCGCGAGCTCGTCGCGGCGGGGGCGACCGTGCGTGTGCTGGCGCGGCGGGGTGGCGACCGCCGGGCGCTGGAGGGCGTGGCGGTCGAGATCGCCGAGGGCGATATTCTGGACGCCGACTCGGTGCGGCGCGCCGTGCGGGGCGTGCCGACGGTCTTCCACGTCGCGGCCGACTACCGGCTGTGGACGCCCGATCCGGCCGCGCTCTACCGCACCAACGTCGAGGGCACCCGCACGGTGCTGGAGGCCGCCGGTGAGGCGGGCGCCAGTCGCATCGTGCACACCTCCAGCGTCGGCGCCCTCGGCATCCCCAAGGACGGCAGCCCGGGCACCGAGGACACGCCGGTCACGCTGGCCGACATGGTCGGTGACTACAAGCGCTCCAAGTTCCTCTCCGAGCAGGTCGCCGTCGACCTCGCCCGGCGCGGCCTGCCGGTGGTGATCGTGAATCCCTCGGCGCCGATCGGGCCCTGGGACGTCAAGCCGACGCCGACCGGGCAGATGGTCGTCGACTTCATGCTCGGCCGCATGATCGCGACCGTCGACACCGGGCTCAACGTGGTCCACGTCCGCGACGTCGCCCGCGGCCATCTGCTGGCGGCCGAGCGCGGCAAGCCCGGCGAGCGCTACATCCTCGGCCACCGCGACCTGCCGCTGGACGAGATTTTCGGGATCCTGGCCGAGCTCACCGGCCGCCGCCCGCCCCGGTTCCGCGTGCCGTACGCCCTGGCGTGGCTCGGCGCCGCCGGCTCGGAGGCGCTGGCGCGGCTGACCGGCCGCCCGCCCGCGGTGCCCCTCACGGCGGTGCGCATGGCGCGCAAGCGGATGTACTTCAGCGCGGCCCGGGCGGTGCGCGAGCTGGGGCTGCCGCAGACCGACGTGCGGGTGGCGCTGGCCGACGCCGTGGCCTGGTTCGAGGCTCACGGCTACACGCGCTCGCGGCGGGCGGCGCGCGCATGAGCCTCGGCAGCCTCAGCGCGACGCTCACCCGGCGCAGCCGCTCGAACTTCTACTACGCCTTCCTCACGCTGCCCCGCGCGCGCCGCGACGCGCTCTACGCGGTCTACGCCTTCTGCCGCACCGTGGACGACGTGGCCGACCTCGGCCGCGACGCCGACGCGCAGCGCGCCGGCCTGGCCGCCTGGCGCGCCGACGTGGCCCGCTGCTTCGAGCCGGGGCCGCCGCCCGAGCATCCCATCGCCCGCCAGCTGGCCGCCGCCGTGCGGGCCTATCCGATCCCGCGGGCCGCGCTGGAGGCCATCATCGAGGGCTGCGCGATGGACCTCGAGCGCGTCCGGTTCGAGACGGCGGAGGAGCTCTACCCGTACTGCTATCGCGTGGCCTCGGCCGTCGGGCTCTGCTGCATCGAGATCTTCGGATACACCGATCCCCGGGCCCGCGAGTACGCCGTGCACCTGGGCACCGCGCTGCAGCTCACCAACATCCTGCGCGACGTCGGCGCCGACGCCCGCGACGGCCGCGTCTACCTGCCGCAGCGCGACCTCCGGGAATTCGGCGTCAGCGAGGACGACCTCGTCGCCGGCCGCCACGGCGAGCGATTCGTGCGCCTGATGGAGCACCAGGCCGCCCGGGCCCGCCAGTTCTACGCCTCCGCGGCCGCCGCCTATCCCGCCGCCGACGCCCGCTCGCTGATCGCCGCCCAGATCATGGGCGGGATCTACCGCGCGCTGCTCGACGAGATCGAGGCGCGGCGCTTCGCGGTCTTCGGCGAGCGCATCACGCTGCCCGCGCGGCGCAAGGTGGCGATCGCCCTGCGCTGCTGGGCGTCGGCGCGCCTGCGCCGCGACCGGAGGGCGGCGTGAGGCCGGCCCGCCGATGAGGGTGGCGGTCTTCCAGGGCGGCGGGCGCATCACGCCCGGGCAGTGGCCGCGGCCGGTCGCCGGCGCCGGCGAGCTGGTGCTCCGCGTGCGGGGCTGCGGGCTCTGCGGCTCGGACATCGCCAAGATCGTCGCCCCCGAGACGCGCGGGCCCGTGGTGCTCGGCCACGAGGTGGTCGGCGACGTCGTCGAGGCGGGTGACGGTGCGGCCGGCTTCGGGGTGGGGGATCGCGTCGTGGCGGCCCACCACGTGCCGTGCGGCGAGTGCCACTACTGCCGGCGCGGGAGCGAGTCGATGTGCCGCGCGTTCAAGGCCTCCAACCTGGACCCGGGCGGCTTCGCCGAGTACGTCCGGGTGCCGCCGGCCAACGTGCGTCACGCGACGTTCCGGATCCCGGATCACCTCACGGACGAGGAGGCCTCGTTCGTGGAGCCGCTGGCCTGCTGCGTGCGCGCGGTGGACCGCGCGCGCATCGAGCCGGGCGACACCGCCGTCGTGGTGGGGCTGGGCTCCATCGGCTGCCTGTTCGTGCAGCTCCTGCGCCGGGCCGGGGCCGTCGTCGTCGGGGCCGACCCGCTGGGCCCGCGGGCGGCGCTGGCGCGGACGCTGGGCGCGCGGGTGGCCGGTGACGCCGACACGGCGGCGATCGCGGCGCGCGAGCTGAGCGACGGGCGCGGCGCCGACCACGTCGTGATCACGGGCGGTGGCGCCGACGTGCTGCCGTGGGCCGCGGGCCTCGTCCGCGAGGGCGGGACGCTGCACTTCTTCGCCGGCGGCCCGGGGGACAGCCTGCCGCTGCCGCTCGCGACCCTCTATCACCGGGAGCTCACCGTGACCTCGACCTACTCGTCCTCGCCGGCCACGCTCGCCCGGGCCTTCTGGCTGCTCGCCGCGGGCAAGGTGGCCGTCGACGCGCTCGTCACGCACCGGCTGCCGCTCGAGCGGCTGGCCGAGGGGGTGGAGCTGATGCGCCGCCGCGAGGCGCTGAAGGTCTACGTGACGCCGTGACGACGATGCGCGCGCAGGTGTTCCACGGCCCGGGCGATCTGCGCGACGAGCAGGTCCCGGTCCCGGAGCCGGGGCCGGGCGAGGTGGTCCTGCGCATCGACGCCGCGCTGACCTGCGGCACCGACGTGAAGACGCTGCGCCGGGGCCACCCGGTGATGATCCCGCGGGTGCCGACGGTGTTCGGTCACGAGTTCGCCGGCCGCGTGGCCGCCGTCGGCGCCGGCGTGCGCAGCGTGCGCGAGGGCGACCACGCGGTCGCCGCCAACTCCGCGCCCTGCCGCCGCTGCGCGCTCTGCCTGGCCGGGCGCCCGAACCTCTGCGAGGACCTGCTGTTCGTCAACGGTGCCTATGGCGAGTTCATCGCGCTGCCCCCGCGGCTGGTCGCGCTCAACCTCGTGCGGCTCGATCCGGCCACGCCGGCGGCGCGCGCCGCCTTCGCCGAGCCGCTGGCCTGCGCCCTGGCCGGGGTGGAGCGGGCCCGTGTCGAGGGCGGGCAGACGGTCGTGGTGTTCGGCCACGGCCCGCTCGGCTGCCTGCTGGCCATGGTCGCCGGCGCGCGCCAGGCCCGGGTCATCCTCGTGGGCAAGCGCGGCTGGCGCCTCGATCGGGTGCGGAGCCTCGGCATCGCCGAGGTGCTCGACGCCACCGCGACCGACGACGTCGTCGCCGATCTGCGGGCCGCCACCGGTGGCCGCGGGGCGGAGGTGACGATCGACGCCACCGGCCGTCCGGAAGTCTGGAGGCAGGCCATCGATGCGGTGGGGCGCGGCGGCAGCGTGGTATTCTTTGGCGGATGCGCGCCCGGCACGACCGTCAGCGTGGACACGCGGCGGGCGCATTACGAGGAGCTGGCACTCCTCGGCGCGTTCCACCACACGCCCGAATTGATCCGGCGCGCGGTGGCATTGCTCGAGGCGAACACCATCGAGCCCGAGGCCCTCATCACGCAGCGCATGGGGCTCGGCGGAGTCCGCGAGGCTCTGGAGCTGATGGCCAACGGCACGGCGCTGAAGGTCCTGATCGAGCCATGATCCCCCGGGTCCGGCTCGCGGTCGTCGCGTTGCTGGCGCTGCTGATGGCCTCCCCCGCGCTGGCCTTCGACCCCGCCCAGACGTTTCACCAGGGGGCCTTCGTGATCTCACCGGAGGCGGGCTACGGCCAGCAGTTCAACCTCGAGGACAAGCACGTCTTCACCGGCCTCGAGTTCGTCAACGCCGGCCTCCGTTTCGGCTGGCTGCCCTTCAGCCCGGTCGGGCCCGGACCGCTGCACGGGTCCTTCGAGGTGGGGCTCGAGCCCGTCTACCAGCGGTACCTCGATCCGGTCGACGCGTTCTTCGCCGGCATGGGCGTGACGCTCCGCTATCACTTCCTCTCGCTCGGGAGTTTCGTGCCCTACGTCGAGGCGGCGGCGGCGGCGGGCGGGACCGACCTCAAGGTGGCGGAGATCAACTCCGACTTCACCTTCATGCTGTGGGCCGGCGCCGGCCTGTCCTACTTCCTGACCGACCGCACGGCCGTGTACGGTGGTTATCGCTACCAGCACGTGTCCAACGGCAACACCGAGGTTCGCAACCGCGGCTTCGAGTCGCACACCGGCGTGGCCGGCGTGTCGTTCTTCTTCGAATGAGGGTGTCGTGATGAAGGCTCCGATCACCGAGATCCTCCTGGCCGGGCCCCGTGGCTTCTGCGCGGGCGTCGAGCGCGCCATCGACATCGTCGAGGTGGCGCTGTCGGTGTGCCCGCCGCCGGTCTACGTCCGCCGCGAGATCGTGCACAACCGGCTCGTCGTCGAGACGCTGCGCCAGAAGGGTGCCATCTTCGTGGACGAGCTGGCCGAGGTGCCCGACGACGCCACCGTCATCTTCAGCGCCCACGGCATCTCGCCGGCGGTGCGCGAGGAGGCGCGGCGGCGCGGGCTGCGGGTGATCGACGCCACCTGCCCGCTGGTGACCAAGGTCCACCTGGAGGCCATCCGCTACGCGCGCGAGGACTACTCGATCATCCTGATCGGCCACGAGGACCACGACGAGGTGATCGGCACGCTGGGCGAGGCGCCCGAGCGCATCGTGGTGGTGGACAGCGCGGAGGAGGTCGAGCGGCTCTCCGTGCCCGATCCCGACAAGGTCGCCTACCTGACGCAGACGACGCTGTCGGTGGACGACACCCGCGACGTCATCGAGGCGCTGCGGCGCAAGTTCCCCAAGATCGTCGGCCCCTCGCGCGACGACATCTGCTACGCGACGCAGAATCGCCAGACCGCGGTCAAGCGCCTGGTCGACGACGTCGACGTGCTGCTGGTGATCGGCGCCGCCAACAGCTCGAACGCCAAGCGGCTGGTGGAGGTGGCCCAGACGGCCGGCACGCGGGCCTACCTGATCAACGACGTCGGCGACATCCGCGAGGACTGGCTCATCGGCGCCGCCCGCATCGGCATCACCGCCGGTGCCTCGACGCCGGAGGTGCTGGTGTCGCAGGCGGTGGAGACCCTGCGCGGCGAGGGCGTGAAGGTGCGCGAGGTCCACGTGGTGGAGGAGGACGTCCGCTTCGCCCTGCCCCAGGAGCTGACCCAGACCGCCAAGGACCGGGGCCTGACGCTGCCCGAGCGGATGGCGATGCGGAGATCGATTTAGACTCGGAGGGGGACTTTGTCCCCCTTCCGACGGTCGTCGCACGCCTTCGGCGTGCTCCTCCCTGCCTCCCCCTAGATCAAACGGCAGGATTGCGCCGGCGAAGCCGGCGCTCGGAGCGGTTGTACGCTCCGGTCAGCTTGTCCGCCCCGGTCAGGTTGTACGCTACGCTCAGGTGGCGCGCTGCGCCCAGGCTGCACGCTCCGCCGAGGTTGTACACTTCGGTCAGGAGGATCATCGCGTGACGCATCTTCTTGTCGCCTGGTTCACTCCGGCTCGGATTGCGCTGGCGGCGACGCTCGCCGTGTTCCTCTTTGCGCCGGTTCTTGGGACGACAGCGCAGGTCGAGGAGAAGACGCTGGTCGACAATGAGCGGGTGCTGGTGATGGAGTTCGTGTTTCCGCCCGGGTTCAAGGGGGAGGAGCACGAGACGCCGGTGGACGAGTTCGCCTATGTGCTGGACGGGGAGTTCTCGGTGATCACGAAGGGCAAGGGCAAGACGCGGGTGCAGGCCGGGCAGGTCGAGTGGGCGCCCAAGGGGGCGGTACACTATTCCGCGAACGAGTCGAAGAAGCCGGCACGCGTGCTCGTCGTGCTGCTGAAAGAGCGCTGAGCCTATGCGACTGGTGACCTATCGCAAGGGATCGTCCAAGCCCCGGGTCGGCGCGCTGGTCGACGACGTCGTCCTCGATCTCGGCGCGCTCGCCGCCGACCTGGCCCACGAGCGCGGCACCGTGCGCCGCGGGCGCGGGTTCCCCAAGACGATGCTCGAGCTGATCCAGGGTGGCGCCGACGCGCTGGCCCTGGCCCGCGAGGCGCTGAGCCACGGCGAGGCCGTCGTCAAGCGCGACGGCGTGGCCGCCCTGGCCGAGCGCAAGCTGGGCGCGCCCGCCGCCCGGGTGCGGCTGGAGGCGCCGATCCCGCGGCCGGCCCGCAACGTCTTCTGCCTGGGCCGCAACTACAAGGCGCACGCCGCCGAGCGCGGCGCCGAGGCGCCGCCGCATCCCGTCTACTTCACCAAGGCGCCCGAGACCGTCGTGGCGCCGGGGGCGAAGGTGATTCATCACGCCGCCACGCAGGAGCTGGACTACGAGGTCGAGCTTGCCGTCGTGATCGGCACCGCCGGCCGGGACATCGCGCGCGAGCAGGCGCTGCAGCACGTGTTCGGCTACACGATCGTCAACGACGTGACCGCGCGGGATCTCCAGAAGCGTCACGGCCAGTGGTTCAAGGGCAAGTCGCTCGACACCTTCTGTCCGATGGGCCCGGTGCTCGTCACCGCCGACGAGATCCCCGACCCGCAGGCGCTGAGCGTGGCCATGCGCATCAACGGGCAGACGCGGCAGTCGAGCCACACCTCGAAGATGATCTTCCCCGTCGACGAGTGCATCGCCGTGCTCTCCCAGGGCTTCACGATCCGGCCGGGCGACGTCATCGCCACCGGCACGCCCGAGGGTGTGGGGGCCGCGCTCGGCAAGTTCCTCAAGGCCGGCGACAAGATGGAAGCCGAGGTCGAGCGCATCGGCGTGCTGGCCAACAAGGTCGTCGCGCCCTGACGCCGCCGTCCGGAGTGAGCTTCGTCAGCCACATCGAGTGCACCGTCTGCGGCCACCGCCACGACGCCGGCCGCACCCAGACCGTTTGCGAGACGTGCGGCCAGATGCTGGCGGTGCGGTACGACCTCGAGCGTGTGAAGGGCGCGGTCAGCAAGGCGGCGCTGCAGACCCGGCCGCCCGGGATGTACCGCTTCCGCGAGCTCACCCCGCTGGCCGATGGCGAGACGCCGGTCACGCTGGGGGAGGGCGGCACGCCGCTGCTGGCGCTGCCGCGGCTGGCCGCGCACCTCGGCCTGCGCCACCTCTGGGGCAAGGACGAGGGCCAGAATCCCACCGGGTCCTTCAAGGCGCGCGGACTCGGCATGGCGATCACGAAGGCGCGCACGCTGGGCGCCCGCGGCTTCATCATCCCCTCGGCCGGTAACGCCGGGGGCGCCGCCGCGGTGTACGCGGCGGCGTGCGGGCTGCCGTGCGCGGTGATCGTGCCGCGGGGTACGCCGCCGGCCGCCGTGGCCGAGGCCGCCATCGCCGGCGCCAAGGTCTTCACCATCGAGGGCTCGATCGCCACCGCCGGCAAGGTCGTCGGCGCGGTCGCGCCCCAGATCGGCTGGTTCGATCTCTCGACGCTGAAGGAGCCCTACCGGCTCGAGGGCAAGAAGACGATGGGGCTCGAGCTGGCCGAGCAGCTCGGCTGGACCTTGCCCGACCTCCTGCTCTACCCGACCGGCGGCGGCACCGGCCTGGTCGGCATTCCCAAGGGCTTCGACGAGCTGCGGCAGCTCGGCTGGGTGAGCGGCCGCACGCGCTTCGTCGCGGTCCAGGCCGAGGGCTGCGCGCCCGTGGTCAAGGCCTTCCACGCGGGGGCCGACACGACCGCGGCCTGGGACGATCCGACCACGCATGCGGTCGGGCTGCGGGTGCCGTCGCCGTTCGCCGGCCGCCAGATGCTGCGCGTCCTGCGCGAGTCCGGCGGGGACGCCGTCGCGGTGAGCGAGCGCGCCATCGTGGAGTCGCAGCACCTGCTGGCGCGGCTGGAGGGCGTCTGGACCTCGCCGGAGGGCGCGGCCCTGGTCGCCGCCCTCGCCATCATGAAGGACCGCGGGCAGGTGGCGGCCGACGCCCGCGTGGTCATCATGCTCACCGGCGCCGGCATCAAGTACACCCCGCCCGAGCTGCCCACGCCGATCGACTTGCGCGGCGGCGAGGAGGAAATCCGGGCCCACGTCCGGGCCGCCCTCGGGGCTTAACCGACCCCCCGGTTCGGTGGTAGCATCCCCCCACCGCATCGTCCTTCGAGGAGGTCGGAGCAATGGCACTCGAAATCGGGAAGATCCGCAACATCGGTGTCGTGGGTCACGGCGGCGTGGGCAAGACCTCGCTGGTGGAATCGCTGCTCTTCGCCACCGGCGCGGTGACCCGACTGGGCCGCGTCGACGACGGCAGCACCACCACCGACTTCGACCCCGACGAGATCAAGCGCAAGATATCGATCAACACGGCGGTGGCCTATCTGGACTACAAGGGCCATCGCATCAACGTCGTCGACACGCCGGGCTACGGGGATTTCATCGCCGACGCCCGGGCGGCGCTGCGGGTGGTGGAGGCGGCGGTGGTGGTGGTCGACGCGGTCGCCGGCGTGCAGGTGCAGACCGAGAAGGTCTGGAAGTTCGCCACCGAGTTCGAGCTGCCGCGGGCCATCGTCGTCAACCGGCTCGATCGCGAGCGCTCCGACTTTTTCCGGACGCTGGAGTCGATCACCCGCCGGCTCAAGGGTCGCGTCGTCCCCGTGCACATTCCCATCGGTGAGGAGAGCGGCTTCCGCGGCTTCGTCGACCTGGTGACCCAGAAGGCCACGGTCTACGCCGACGGCAAGCCGGCCGAAGTCCCCATCCCGGCCGAGGCGGCGGACCGCGTAAAGGAGTGGCGCGAGAAGCTGGTGGAGGCGGCCGCCGAGACCGACGACGACCTGCTGGCCAAGTATCTCGAGGAGGGCTCGCTCGACGAGGCCGAGATGCTCAAGGCGCTACGGGCCGGCATCACCCAGGGCAAGATCGTCCCCGTCCTGTGCGCCGCCGCCACCAAGAGCATCGGCAGCCAGGCCCTGCTCGACCTGATCGTCCACGAGTTCCCCTCGCCGGCCGACCGGCCCGAGGTCGGGGGCACCGACCTCAAGGCCAAGCAGGCCGGGACCCGGGCGGCCGACCCCAAGGCCCCGGTCACCGCGCAGGTCTTCAAGACGCTGTCCGACCCGCACATCGGCAAGCTCTCGCTGTTCCGGGTGTACGCCGGCACGCTGCGCGCCGACTCCACGCTGCTCAATCCCGGCCGCGGGGCCAGGGAGCGCATGGGGCACGTCTCCTGGCTGCAGGGCAAGACCCAGAAGAACGTGGAGTCGCTCGGCCCCGGCGAGATCGGCGTCGCCCAGAAGCTGAAGGAGACGCTGACCGGCGACACCCTGTGCGACGAGGCGCAGCCCTTCGAGCTGCCCCGGATCACGTTCCCGGAGCCGGCCATCAACTTCGCCGTGCAGCCCAAGACGCGCGGCGACGAGGACAAGATCTCCAGCGCGCTGGCCCGCATCGCCGAGGAGGATCCGACCGTCCATCACCACTTCGATCCCGAGACCAAGCAGCTCCTGATCTCGGGCGTCGGCAGCCTCCACGTCGAGATGACGGTGGAGCGCATGAAGCGCAAGTACAACGTGGACGTCTCGCTGCTGCCGCCGCGCATCCCCTACAAGGAGACCGTCAAGGGCCGGGCCGAGGGGCAGGGCAAGTACAAGAAGCAGACGGGTGGTCGCGGGCAGTACGGTGACACCTGGCTGCGGGTCGAGCCGATGCATCGCGGCGGGGGCTTCGAGTTCGTCGACGACATCTTCGGCGGCGCCGTGCCCCGCAACTTCATCCCGTCGGTGGAGAAGGGCGTCCGCGACTGCATGAAGAAGGGCATCTTCGCCGGCTACCCGGTCGTCGACCTGAAGGTCACGCTGTACGACGGCTCCTACCACGACGTCGACTCCTCGGACATGGCCTTCCAGATCGCCGCCTCGATGGGCCTGCAGAAGGTCTTCCTGGAGGCGCATCCCATTCTGCTCGAGCCGGTCATGAACGTGGAGGTGACCACGCCGGCCGACGTCGCCGGCGACATCATCGGCGACATGAACTCGCGGCGGGGCCGCATCGTGGGCATGGAGCCCACCGGCGAGACGGCGGTGGTGCGGGCCTCGGTGCCGATGGCCGAGATGCTGACCTACGAGTCGAGCCTGCGCAGCATGAGCGGCGGCCGCGGCGGCTACTCGATGGAGTTCTCGCACTACGAGGAGGTGCCGGCGTTCCTGGCCGAGAAGATCGTCAAGGAAGTGAAGGCGGAGAAGGAGAAGGCCGCGCACCACTGAGTCGGGCGCGTTCCCGGCTCGCGGCGGGGGCGGCGGGGGGCCGGGGCGACAGGGTCTCCGGCGGTTCCGCGTGAGACGACCGAGTGCGCGAAGGGTTGGTCGGAGCCTGTCCTACGTGAGGCTCTACATGATCGAAGCCAACGGAACCGCCGGAGACCCTGTCGCCCCGGCCCCCCGCCGCCCCCGCCGCGAGCCGGGAACGCGCCCGACTCAGTGCGGTCGAGAATCTTGAGGCGCTAGCAGGCTGCGGAAACCCGGCAGCCGGTCAGGCGGCGCGGAGTTTGAAGCTGATCAGTTCGCGCTCCTGGATGCCGGTGCGCAGCGTGTAGCGCAGGCGGACCCACCACTTGACGGTGGGGGAGTACCACATCTGGAAGGGCCATCGTCTTCCTCCTTGGCCCGGAGGTCGACGCCCGCGGTCGGGCGAGCCGACTCTAGTCCGCCCGCAGCGCGACTGTCAAATTCGCGGGAGGCCGGCGTAGAATAGGGCGCCATGATCTTTCAGCAGCTGGTCAACGAGGATTCGGGCTGCCTGTCCTACCTGATCGGGTGCACCGAGGCGGGGCAGGCGGTGGTGGTCGATCCCGGGCGGGACCGGGTCACCGAGTATCTGCGGCTGGCCCGCAAGAAGGGGCTGCGCCTCACGCACATCCTCGAGACGCACACGCACGCCGACCACATCTCCGGCAACCGCGACCTGGCCGCTGCCACCCGGGCGCCGATCCTCGTGCACCACACGGCCGGGGTGGCGTTCGAGCACCAGGATGTGCGCGATGGCGACGCGATCCGGGTCGGCAACGTCGAGCTGCGGGTGGCCCATACGCCCGGGCACACGCCGGACTCGATCTCGGTGTTCGTCGTGGACCACTCGCGGGGGCCGGAGCCGTGGTTCGTGCTCACCGGCGACCTGCTGTTCGTCGGCTCGGTCGGCCGCCCCGACCTGGGCGGCGCCACCGCAGCCGAGGACATCTGGGAAAGCCTGCGCCGGGTGCTCCTGCCGCTGGACGACCTCGTCGAGGTCTATCCGGCCCACGGCGCCGGCTCGTCGTGCGGCAAGGCGATGTCGGCCAAGGCCGGCTCGACCATCGGCTTCGAGCGCCGCTTCAATCCGGCCTTCCGCTTCGAGGACAAGCGCGCCTTCGTGGACTTCATCATGGCCGGCCTTCCCCCCAAGCCGGCCGCCTTCGACCGGATCGTCGCCAAGAACAAGGGGCTGCTCCCGCTGGCCGCCGCCAAGCCGCGCCCGTTCTCGGCACGGGAGGCGCGCGAGGCCATCGCCCAGGGTGCGTTCGTCCTCGATCTGCGCGAGGTCGTCGACTTCGGCGAGGGCCACGTGCCCGGGGCCATCAACGTGTGGATCGACGGTCCGCAGTTCGCCGAGCGCGTCGCCGGCCTGGCGCCGGCCGGCGCGCCCATCTTGCTGATGGGCGCGCCCTCCGACGTCGAGCGCGCGGTGACCACGCTCTCTCGCGTGGGCGTGGACGAGATCGTCGGCTTCCTGCAGTGGGGCATGGTCGACTGGCGCAGCGAGGGGCTGCCGGTGGCGACGGTGCCCCAGATCACCGTGCACGACCTCGCCGCCTGGCTCGAGCAGGGCCGCGAGATCACGGTGATCGACGTGCGCGAGCCGTCGGAGTGGGACGAGGGCCACATCGACGGCGCGCTGCACCTGCCGATGTTCGAGGCGGTCGCGCGTCTGGGCGAGATCCCGGCCGGCCGGCCGACGGTCGTGCTGTGCGCGGGCGGGCTGCGCTCCAGCGCCGTCATCGGCGCGCTGCAGCGTCACGGCCTCGGCTCATTCCACAACGTCACCGGCGGCATGTCGGCCTGGGCCAAGGCCGGCTACGGTGTCAGCCGCCAGCGGGAGATCGCGCCCGGGCGCTGATGGGCCCGGCCCTCTCGGCGCAGTACGCCGCCGTCTTCTCTCGCCCGTGGCCCGTGTGGGGCGCGGGCATCCTCGTCGCCACGATCAACGTCTTCCTGTTCGCGTTCGACCGCCCGTGGACGGCCTCCGACGGCCTGCGCAACTGGGGCGACTGGGCGCTCACCGGCCTCGGCCTGGCGCCTCGCGCGGATCTCATCGCGCCGTGGCTCTACTCCGGCTCGCTGCTGAACCTGGGCGTGCTGCTCGGCGGGCTCACGGCAGCGCTGCTCAGTCGCGAGTTCGCGATCCGGGTGCCGCCGCGCGGCGAGCTGGTCAAGGGCACCGCCGGCGGCCTGCTGATGGGCACGGGCGCGATGCTGGCCTTCGGCTGCAACATCGGTGGCTTCTTCTCGGCGGTGAGCGCGCTCAGCCTCTCCGGCTTCGCCATGATGCTCGGCCTCGGTCTCGGCGCCTTCCTCGGCCTGCGCTACCTGCTCTGGGAGATGGCGCACCGGCCCGCGTGGTCCAGCGGCACCGCGCGCGTGTACGGCGCGCCGGCGGCGGCCCGGCCGAGCCGCCAGCCGCTGGCCGGCCTGCTGCTGGCGGCCGCGCTGCTCGCGCTGCCGTTCCTCTACGCGCGCGGCGGCTATCCCACCCAGGGCGTGTTCCTGCTCTTCGGCGTGGTCTTCGGCGTGGTGTTCCAGCGCTCGCGCTTCTGCCTGGTCCGGGCGTTCCGCGAGCCGTTCATGACCGGCGACGCCGAGCACACGCGGGCGGCGGCGCTGGCCCTGGCCGTCAGCATGCTGGGCTTCGCAATCCTCAAGTTCGTCGACCTCAAGGACAAGGGCGACTGGGTCTTCCCGGGCGCCGGCGTCGGCGCGCTGGCCGGCGGCACGCTGTTCGGCGTCGGCATGACGCTGGCCGGCGGTTGCGGCGCCGGCTCGATCTGGCGGGCCGGCGAGGGCCAGGTGAAGCTGTGGGCCGCGCTGGCCGGCTTCGCGCTCGCCGCCTCGCTCGCGCGACTGGCGCTCGTGCAGACCGGCGCGCTGCCGCGGCTCGGCTGGGCGATCTTCCTGCCGTCGTGGCTCGGCTGGGGCGGGGCGATCGTCCTCACGCTCGCCGTGCTGGGGGCGTGGGCGTGGCTGGCCACCTGGAACGAGGACGCCCGCGTCGTCAGCGCGCTGGAGTGAGGCGCGGCGCGCGAGACTCTGCTATTTTACCGGCGGCGGCCACGAGGAGGCGCCGGTCGATGGCACGGATGACGCGCCGGGAGTTCCTGAGGACGTCGACCACGAGCGCGGGCGCGCTCGCGCTCGCGGGTCTGTCGGGCTGCGCGCTGTTCCGCGGCGAGACCGATCCCACCAACCGCCGCCGCGTCGTCGTGATCGGCGGCGGCTGGGGCGGGGCCACCGCGGCCAAGTACGTGCGCCTCGCCGATCCCTCGATCGAGGTCGTGCTGCTGGAGCCCAACCGCAAGTTCGTCTCCTGCCCGTTCAGCAACCTCGTGCTCAGCGGCGCCCGGGCCATCGGCGCGCTCACCTTCGGCTACGGCGGCCTGGACGACTACGGCGTGACGCTGCGCCACGAGACGGCCACCGCGATCGAGCCGGACGCCAAGCGCGTGCGCATCGGCGACGGCGCGCTCGCCTACGACCGGCTGATCGTCGCCCCCGGCGTCGACTTCCAGGTCGAGCAGGTCGAGGGCCTCGGCGCGGCGCAGGACACGGTGCTGCACGCCTGGAAGGCCGGGCCGCAGACGGTTGCGCTGGCCAAGCAGCTGCGCGCGATGCCCGACGGCGGCGTGTTCGTGCTCACGGTGCCACCGGTCGCCTATCGCTGCCCGCCCGGGCCCTACGAGCGCGTGTGCCAGGTGGCGTGGTACCTCAAGACGCACAAGCCCCGGGCCAAGCTGATCGTGCTGGACGCCAACCAGAACATCGTCTCCAAGACGGCGCTGTTCCGCGCGGCCTGGCAGGCGTACCCCAACATCGACTACCGAGCCTCCAACAAGGTGGTGAAGGTCGATCCGGGCGCCCGCGAGGTCACCACCGATTTCGGCGACAAGGTCCGCTACGACGTCGTGAATCTGATCCCGCCCCAGCGCGCCGGCACCATCGCGGTGCAGGCCGACCTCGTCGGCGCCGACCGCCGGTGGTGCGAGGTCGACCACGTCACCTACGAGTCGCTCAAGCACCGCGGCGTCCACGTCATCGGTGACGCGACCACGGGACTGCCGGTGCCGAAGTCGGGGACGATCGCCAACGCCATGGGCAAGATCTGCGCGAACGCGGTGGTGCATCTCATGAGCGGCCGTCCGGCGCCGGAAGTGCCCCCCGTCAACACCTGCTACTCCTGGGTCAACGACCGCGAGGCGATGGCGGTGGTCAACGCGTACAAGATCGACAAGGGCAAGGTCGTGCAGGTGGAGCAGAAGCTGACGCCGGGGCATTCGGCGCTGTACGCGCAGCATGCGGAGAGCTGGGCGCGCAGCATCTGGACCGACATCCTTGGCTAGCCGCAGAGCGATGAAAACGGGCCATCTGCGTCGTTGCCTCGTCGCTCCTCCCTGCGGCGTAGGCCGCCTACGCCTCAGTCGTCGCTCCTCGGCGCCTAGCATCTGGCCCGTTTTGATCGCTCTGGCGACGCGGGTTCGGACGACCAGCGTGATTCGCTTGGCGCTGGGACTGGCACTCGCTGTGAGCGTGCTGGTGTTTGCGGGGACGGTGTTTGCGGGGACGGCGGGGGCGGGGGGGGTGTTGGATCAGGCGGGGTATGTGAAGGCGGTGACGTGTAGTGCGTGTCATGGGTTTGGGGGGAATAGTCGGGTGGAGGCGGTGCCGATTTTGGCGGGGATGGATCCGGGATATTTTCGCAAGGCCATCGACGACTATGCGGCGGGGCGGCGGGTGTCGGCGGAGATGGAGCCGTTCGCCAAGCAGGTGAAGCTGCTGGGGGTGGATGAGCTCGCCGCGTTCTTCGCGGCGCAGCGCCGGACGCCGGGGACCTCGCGGCCCGACCGCAGCGCCGTCGAGCGCGGGCGCGTTGCGGCGGCGCCGTGCGCGGCGTGTCACGGGCCCGAGGGGCAGGGCGATCCGGCCAAGCTCGTGCCCCGCATCGCCGGCCAGCCCGCCGTCTACCTGCGCAACCAGCTCCTGCTGTTCAAGGCGGACCGGCGCAGCCCGGGTGACGAGCCGGTCACCAAGATGAAGGCCGTGCTGAAGTCGATCGGGGACGACACGCTCGCCGACCTCGCCGCCTACTACGCGAGCCTGAAATAGCGCCGCTCGCGTGAGCGTCGTCTTCGCGCTGACACTGACGTCGCTGGGGCTCGCCGGCGCCGTCGTCGCGGGCATGCTCGGCGTGGGCGGCGCCATCGTCATGGTGCCCCTGCTGCTGTACGTGCCGCCGCTGCTCGGGCTGGCGCCGCTCCCGATGAAGGCGGTGGCCGGCATCACCATGGTGCAGGTCCTGGTGGCGGCCGCCTCCGGGGTCGTCGCCCACCACCGCCTGCAGGCGGTGCATCGCGAGCTGGCCTGGGTGGGTGGGTCGACGATGGCGATCGGCTCGTTCGCCGGCGCGGTCGCCTCCCGCTACGTCGACGATCGGGTGCTGCTGCTGGTGTTCGCCCTCATGGCCACCAGCGCGCTCGTCGTCCTCTTCGTCCCGATGGACCCGGCCGGCGCGGCGCTCGTCGCCGCGCAGGTGACCTTCGCGCGGTGGCGGGCCGTCGTGGTGTGCCTCACGGTGGGGGCGTTCGCGGGGCTGGTCGGGGCCGGCGGCGCCTTCCTGCTGGTGCCGCTGCTCATCACGGTGGTGGGCGTGCCGATCCGGATCACCATCGGCAGCTCGCTGGCGATCACGGCGATGTCCGCCGTCACCGGCTTCGCCGGCAAGCTGCTCACCGGCCAGATCCCGTGGGGGCCGGCGCTGTTCGTCGCGCTGGGCGCGGTGCCGGGGGCCCAGCTGGGCGCGCTGGTGAGCCGCCGGCTGTCCGGCGAGCGGCTGCGTCGCGCGCTCTTCGTCGTCGTCCTGCTCACCGCCACACGGGTGTGGTGGGACCTGCTGCACCATTGACCGCGAAAGGGTGAGGGGGACGTGCGCTACGGCTTCGTGATCGACCACCGGCGGTGCATCGGCTGTCACGCCTGCACGGTGGCGTGCAAGGAAGAGAACCGGGTGCCGCTCGGCGCCTTCCGCACCTGGGTGAAGTACGTCGAGCGGGGGACGTTCCCCGACACCCGCCGCTACTTCTCGGTGCTGCGCTGCAACCACTGCGACGACGCGCCGTGCGTGACGATCTGCCCGACCGTGGCGCTCTATCGCCGCGACGACGGCATCGTGGACTTCGACGGCCGTCGATGTATCGGCTGCAAGTCCTGCATGCAGGCCTGCCCCTACGACGCCCTCTACATCGACCCCGACACCAACACCGCCGCCAAGTGTAACTACTGCGCCCACCGGATTGAGGTCGGCCTGGAGCCGGCCTGCGTGATCGTCTGCCCCGCGCG
>JBGQLG010000118.1:0-16650 GCA_041499965.1 Methylomirabilia bacterium
GGCGGCGTCCAGAAACGGCCGCACGGTCTCGGCGGTGGCGGGCACCACCGGCAAGCCGTCGGTCCAGCCACGCTCGAAGTACGCCTCGACCGCCTCCGCCCAGCCGGCGACGGCGACCTCCGCGGCAGCACGCGTCATGAACTCCTCCTTGCCCGGAAGAATACTTCCATGTTGAGGTAGTGCGACCATGAGATTGCGTGGCTGGAGCGTTGAGTGCCGCCGTGTATCGGCAACTGGACATTGCCCCCCGGCGCAGCTCATGACCAGCATGGGGACGTGAGCGTGCCACCGCTGAGGATGCGCCGCTGGAAACGGGTGGAGTACGAGCAGCTCGTCGAGCGTGGCTTCTTCCAGCCGGATGAGCGCCTGGAGCTCCTGGATGGACTCCTGGTCGTGCGCGAGCCGCAGGGCAGCCGCCACGCAGCCGTCGTGGCGCTCGTGCGCGAGGTCCTCCAGCACGCGTTCGGGCGCGGCTACACGACGCGCGATCACTCTCCAGTGGCGCTCGACGACACCTCCGAGCCGGAGCCGGACGTCATCATGGTCCGCGGCAAGCCGCTGGACTATCTGCACGGGCACCCCTCCACGCCCCTGCTGATCGTGGAGGTCGCCGACTCGTCGGTGGCTCGCGACCGCCGGAAGGGCGGCCTGTACGCGCGGGCGGGCATCCAGGAGTACTGGATCGTGAACCTCGTGGATAACGTGCTGGAGGTCTACCGCCGGCCAGCGGCCGCGCCGGCGGCGAGCTACGGAGCGAAGTACCGCAGCGTCCGTCTGCTCCGGCGCCCCGCCATCGTGGCGCCGCTCGCCAAGCCCCGGGCCCGCATCCGCGTTGCCAGCCTCTTGCCGCCCGAGTAGCGCTCTCCCGGGTCTACCCCGCCCAGGCGCCGCTACAACAAATATCTCCGCAGCTGGTGCGCCGGCGTGAGATAGCGCCCCACCGCGAGTCGCACGAACAGCAGCGAGCCCACCGCCGTGGCCACGGCCAGCATGAACACCACGACGATCTGGTAGCGAATCGCCAGCAGCGGCGACGCGCCGGCCAGGATCTGGCCCGTCATCATGCCGGGGAGCTGGACGACGCCCACGGTCATCATCCCGTTCACGGTGGGGATCATCGCGGCGCGGAGCGCGGCGCGCACCAGCGGCTGCACCGCCTCGCGACCGGAGAAGCCGAGCGCCAGGCGCGCTTCCACCTCATCGCGGCGCGCGGCCAGGTCGGCCTGCAGGCGATCGGCGGCCAGGGCCGCACTGGTCATCGAGTTGCCGAGGATCATGCCGGCGATCGGGATGAGGTACTGCGGCTCCCACCACGGGCGCGGGCGAACGACGATGCCGATCACGTACGTCAGCGTCGCGGCCGTGGAGACGGTGAGCGCGGTCGCCGCGATCCAGTAGATGCCGGGGATCGGCTTGGCCAGCCGTGAGACGGCGGCATGCGTGGCGATGCCGGCCATCACGGCCAGGATCAGCAGGACCCAGTACCAGCGCGCCGCCGTGAACACCGTGGCCAGGATCACGCCGACCAGGTAGAGCTGCACCATGGTGCGCACGGAGCCGACCAGCAGATCGCGCTCCAGCCCGAGCGCCTGGCGCGCGGAGATCGCGACGAGGACCACCACCAGGAGCAGCGCGAGGCCGAGCTGCCAGAACGAGAGATCGAGGACGCCGGCGGTGCCGCTCACGCGCGCGGGCTCCGGCTCGACGAGTGGTCGCCGGCCAGGAACGCCTGGAGCTGCTCGTCGACGAGCGAGCCACCGGGGCCGTCGAGCCGCTGGTACGCCTGGACGCGGCCCTTCACCAGGTACAGCAGGGCGCCGCCGAGCTGGCGGACGAGCTCTGGCGAATGCGTGACCGCGACGATGCTGAGCCGGCGGGTCTGGCGGAGCCGGCAGACGGTCTCGACCACCAGGGCCGCGTTCGGCGGGTCGAGCGCCGAGGTCGGCTCGTCGAGCAGGAGCGCTTGCGGGTCGCGGACCAGTGCCCGCGCGATGGTCACGCGCTGCTTTTCGCCGCCCGAGAGCGTGGCGGCGTCACGGTCGAGCATCTCCGCGTCGAGACCGACCTCGGCCAGCGTCTCCCGCAGCCGGCTCTCGGCGAAATCCAGCGCGACACCGGCCGCGCGGATGGTGAGGTTGTCGCGCACCGTGCCCTCGAAGAGCACCGGCGTCTGCAGCACCAGCGCGGCGTGGCGGCGGAGCTCGCGTGGGTCCCACTCGGTGATCGCCCGGCCGGCGAAGCGCACGACGCCGGCGGTGGGCTCCTCCAGCCGGTTCAGGCAGCGCAGGAGCGTCGATTTTCCCGATCCGGACGGGCCCACCAGGGTGAGCGCTCCCCCGCGCTCGATCTCCACCGAGACGTCGCTGAGAATCGGCGCCGGCGGCTGGCCCCGCCGCCCGGGGTACGTCAGCGACAGGCGCTCCACCTGGAAGATCGCGTCACGGGCCGGAGTGCCGCCGCCGGGCGCCGTCATGCGTGCAGCGTCGCCAGCACGGACGGCAACGCCTCCAGCACCTCGGCCAGGCACGCCCGCACCCGGGCGATGTTCGCCTCCGCCCTCTCCGGCACGCCCCCGCGCGTGATGTGCGCGATGTACTCCTCGCGCGAGGCCGTCATCAGCAGTGACGCATTGATCTCCAGCTGCAGCGCGTGCACGCGCCGGGTCTGCGGCCGGCCGTACGTCGCCACGATGTTGCCCCCGGTGTAGCCGCTGACGTTCTGGTGCACCTCGAAGCCGTGGCGCGTGAAGACCTCGCCCACGGTGGCGGCCAGCCGGGCGTCGCAGGTCGCGGCGTGGCGGGTGCCGATGATCACCTGGTGCTCCTGCATCCGGCGCGGGCTGCCGGTGTGGCCGTCGAGGAGGAGCGCGTAGCCGTAGGTCTGGTGGAGGTCGCCGAGGAGCTGGTCCAGCGTGGCGTAATACGGATCGTAGAGCGCCCGCAGGCGCTCCTCGAGCTCGGCGACGCCAAGCGGGCGGGCGAAGATGGCCACCTCGCGCATGGTATGCGTGCGCACCACTCCGCGGCGGGAACGCACCTCGGCGTCGTGAAGCTCGAAGTCGTCGCGCCGCCGGTTCACGTCCACGAACATCCGCGAGAACGGCGTGGCCAGCACGGTAGCGCCATGCTCGTGCAAATCGCCGTAGAGATCGCTGGCAAACGTGTCGGCGAAGCCGTAGGCAAACGTCTCGAACCGCGGCTCGCCGTAATCCTCGGTGGTGATATGCGGCAGCGGCTCAGTGCCGTAGTGGGGCACGCTCACCAGCACCGGCATGCGCCGCGCCGCCACCGGCCGCCTGACGATCGGAAACTCCCGCTCCATCACCGCTCCGCTAGCGCATCCGGTGAACCGCAGTGACGCCGGGGACCGGGCGACGGCCGATGAGGCCCGGCGAGGTCGGCCGGGGGGTCCGCGGGCGCGCCACCGCGGCTCGCCTGTCGCCGTAACTCGCTCAGGGTTCGGTTCGCTCGGGCCCCCCATCCCCCAGAGGGGGTTGGGGCGTGGCCTCTTCGAGTTGTTGGCGGCTCGCTCACCGAACCCTCCGCTCGAACGGCGACAACGGCTCACCGCGGTGGCGCGCCCGCGGACCCCCCGGCCGACCTCGCCGGGCCTCATCGGCCGTCGCCCGGTCCCCGGCGTCACTGCGGTTCACCGGATGCACTAACTAGATGACGACCGACTTGCTGCCGTCGATCACCACCGCCGCGCCGTTGACGTAACTCGCCCGCCCGGAGACCAGGAAGCACACGGCATCGGCGATGTCCTCGCCCGTGCCGATGCGCCCGGACGGGATCGTCTTCACGAGCTGGCCCAGCAGCACCTCCGGCGTCGTGCGTTGCATCGCGGCCGTCGCCTCCAGCAGCCGGTCGGCGCGCGCTGTCTGGATGCGACCGGGCGCCACGCTGTTCACGCGGATGTTCAGCGGGCCCAGCTCCATCGACAACTCTTTGCTGAACATCCGGATCGCCGCGTTGCAGGCGCTGCCCGGCGTGTGCAGCGGCACCGCCTGCTGGGTGGTCCCGGTGATGTTGACGATCACGCCGCCCCCGCGCCTGCGCATGTGGGGGATGACGGCCCTCGCGCAGCGGACGTAGCCCAGCAGCTTGCCGTTGATGGCGTCCACGAAGGCCTCGTCCGGCAGGTCGACGAACGCGCCGAACGCGGAGGCGCCGGCGTTGTTGACCAGGATGTCGAGCCCGCCGAGACGCTCCGCCGCCTGCTCGACCACGCGCTGGCATCCCGCCAGGCTGCGCAGGTCGGCGGCGATCGGCACGACCTCGATCGACGTGGCGCGGGCGATCTCCGTCGCGGCCTGCGCCAGCGTCGCCTCGGTGCGAGCGCAGATGGCCACGCGCACGCCCTCCTCGGCCAGCTTGCGCGCGATGGCCTTGCCGATGCCTTCGCTGGCGCCGGTCACCAGCGCGGTCTTGCCCTTCAGTCCCAGGTCCATATGGCCGCTCTCCTTCGTGTCTCAGCGCGCCAGGAACGCGATGCGGCCGAAGCGGGCCGCGGCGCTGGCCCGCGTGTCGTTGGTGTCGATCGACAGCGCGACGGCGCCCGGCTTCGGCGCGGGCTCGCCGTAGACGCGCTGGTAGTCGGCGGCCACGTCGTGCCGCTCGACCGACCACTCGCCGAGCCCGCGCGGCCCCGAGCGCGCCACCACGAACGACACCAGGCTCGTCTTCGGGCTCCGCACGATCGTGCCCGGCGCGATCGCCGGGTCCCAGACATAGCCGACCAGGCGCGAGCGCAGCATGGCCGGAAAGCGCGGCCACACGACGAAGATGTGGCCGCTCGCGTCCGAGGTCGCGCGCCTCGTCAGGTCCGCGCCCTCCGGCTGGGTGACGATGCGCCAGGCCCATTCGAGCACGGGCGTCGCCGTCAGGTCGACGTCGATCTCCCGGGCGATCGTGGAGTGATCGTCGGTGCTCGTCAGCTCCAGCACGCGGCGCCCGCCGTCCTCGACGATCGTGAAGTCGTAGCGCGGATGCCCGCCCGGCGTCTCGTAGCTGCGCCAGCCGCCCGGGACGCCGTGCGCGCCGACCGCCTGGCCGCTCCAATCCTCCACCAGGATCGCCGCCGCGCCGAGCGTGACGCGCGGTCTCAATGCGGCTGCCGCTACCGCCGCGGCCAGGAGACTCCGCCGCGCAACCGGGCGATCAGGCGAGCAGCTCGGCAATCTCCACCAGCGCCTCGTACTCCTGCATCCAGTACCGCACGTCCTTGAAGTTCGGGTAGGCGTGGGGGAACGACGGGTCCTCCCACCGCTTGGCGATCCAGCCCGACATGTAGACGATGCGCAGCGCCCGCAGCGGCTCGATGAGCGCCAGCGTCGAGCGGTCGAACTCGCGGAAGACCTCGTAGCCCTCCAGCAGGTCCTCGCGCGCCTTCTTCGCCTCCTCGTCGCGTCCCCGCGCGAGCAGCCACAGGTCCTGCACGGGCGGCCCCATCACGCAGTCGTCGAAGTCCACCAGGACGGGGCCGTCGCGCGTCCACAGGATGTTGCCCCAGTGCAGGTCGCCGTGGATGCGCTGCATGCGGGCGGCGGCCAGCGGCTTGGCGGCGACATCGGCGATGCGCATCGCCACGTCGCGATAGCGGGGCGCCAGCGTGCCGGGGATGAAGTCGCCCTCCATCAGGATCCGCAGCGGCTCGTGGACGTAGTACGCCGCATCCAGCGTGGGCCGGTGCGGCGCCGGCCGGGCGGCGCCGACCGCGTGCAGACGGCCGAGCGTGCGGCCGATGTGACGGCGATTCTCGGCGTCCAGCTCGTCGAGCGTGCGGCCGCGCACCTTGGGGAAGGCGGCGTAGTAGATGCCGTGGATCTCGCTCAGCGTGCCGCCGTTGCCGAGATCCAGCGGCGCCACCGCGGGCACCTCCGCCTCGGCCAGGTCGGCCAAGAACTGATGCTCGTCCAGGATGGTCTCGCGCGACCAGCGCCCCGGCCGGTAGAATTTTAAGATCAGCCGCCGCTCGTCCTCCAGCTCCACCTCGTACACCCGGTTCTCGAAGGCGCGCAGCGGCAGGCAGCGCCCGGTGCAGCGCAGCCCCCCCACCTCGACCGCGTCGAGCACGCGATCGGGCGTGAGGGCAAGGAACGACGCGCTCGGCTCGGTCGCCATGGCGATTGAGTGTATCCTAACCGTGGCGTTGACCCGCGCCGAACGAGGCTGATTGAATGGCTCGTATGGGGATCTACGATCAGATCAAGACCGCGTTCCAGGATCTCGTCGCGCCGGCCCTGCACGAGCTACGCGGCGAGATCGTGGCGCTTCGCGCCGATATCCGGCGTCTCGATCAGAGGATCGACGGGACAGACGGTAAGATCGACGGTGTCGATGCGCGTCTGAACAGCAAGATGGATTCATTGGCTGCCCAGATGGGCCACATGAAGGGCGAGCTGATCGCCGAGATCCGCCGCGTGGACGCCCGGATCGACGGCGTCGATCGAGAGCTACGCACCGCCATCGACATCCGCGAGCGCCTGGCCGCCCTCGAAGCCCGCCGCGCCTAGCCGCTCCCCGCCAGTCGCTCCACCGCTTCCGTCGTCTCCCGCCCCAGCCGCGCGATCAGCTCGGCCGCCGGCTGCCGGCGCGCCAGCCGCACGCCCTGCCCCGCCCACAGCGAGAGGAACTCGGCGCGGCCCTGCTTCGCCGCCGCCGTCCGCAACGGACGGGTCAGCGAGTTCTGCAGCGGAAACGGCAGGATCGCGGCGTCGCCGTCGCGCTCCACCTCGGTCATGAAGCGATTGACGATGCCGCGGGCCGGGCGGCCGGAGAAGGCGCGCGTCATGCGCGTGCCGTCCTCGTGCGCCGACAGGATCGCCTGCTTGTACGCCTCCGGGATGCCCGCCTCGTCGCACGTCAGGAACGCCGTGCCCATCTGTGCGGCGGCGGCGCCCAGGGCCAGCGCGGCGGCGATCCCGCGGCCATCCATGATGCCGCCGGAGGCGACGACCGGCACGCGGACCGCGTCCGTCATCTGCGGCACCAGCGCGACGATCCCCACCATGCCGGCCTGGAAGTCGCCCGCGAACGTCCCGCGGTGGCCTCCGGCCTCGCTGCCCTGAGCGACCACCGCATCGACTCCCGCCCGCTCCAGCGCCACCGCCTCGTCCACCGTCGTGGCGGTGCCCATCAGGAACATCCCTCGCGCCTTGATGGCCTGGATCGCGCCGGGCGGCAGGACCCCGAAGGTGAAGCTGAAGGCGGCGGCGCCACTCTCGAGCGCGGCCGCCAGCAAATCGGCGAACGTGTCGACCGCCGGTGCGGGCGGGACGGGCTGGGCCAAGCCGAGCTCACCGAAGTACGGTGCCACGCGCGCCAGCGCAGGCTGCGCATCCGCCGGCGGCGCCGGCAGTGGCTGCGGGGCGAAGAGGCCGATGCCGAACGGCCGCGCGGTACGCTCGCGCACCGCGCGTGACGCCTCGGCGATCTGCGCCGGGGTCAGGTAGGCGGCGCCGATGAAGCCCAGCGCGCCGGCCTCCGCGACCGCGGCCACCAGCGCCGGCGTGTCGCCGCCGCCGGCCAGCGGAGCCTGGATGATCGGATGGCGCAGCCCGAAGCGTCGTGTGAGCGTCGTCTGGATCGGCATGACGCACCTCCGGGATGAAGCGTAGGCCCGCGCGCGTGGCGTGAAAACCGATTTGCAGTGATACGTGCTATCGCGCGCGCTGATACGGGGCGTCGAGGCCGGGCCGCACGCAGTCCAGGAACGCGGTGGCGGCGCTCGACAGGAACGCGCCACGGCGCCGCACGAACAGCGTCTCCACCTGGGCCTCGGCCGCCGGCAGCTCGTGCACCGCCAGCTCGTCGCCGCGGCGGGACGGCCCGACGATGCTTCGCGGCAGCAGCGTGATGCCCAGCCCGGCGGCCACGCAGCCCAGGATGGCCTCGAGCGTGCCGAACTCCAGCACGCGCACGCCTACCACCCCGCGCGAGGCCAGGATGGCCTCCAGCCGCTGGCGATACGAGCAGCCGGCGCGCAGCACGATGATCTTGAGCTCGCCGGCGCGCAGCAGGTCGTCGAGCGCGAGGGCGGAGCGCGCGGCCAGGATGACCAGGTTCTCGCGGAAGACCACCTCGCTCTCGAGATCGGGATGATCCACCGGCCCGCACACGAAGGCGCCCTCCAGCCGGTGCTCCAGCACGCCGTCGACCAGCTCGCCCGTGGTGCCGGTGCGCAGCACGAGGTCGACCTGGGGGTGCTTGGCGAGATACGTCGACAGCAGCGGCGACAGTCGCATGGCGACGGTGGTCTCGAGCGTGCCGATGGTCAAGGCGCCGCGCGGCGTGCCGTCGTCCTCGACGACGCGCCGTGCGTCCTCGAGCGCGTGACGGACCCGGACGGCGTACGGCAGGAGACGTTCGCCGGCGGCGGTGAGCGTCACCCCGCGGCTGTGCCGCTCGAACAGCGCCGCCCCCAGCTCGTCCTCGAGCACGCGGACGCGCGCCGTCACGTTGGACTGCACGGTGTTGAGCTCCGCCGCCGCCCGGTTCATGCCGCCCAGCCGGGCCACCGTCTCGAAGATGCGCAGGTCGGCGGCGTCCATGACCGTCATTATCCGCGCGGACGCCTCGTCGCTCAACCGGCCCGCTCACCGACATCGCTGGTACCATACCGGCGCCATCACATCACCCGGGAGGCGACGATGCCGGAACGGCCGCTGCCGTCAGAGAACGAAGTGCTGAGCTGGATCCGCGAGCGCCGCAACTGGGGGCGCTGGGGCAAGGACGACCAGAAGGGCGTGCTCAACCTGGTCACCCCGGCCAAGCGGGCGGCGGCGGCGCGGCTGGTGACGAGCGGGCGCAGCGTGTCGCTGAGCCGGCCGTTCCCCAAGGAGCCGGGGCCGAACAACTCCATCCCCGCCCAGCACTTCATGAAGACGGCGGTGCGCGGCAAGGGTGGCTTCTCGGCCGACTACTTCGGCATCTACTACCACGGAGTGGCCTCCACCCACATCGACGCGCTCTGCCACACGTGGGACGACGAGGCGATGTGGAACGGGCGCGATCCCAAGCAGGAGATCACCTTCGACGGCGCCCGCTTCGGCTCGATCGAGCACTGGCAGGAGGGCATCATCACCCGCTGCGTGATGCTCGACGTGCCGCGCCACCGCGGCACCAAGTTCGTGACGCAGGACGCACCGGTGCACGGCTGGGAGCTGGACGATATCCTGAGCAAGCGCAACATCCGCCTGGAGCCCGGCGACGCCATCTGCGTCTACTCCGGCCGCGAGGCGTGGCAGGCGCAGGATCCCGAGCGCCCGTACAGCAAGCCCTACGGCACCACGCCACCGGCGCGGCCCGGGCTGCACATCTCCTGCTTGCCGTTCCTGCGCGATCACGACGTGAGCGTGCTGGTGTGGGACATGCTCGACCACCTGCCGATCGGCTACGACGTGCCGTGGGCCGTGCACGCGGCCATCTTCGCCTACGGCGTGGCGCTGCTCGACAACGCGCTGCTGGAGCCGCTCTCCACGGCGTGCGTGGAGGAAGGGCGCGACGAGTTCATGCTGGTGATCTCGCCGCTGCCGGTCATTGGCGGCACCGGCTCACCCGCCAACCCGCTGGCGGTGTTCTGAACGTGCGCCGCCTGGGACGCGGCGCGGCCTCGCTGGGCGCGGTCGGGCTGGCGCTGGTCCTGGTACTCGCACCGCCGTCGGCCGCCGCCCAGGCGCTCGACCCCACCGCGACCGAGGCGCTGGCCGCGACGCTGAAGATGCTCCTCGACCCCGCCCAGCGCTCCGCCGCCATCGCCGGCAGCCCCCAGGCCGGCGCGCTCGATCAGCAGATCCGCGCCCTGACCGGCTCCGACACGCTCACCCAGGAGTTCTTCGCCCTCGCCGCCGACATCTTCCAGGAGCTCACCCAGTCCTCGGCCGGCGACCCGATGAAGATGACCCAGGCCCTCGACAGCGCCCGCACCGACCCATCAGGCTTCACGGCCATGCTGAGCCCCGCCACGCTCGAGCGCCTCCGGCAGCTCTCCGTCAAGATCTCCGACCAGCGCCGCTAACGCTGCTCGTGAAACCCGGCGACGCCGTGAGGCGGACGCCGGGGCCGCGGGCGCGCCTCCGTGGCGAGCCGTCGTCGCCGTTGTCGCTCCGGGCTCGGCTCGCGAGCCGCCCACGATTCACCTTGTCCACGACCCAGCCCCCTCTGGGGGATGGGGGGCCCGAGCGAGCCGAGCCCGGAGCGACTTACGGCGACAGGCGAGCCACGCAGGCGCGCCCGCGGCCCCGGCGTCCGCCTCACGGCGTCGCCGGGTTTCACGAGCAGCGTTAGCGAGTCCGGCGAGATCACACCACGGCGATGGCCTCGAGCTCGATCATGTAGTCCGGATGCGAGAGCGAGCTGACCTGGAGGAAGGTCGAGGCCGGCCCGCGCTGGCCGAAGAACTCGTCGCGCACCGTGCGAAAGTCCATCCGGTAGCGGATGTCGGTCACGTAGGTGGTGATCTTGACCACGTTGCTCAGCGTCCCGCCCGCCGCCTCCACGTGCGCCTTCACGGCGCCGAACACGTTGCGGGCCTGGGCCAGGAAATCGCCCGGATGATCGACGCCGCCGCTGGCCGAGTACGGCACCTGGCCGGCCAGGAACAGCAGGGACTGCGCGCCCGTCACCTTGATGATCTGGCTGTAGCCGGGAGGATCGAACACGCCGCGCGCACACAGCTTCTCGAGCTTCGCCATGGATGGGGCCTCCTCGCCCGCGATCGTCTCACGGCGGGGCTGATTCGGCTGGCGCTACGCGGGCAGCGTGCTGAACAGGGCCCAGGCGTTCGCCTTGCGCTCCCAGCCGATGCCGGGGACATCGACCGGCGTGGCGCGGCCGTCGACCGGCCGGACCCCGTCGTGCAGTCCTCCGAAGGGTTCGAAGGAGAGCGGATTGACCTCGGCGCCGCCGAGCCCCAGCGCGCTGACCACGTGCAGCGCGAACAGGTGGCCGCCGTGCGGCCAGAACGCGCTGCGGGGCCACCCGCGAGCTTCGAGCACGTCGACGATCTCCAGGAACCCCGACAGCCCGTAGCAGTGCACGGGATCGAACAGGAAGACGTCCCGCGGCGGCCGGAGCCCGCCGTGCCGGTCCAGTAGCTTGGCCTCGTCGGCCGAGAACAGCGCCTCGCCGGCCGCGATGCGCCCGGGATAGGTGGCGGCGACCGCCGCCTGCGTCTGAAAGTCGAGGGGCGGGCACACGTCCTCGAACCACCAGAGCCCGTAGGGCGCCAGCGCCGAGGCCGCGCCGAGCGCGGCCTGCACGTCGTACAGGTTCATCGCGTCGACGGCCAGGCGATCGGCCGGCACGACCTTCAGCGCGGCGTCGAGCCGCTGCAGGTCCTGGGCGAGCGGCGCCGAGCCGATCTTGATCTTGGCGTGCGTGTAGCCACTGTCCAGCATGCGCCGGAGCTCGTCGGTCAGCCGCCCGGCGTCGTCGTACGGGTAGCGGTAGCCACCGCCGGCGTACACGCGTACCGCCGTGTCCGGCTGGCGCCCCAGGCGATCGGCCAGGAACCGGTAGAGCGGCAGGCCGGCGATCTTCGCGGCGGCGTCCCACAGCGCCATGTCGAGCGTGCCCACCGCCACGCAGCGCTCGCCGTGGCCCCCGCGCTTCTCGCCGGCCATCATGACCGTCCAGGCCCGGAACGGATCGATGTTCCGCCCGTCGGGGCTGACGAGATCGGCGTCGGGCGCGCTCAGCAGGCGGGGCGCGAACCGCTCGCGGATGAGGCCGCCCTGGGCATAGCGGCCCATCGAGGCGAAGCCATAGCCGACGACCGGGCGGCCGTTGTGGACGACGTCGGTGACCAGCGCGACGGCGCTGGTGGTGAGGCCGCCGGACGGCAGCGAAGGGTCGGTGAATCTGGAAATCGGCACCGAGCGTTCCCAGACGTCGACGATGCGCACGAAGCTCTAGCCGCCGGCTTTCTCGATCTTCGCCCAGGTGTCGCGCAGCCCAACGGCGCGGTTGAAGACGGGGCGGGCGGGAGTGTGGTCGTGCCAGTCGGCGACAAAGTAGCCGGTACGCTCGAACTGCACGCGCGCCTCCGGCGCCACGCCGGCCAGCGCGGGCTCCACCTTGGCGCCGGTCAGGACCTCGAGTGAGCCCGGGTTGAGCACGCTCGTGTAGTCCTCCGCGTCGTCCGGCTTCGGCACGGTGAAGAGCGTGTCGTACAGCCGCACCTCCGCGTCGACGGCGTGGGCGGCCGACACCCAGTGGATGGTCCCCTTCACCTTGCGTCCCTTGCTGTCGCCGCCGCGCGAGTCGGGATCGTAGGTGCAGCGCACCTCGGTCGCCTGGCCCGACGCGTCCTTCGTCACCCCGGTGCACTTCACGATGTAGGCGTAGCGCAGCCGCACCTCGGTGCCGGGCGACAGGCGGAAGTACTTCGGGGGCGCGGGGTCACGGAAGTCGTCCTGCTCGATGTACAGCTCGCGCGCGAACGGGATCTTGCGGGTGCCCGCGGTCGGGTCCTCGGGGTTGTTGACCGCTTCGAACTCCTCGACCTGCCCCGCCGGGTAGTTCTCGATCACCAGCTTCAGCGGCCGCAGCACGGCCAGGCGGCGCTCGGCGCGCTTGTTGAGATCCTCGCGCAGGCAGTGCTCCAGGTGGGCCAGCTCCACGAGGTTGGCGGCCTTCGTCACCCCGACCCGCTCGGCGAAATCGCGCAGCGCCTCGGGCGTGTAGCCGCGCCGGCGCAGGCCGGCCAGCGTCGGCATGCGCGGATCGTCCCAACCGCGCACCTGGCTGTTCTCCACCAGCAGCAGCAGCTTGCGCTTGCTCATGACCGTATGGCTCAGGTTCAGCCGCGCGAACTCGATCTGCTGGGGGTGGAAGATGCCGAGCGCGTCGAGGTACCAGTCGTAGAGCGGCCGGTGGTCCTCGTACTCCAGCGAGCACATCGAGTGCGTCACGCCCTCGATCGAGTCGGACTGGCCGTGGGCCCAGTCGTAGAGCGGATAGATGCACCAGGCGTCGCCGGTGCGCTGGTGCGTCGCCTTGCGGATGCGGTACATGACCGGATCGCGCAGGTTGATGTTCGGCGCGGCCATGTCGATCTTGGCGCGCAGCGTGCGGCTACCGTCGGGGAACTCGCCCGCCCGCATGCGCCGGAACAGGTCGAGGTTCTCCTCGACCGAGCGATCGCGGAACGGCGACGGCCGCCCGGGCTCGGTCAGCGTGCCGCGGTGCTCGCGGATCTGCTCACCGGTGAGGTCGTCCACGTAGGCCCGGCCGGCCTGCACGAGCTGTTCGGCCCACTGGTAGAGCGGCTCGAAGTAGTCGCTGGCGTGATGGAGGTGCGCGCCCCAGTCGAAGCCCAGCCAGCGGATGTCGCGCATGATCGCGTCGACGTACTCCTGGCTCTCCTTGGCCGGGTTGGTGTCGTCGAAGCGCAGGTGGCAGCGGCCCCCGAATTCGCGGGCGATGCCGAAGTCGATCGAGATGGCCTTGGCGTGGCCGATATGCAGGTAGCCGTTCGGCTCGGGCGGAAAGCGCGTGATCACCGTGCCGCCGAAGCGGCCCGAACGGTTGTGCTCCAGGATGATCTCGCGGATGAAGTTGCTCGGCTTCTCGGCGTCCGTCATCCGGTAGATGGTATCACCTCGCTCGGTGTAGTCTCCTGGGGACCGGAGGAGGTCGTCATGGCCATCGTGCTCGTCACCGGCACCAGCAGCGGCATCGGTCTCGCCACCGCCGCGCACTTCGCGCGCGAGGGCCACGAGGTCTGGGCCGGCGTCCGCAACCCCGCTACCGCCACCGAGCTGCGCGAGACGATCGACCGCGACCGGCTGGCCGTCCGCGTCCTGCCGCTCGACGTGGACGACGCCGCGTCGGTGCAGCGCGGCGTGGCCGAAGTGCACGACAAGGCCGGCCGCGTCGACGTGCTCGTCAACAACGCCGGCATCGGCGGCGGCGGCCCCATCGAGGACGTGCCGGTCGACTGGGCCCAGGGCCTGTTCCAGACGAACTACTTCGGCGTCGTCCGCATGGTCCAGCTTGTGCTGCCGGGCATGCGCCGGCGCGGCAGCGGCGCCATCGTCAACGTCTCCTCGATCGCCGGGCGGCTGGCCATCGCCGGCCACGGCCACTACTCGGCGGTGAAGCACGCGCTGGAGGCGATGAGCGAGGCGCTGGCCCAGGAGGTGCAGCGCTTCGGCATCCGGGTGGCGATCGTCGAGCCCGGCGTCGTCGTCACCCCGATCTTCAGCAAGGCCAAGCGCTTCGCCGATCCCGCCTCGCCGTACGTCGACCACGTCCGGCGCTTGCTGCTGCTCTATCAGAAGCAGATGCCCCACGCCGCCCAGCCGGCCGACGCCGCTCGCGTCATCTACGAGGCGGCGACGACGGCCCAGCCGCGGCTGCGGTGGCTGGTCGGCGACGACGCGCGGCGGCTCGTGGCCGGCCGGCAGCGGATGACCGACGAGGAATACGTCGCCGGCGGGCGGGCGATGCCGGAGGCGCAGTACCTGGAGGAGATGCAGAGGCACTACGGGTTCGACTGGTGATGCGCGTCGCCGCCATCGAGGTCAGTCACTGGCACTCGCTGCACGACGCGGCCTACCTGCGCATCCTGGCCGACGTGCCGGACGTGCAGCTGGTCGGCCTGCACGATCCCAGCGCCGAGGTGGCCGGCCGGCGGGCCGCGCTGCTCGGCAACCCGCCGGTCTTCACCGACCATCGCAAGATGCTCATCGAGACCAGGCCCGACTTCGTCGTCGCGCTCGGTCAGCACGCCCGCATGGCGCGGACGGCGCACGACCTGCTCGACCACGGCGTGCCGTTCATGATGGAAAAGCCCATGGGCCTCGACGCCGCCGAGGTCCAGACCATCGCCGACAGGGCGGCGGCGCAGAAGGCCTTCGTGGCGGTGCCGCTGCCGCAGCGTCACTCGCCGTTCGTCACCCGGGCCCAGCAGCTCGTGGCCGCGGGCCGGCTCGGCCCGCTGTCGCATCTCTACCTGCGCCTGAACCGCCCGACCTCGGCGCGCTATCCCCTCTGGGACTCGCCGTGGATGCTGGACCCCGCGCTGGCCGGCGGCGGCTGCCTGCGCAATCTCGGCTCGCACTGCTTCGACCTCTTCCGGCTGCTCACGGGCGAGGAGGCGCGCGTCACCGGCGCCCAGCTCAGCGCGCGGGCGCTCGGCCAGCCGGTGGAGGACTACGCCTCGGTGCAGTTGCGCACCGCCGGGGGCGTGCTGGGGACCATCGAGCTCGGCAACACGGTGCCGTACGCGGGCTCCGACGGCGAGTTCAAGATCGCCGGGCGCGACGCGATCCTCGTGAGCTACCACGACGACATGCTCCGGCTCATCACGTCGGCGGGCGAGGAGCTGACCCCGGCGCCGCCGGCCGAGCCGCTCTATCCGACGGCGGTGCGCGCCATCCTCGATGCGCTCCGGCGGGGCGCGCCGCCGCCGGTCAGCGTCCACGATCTGCTGCCGGTGGTGCGTCTCATCGATCAGGCCTACGACATCGCCAGGAGGAGCAGAGCATGAGCCTGCGCACGCGGATCGGCGTCATGGTGCCCTCGACGAACACCACGTTCGAGGCCGACTTCCAGCTGGTGGCCCCGCGCGACGTCACCATCCACGGCCAGCGGCTGTGGCTCACCAACGACGCGGCCGGCGCCGCCGGCATGGATCGCATGAACGCCGAGGTCGAGTCGGGCGCGCGCTACCTGGCGACGGCCAAGGTGGACGTCGTCGCCTACGGGTGCACGACGGGCAGCTTCTATCGCGGCCCCGGCTGGGACCGCGAGATGCTCGAGATCATCCAGCGCGCGGCCGGCGTACCGGCCGTGGCCACCAGCCCCTCGGTGGTGGAGGCGCTGCGCTTCTTCGGCGCACGGCGGGTGTCGGTGGCCACGCCCTACCCGGACTGGAACAACCAGCAGCTCCGCACCTACCTCGAGGCGCTCGGCTTCGAGGTCCTCAACGTCGAGGGCGAGCCGAGCGCAGCGGCCTCCGGCAACCAGGGGATCAACGACCACGATCCCGAGGAAGTCATCGCCTTCGCGTCGAAGGTCTGCCGGCCCGAGGCCGACGTGCTGCTGTGCTCGTGCACGGCCTGGCGCTCGGTCGAGGCCGTGGCCGAGCTGGAGCGCCGCACCGGCAAGCCCGTGGTCTCGTCCAACCAGGCCAGCATCTGGGCCGCCTTCCGCGCCCTGAAGCTGACGCCGAAGATCACCGGCTACGGCCGCCTGCTGGAGAGCCTGGCGGCGTAAGCCGGACTCTTCACGAACGCCGGCTCCGCGAGGTGAACAGGGGCCCGTCGCGGCGCGTGGGCTGCGGGCGGTGGGGCTCTTCAGGCGCGCCCATGGCTCGCCTCTGTCACGCGGGCGGGGCTCGCTCGGCCCCCCATCCCCCAAGGGGGGCTCGGTCGTGGGCTGTCCGGCCTCGGCGGCTCGCTCGCCCCGCCGGCCATCAATCGCGTTCGGTTCGGCTCGCCCTGGTTCGCGCCCGAAGAGCCCCACCGCCCGCAGCCCACGCGCCGCGACGGGCCCCCGTTCACCTCGCGGAGCCGGCGTTCGTGAAGAGTCCGGCCTGTGTCCCGACTCAGAGGTTCGTCGACGTGACAGGCGCCCTCCCGGCCCCCGGCGTGGGCGGCGGGGTGACAGGGGCTCCTGAGGGTCCGTTGGCTTCGATCGTGTA
>JBGQLG010000119.1:0-16380 GCA_041499965.1 Methylomirabilia bacterium
AGCTTGAACTGCACCCCGGCCACCGCCACGTTGTCCGCGGCCGTCGCCGTCACCGTCACCGAGCCGCTCACCGTCGCGCCCGCGGCCGGCACGGTGAGCGTCACCGTCGGCGGCGTCACGTCGTTGCTCACCGTGACCGCCACCGGCGCGCTCGTGGTCGTCAGGTTGGCCGTGTCGCGCGCCACCGCGGTCAGGGTGTGCGAGCCGTTCGTCGCCCCCGTGGTGCTCCAGGTCAGCGAGTACGGCGACGTCCCCGTCACCTCGAGGCCCAGGTTGGCCCCGTCCAGCTTGAACTGCACCCCGGCCACCGCCACGTTGTCCGCGGCCGTCGCCGTCACCGTCACCGAGCCGCTCACCGTCGCGCCCGAGGACGGCGCCGTGATCGCCACCGTCGGGGGTATCGCATCGGGATTGTTCACCGTGACCGGCACGGCGGCGCTGGTCGTCGTCAGGTTGGAGGTGTCTCGGGCCACCGCGGTCAAGGTGTGCGGCCCGTTCACGCTCAGCGTCGTGTTCCAGGTCAGCGAGTACGGCGACGTCCCCGTCACCTCGGGGCCCAGATTGGCGCCGTCCAGCTTGAACTGCACCCCGGCCACCGCCACGTTGTCGCCGGCCGTCGCCGTCACCGTGACCGAGCCGTTCACCGTCGCGCCCGAGGACGGCACCGTGATGGTCACCGTCGGCGGGGTCGTGTCGTTGCTCACCGTGACCGCCACCGGCGCGCTCGTGGTCGTGAGGTTGGCCGTGTCGCGGGCCACCGCGGTCAGCGTGTGCGAGCCGTTGGTCGCTCCCGTCGTGTTCCAGGTCAACGAGTACGGCGAGGTGCCGGTGACCTCGGCGCCCAGGTTGGCGCCGTCCAGCTTGAACTGCACGCCGGCCACCGCCACGTTGTCGCTGGCCGTCGCCGTCACCGTCACCGAGCCGCTCACCGTCGCGCCCGCCGACGGCGCCGTGAGCGTCACCGTCGGCGGCGTCGTGTCGGTGGACGGCGCCTTGAAGGCGACCAGCTGCATGACCCAGTAGCCACTCCCCAGCGGCGCCGTCGCGTTGTACGTCCCGGCCGCGGCGACGATGCGGTCCTCCGCGATGTCGCCGTCGGGACTGGTGATGATCCGGCTCGTGAAGCTCGCTCCGGCGCCGGACGTGGTCGTCTGCACCACGTTGCCCGCCACCAGCAGCACGTTGGGCACCGTGGTCGTCAGCGATCCGCTGTTCGCGGTCGCGCTGGTCCCGGTGGCGGCGGCACTGCCCACCAGCGGCGCCGTCGTGTCCAGGCCGCGGTATTCGAGCACGCGGATGTCCGGGTAGACCGCCGCCGCGCTGAAGTTCACGGTGACGACGTTGGCGCCGGCCGCCGCCGCCGCGATGTTCCGGGCGTAGTAGATCGACTGGCTCGCCTGGCCGGCCAGCACCGTCGGGCCCACGGCGAGGCTGTACGCGTTGCCCCGGCTGTCGGTCACCGACGTGACCGTCGCGGTGCTGTCGTTCCAGCCCACCAGCACGACGTTGAGGTTGCCCGCGGTCTGCGCGGCCGAGTACGTCACCGCCACGGTCGCCTGCGGCGCCTGCGGCACCGCGTAGTTGCCCTGGACGAACGCGATCGTCTGCGCCGCCGCCGGCGCGGCCAGCGCCAGGACGAGCAGCAGGATCGAGACGGCGATCACGCGTCCGTGGGCGACGGTGGCTCTCTCACGCATGGATGGACCTACGCTCGCGCCCCGGCCGTGCCTCGGCGGAGCGCTTGGACGATGACCGGCTGGGCCTGCTGACCCGCGGGACACGGTGCGAGACGAATCGTGACGACACACATCACAGACGCTACGAGATTACGCGACGCGCCGGATCGCGCGCAATCAAGAACCGGCTCGGCGAGAGTGTCAGAAAATTTTACGGCGGCGCGGATTTTACGGCTCGGCGGTCGGACCGCTGAGATGGTCTTCGGCGCGGTCGAGCGGCGTCCAGCCCAGCACCTGGCGCGCGTGCTCGACGTCGCGATAGCTCCAGCGATTGTCGGAGACGACGAAGAACACGTCGAAATGCAGCGTGGCGGGGGCCTCGATGCACGCCACGATCATGCGGGCGATGTCGCGCTGGCTGCACCAGACGGACAGATCGCGCGGGCCGCTCGGCCGGTCCTCGGCCTTGACGCGCCCGATCCGCAGACAGACGACCGACATCCCGTGCGCGTCGGCGTAATGACGACCGAGCGCCTCACCCCACACCTTGCTGGCGCCGTAGAGTCCGCTCGGGCGCACCGGCGATTCGTGCGTGAGCGGCGTCCAGTGGCCGGCCTGCTCGTAGCGGCCCGCCACGAGGTGGCTCAGCGGCGGCTCGCGCTCCCAGCCGCTGACGGTGGCGCCACTGCTGGCGAAGATCACCCGCCCGACGCCGGCCAGGCGCGCGGCCTCGAAGACGTGATAGGCGCCGGTGACGTTCGACCGCAGGATGTCGGCCGGCGTGTTGGCGTCGCCGGCCGCCGCGGCCAGGTGCACCACGGTGTCGACGCCGGCGAACGCGGGCCGGATGGCGTCGAGATCCCCCAGATCGGCCAGGTGACACTCCACGCCCGGGACCGGCCGCCGGTTCAACGCCCGCAGCGCGTACCGGTCGCCCACGTGGCGGCGCAGCGCGCCGCCGATGAGGCCGCTCAGCCCGGTGACGAGGAGCCGGCGTGCGGCCACGCGCGCCTAGCCTTCCACTTCGCGGTTCAGACCGAAGTCGTCCGGCACCGGCGGGCCCCAGCGGTAGAGCGCGTCGGCCTCGGGGAAGTTGCGCGGCTCCCACGCGCACTGCTCGGGAATGTAGTCGAGGTCGTGGAAGTACTCGGCGAACGAGCCCCACGGATCGCGGATGTAATAGAAGAAGTTCGAGCCGATGACGTGACGGCCCAGCCCCCAGCCGGGTTGCCAGCCCGCCTCCTGCATGCGCACGGCCCCCATGGCGATCTCGTCGACGCTGCCGACCTCGAACGAGGCGTGGTGGAAGCCCGGGCCCCGGGAGGTCAGGAAGGCGACGTTGTGGTGATCGGTCGTGCAGCGCAGGAACGCGATGATCGACTGCGAGCGGTCGGACAGCTTGAGGCCCAGCACGCGCGTGTAGAAGTCGAGCTGGCGCTCGACCGCCGGCGTGAAGAGCAGGACGTGGCCGAGCCGGCGCGGGCGCGCCGTGGTCCCGGCCTCCGGCGCGCCCCGGTCGATGGGGCGGCCGACGTGGCCGGGGCTGTTGAGCCGCAGCGGCGGATCGGCCGGCGGCGGCGCCGGCGCCTCGTCGCGGATCGTCAGGAGGTTGCCGTCGGGATCGTGCACCCACACGCCGCCGTCGGGCACGCCACGCGGAGGGTCCACTTCCCGGACGCCGGCCCGCCGGAGCGATTCCGCCGTGGCCTGGTAGTCGTCGCCGGGGGCACCGAACGCCAGGTGGTGCAGGCGCTTCTTCGGGCCGGGGTAGAGCCGCACGGTCTCCCGCTTCAGCAGGGCCGGCCGCAGGTGCACAGCACCGTCGCGCCCGGCCTCGTCCACCAGGCCGAAGCTGCGATAGAACGTCTCGCCGACGGTCTGATCAGGGACCTCGAGCGCGTAGTGCAGCAGCGAGCGAACCGCCATGTCGGCACCTCCCCGTGGCGCGTGGCGCGAGTGTACACCGCGGCTGATTGACAGGACAGGGCGCGCCCCCTATCATCGGCGCGACTTGCACCGGGAGGTTCGTTCCCACGCCACCCTGGACACCGCCGTCGCTCTGAAGAGGAGGCCGCCATGCATCGCCGCACGTTCCTGACCACCGCCACGGCCGCTGCCGCTGCCGCCAGCCTCGGCTTCCCGACCCTCCTGAGAGCGCAGAGCAAGGACCCGGTCCGGATCGGCGTGCCGCTGCCGCTCACCGGGCCGTTCGCCGCCATCGCCACCGACATGAAGCAGGGCGCCGAGGTCGCGGCCGACGAGCTCAACGCCAGGGGCGGCATCCTGGGCCGCAAGGTCGAGGTCCTCTTCCGCGACGACCAGCTCAAGCCGCAGGTCGGCGCCCAGCGCACACAGGAGCTGATCGAGAAGGAGAACTGCCAGTTCATCATCGGCGGCCTCGCCGCCCACGTGCAGATGGCCATCAACGAGCAGACCAAGAAGTCCAAGGTGCTGTTCATCTCGACCAGCCAGTCCGACGAGATCAGCGCCAAGCCCGACACCAGCCCCATCACCTTCCACGAGGCGCTCAACCCGACCATCACCTCGCGCGTGGTGGGCAAGTGGGTGATGGAGAACCTCGGCAAGAAGTGGTGGATCGTCTACGCCGACTACGCGTGGGGCAAGCAGAACAACGCCGTCCTCACCGAGGTCAACAAGAAGATGGGCGGCACCGTGCTCGGCTCCACGCCCTACCCGCTCGGCAGCGCCGAGTTCTCCGCGCACCTGCCGAAGATCCAGGCGGCCAAGCCGGAGGTGCTGGTCTCGGTCACGCCGGGCGCCGACAACATCGCCTTCCTCAAGCAGGTGTCGAGCTTCGGCATGCGCAGCCAGATGAAGATCGCCCAGCCGCTGCACTGGCTCTCGGTGGCCAAGCAGGGCGGCCCCGAGCTGTACGACGGCATCTACGCGGGCATCAACTGGTACTGGGAGCTGCAGGACTCCATCCCCGAGGCCAAGAAGTTCGTCGACGGCTTCCAGAAGAAGTTCGGCACCCCGCCCGGCGACTACAGCGCGTACTCGTACAGTGGCTGCCTGGAGGCCGCGCGCGGTGCGGAGCTGGCCAAGACGACCGACGCCGAGAAGGTGGCCGACGCCCTCCGCAAGAATCCGACGTACAACCACTTCAAGGGCAAGCAGTGGTGGCGCGCGTGCGACAACAAGTCGTTCCAGGACATGTGGATCGTCAAGGGCCGTGGCCCCGGCAAGACCAAGGGCGACTGGGGCCTGCTGGAGGTCGTGGCCCGGGTGCCGGCCAGCGAGGAGATGGATCGCAGCTGCAGCGAGAAGGGGCACACCGCCTAGCGGGCCGTGGCGGACGTCTCGCTCGCCGCGCTGGCGGCGCAGGTCTTCACCGGTCTCGTGCTGGGCGGCATCTTCGTGCTGCTGGCCATCGGCCTGTCGCTGATCTTCGGGCTGATGACGGTGGTCAACTTCTCCCACGGCGCCCTCTACATGCTGGGCGCGTACTTCGGCTTCGTGCTGCTCACGCGCACCGGCAGCTTCCTGGCGGCGCTGGTGCTGGCCCCGCTGCTGGTGGGCGTGCTGGGGCTCGCGATCGAGCGGTTCCTGATCCGGCCGCTGTACGGTCGGGGCCCCGACGATCCGCTGCTGCTCACGTTCGGCCTGTCGCTGGTCATCGTCGAGGTGGCGCGCATCATCTGGGGCAAGATCGGCCTCACGCTCGATCCGCCCCGCGCGCTGGCCGGGGCCGTCAACCTCGGCTTCACGTACTTTCCGACCTATCGTCTGTTCGTCATCGCGGTGACCGCGCTCGTGCTGGTGGGGCTGTGGCTCTTCCTCGAGAAGACCAACGTCGGCCTCGTCATCCGGGCCGGCTCGCGTGATCCGCTCATGGTCCGCGCGCTCGGCTTCGACCTGGAGCGGATCTGGTTCCTGGTCTTCGGCATCGGCGCCGGGCTGGCCGGCCTGGCCGGTATCCTGGCCGGGCCCATGCGCGGTGCCTACGCGGAGATGGGCGTGACGATCATCATCGAGTCGTTCGTGGTCGTGGTCGTCGGAGGCATGGGCAGCCTGGTGGGCGCCGTCGTCTCCGGCCTGCTCATCGGCCAGGTGGTGAGCCTCACGACGTTCTTCGCGCCCAAGCTGGCCGAGATCGTGGTCTTCATCACCATGGCGGTCGTGCTGCTGCTGCGGCCGAGCGGGCTGTTCGGCGAGGCGGGCCTGGGGGAATGACGACGGTCGTCACCTGGGGGGCCCGGCACCCCGTCCTCGGCTTCTTCGTGGTGTTCGCGATCTTCCCGTGGGTCGTGCCCTACAAGGCGCTGGCCACCCAGGTGCTCATCTACGGGCTCTTCGCGCTCGGCTTCAACCTGCTCTACGGCTTCACCGGCCTGCTGTCGTTCGGCTCGGCCGCCTACTGGGGCCTCGGCGCCTACGGCACCGGCATCGCGCTGGCCAAGCTCAAGGTCGACTCGCTCTGGCTGGCCCTCGGCATGGGCCTCGGCGCGGCACTGGTGGGCGGCGTGGTGGTCGGGTTCTTCTGCCTGCGCCGGCGCGGCATCTACTTCGCGATGCTCACGCTGGCCTTCGCCCAGCTGCTGTACTTCGTCGGCTTCCACCTCTCGGACCTCACGGGCGGCGACGACGGCCTGCGTGGCATCACGGTGCCGGCGCTGGCCCTGCCCGGCCTGCGCATCCCGCTCGACCGCTCGGTCGTCTTCTACTACTTCACGCTGGTGATCGTGGGCCTGGCCGTGGCCGCGCTCAAGCGCATCCTCGACTCGCCGTTCGGGGCCGTGCTGCAGGCGATCCGCGAGAATGCCGACCGGGCCACCGCCTGCGGCTACGACATCGCGCGGATCAAGCACCTCTCGTTCGTGTTCTACGCGCTCTTCTGCGGCCTGGCCGGCGCGCTCGAGGCGCTGCGGCTCACGGTGGTGCCGATCGAGTCGCTGCACTGGTCAACGTCGGGCCAGGTCGTCATCATGACGCTGCTGGGCGGCGCCGGGACGTTCTTCGGTCCGTTCGTCGGGGCCGGCACGTTCCTGGTGCTGGAGGACGTCATCAGCGCGCGCACGGAGTCGTGGCCGCTGGCGATCGGCCTCATCTTCATGGCGTTCGTGCTGTTCCTCCCCAAGGGCATCTGGGGCACGCTGACAGGAGGCTTCCATGGCCGTTAAAGTGCTCGAGCTCCACCACCACGGTATCCGCATCGGTCCCTCGCCCGAGGCCGTGGCCCAGGCGCGGAAGTTCTACGGCGACGTGCTCGGCCTCGACCACGATCCGGGCCGTCCGACCATCCCGACCATCGACGGCTACTGGATGGACGTGGGCGGCACCGCCCAGATCCATCTGATGGGCGTCAACGGTCAGTCGAAGTTCGCCAAGGGGCCGGGGCAGGACCCGTCCATGCCCCACGTGGCGTTGGCGGTGGCCGACATCCAGGCGACGCGCCAGGAGCTCGAGCGGCTCGGCGTCGAGTACTGGGTGGCCGAGAGCGTGGTGGGGCCGCAGTCGCTGCAGGTCTTCATGAAGGACCCGTTCGGCAACATGATCGAGCTGCACCAGGTCGACACCTGCCGGTGCGTGACCTCGCGGCGCTCGGCCGGCGGCGGCCGCATGGCGTGAGCCCGGCTGCCGCTCGGATCGTCGAGACCGCGGCCCGGCTGGCCCGCGAGCGCCTGGGGCCGCGGGCCGCGCACTACGATCGCGAGGCCGCCAACCCGCTCGAGAGCTGGCGCGACCTGCACGCCGAGCACCTGATCGCCGCCGTGGTCCCCGCGGCCCACGGCGGCCTCGGCCTGGACATGCCGACCTACGTCGAGGTCATCCGCGCGCTGGCCCGGGGCTGCGCCAGCACGGCGATGACGCTGCACATGCACTCCACCGTCATGCGCTTCATCGAGGCGCTCGGCACCGAGGCCCAGCGGCACCGGTACTTCGCCGACGTGGTGGCCCACGGGCGGATGTTCGGCTCGTGGGGGAGCGAGCCCGCGGTGAGCCTGTCGCGCACGTTCCTGATGGAGACGGCCGTCCGGGCCGACGGCGACGGCTTCGTGGTCGACGGCGTCAAGCACTTCTGCACGATGGCGCTGGGTGCGTCCTTCTACATGGTGTGGTGCGCGCTCGACGGCGAGGCCGACATGGGCAAGGCGCTGTGCCTGGCCCTGGTGCCGGCCGACGCCGCCGGGCTGGCCACCGACGGCAAGTGGGACACCCTCGGCATGCGGGGAACGTACTCGCCGTCGGTCACGTTCAGCGGCGTGCGCATCCCCGGCGACGCCCTGCTCGGCCGGCCGGGCTCGGCCACCCAGGTCGGCATCGTCGAGAGCTTCGGCCTCGGCTACGCCGCCGTCTACGTCGGCCTCGCCGAGGCCGCCCTGGACTTCGCGCTCGAGGACGCCAAGCAGCGCGTGGTGAAGCCCGACAACGTCGCGGTCGCCCAGGACCCGACGGTGCAGCGCCACCTCGGCGCGCTCGTCGTGCACCTCGACGCCGCCCGCCTGGTGCTGCGCGACGCCGCCGCCGGCTGGGAGGCGGCCGACGTCGCCGAGCGCGCCACGCGGGCCAACCGCGCCAAGTACCTCGCCACCGAGGTGAGCCTCGAGGTCACCTCCAAGGTCATCCAGGTCGTCGGCGGCCGCGGCGCCTACCGCGACTTCCCGGTGGAGCGCGCCTTTCGCGACGCCCGCACCGCCACGCTCATGCCGCCCACCATGGACCGCATGGCCGAGGCGATCGGCAAGGGCGCGCTCGGACTCGCCGAGGGAATGTTCAAGCTCAGCGGGAGGACGCCGGCGGCGTGACGGCCCCCGCCGCCCGCGCGTGCTCGAGGCCGAGCCAGAGCACGAAGAATCCGGCCAGCGCGAGCGACGCCCGGTAGTACAGCGGGATCAGGTCGGCCGAGACGACCTCCAGCGCGTCGAGCGCCGCCATCGTGAGCGTGAGCAGCGTCATCTCCAGCAACCGCACGCGATCCGGCAGCCCGTCCTTCCAGGGCAGCAGCACCAGCAGGACGAGGAACGCGTAGTAGTAGCCCGTCGGCGCCAGCGCCCAGAACAGCAGGGGCACCGCGTACAGCAGGCTCGTCAGCGGCGAGGCCCGGAGCACCAGCGGGAGCGCCAGCAGCGCGTACACCGCCGACACCGCCGGCACGACCCACCGGGCCGGGCGGGCCGCGCTCGCCTCGGCCGCGGTGACGAGCACACTGCCGTCGGGGTTCTGCCGCCACGGCGCGGCGTGAAAGACCAGGAGCGGGCCGAGCCCGACCGAGTTGGCGGCCACCTCCTGGCTGTGCCGCCGGATCTTCGCGAGGTACTCGCGCGTCGACGTCCGCGGCTCACCGAGGGCGAGCAGGCCGGCGCCGACGACGAGCATCACGCCCGCGGCGGCCGCCAGGCAGCGCGTGAGCACGCGGTCGCGCGCGCGACCCTGCAGCCACTTGATCACCAGCAGGAGCAGGAACACGACGGGGAAGATGCGCGCCAGCGCGGCGTAGGCCAGGCACACGCCCGCGGTGGCGCCGGCGCCGCGCGCCAGCGCGGCCACCCCCAGCAGCAGGGCGGCGATCCAGTCCCAGCGCAGCAGGGAGCCGCCGACGAAGTCGAAGCGCGCGAAGAAGCTCAGCCACAGCGACGCGAAGGTCAGCGCGGTCGCGACCGGCCCGAAGGCGCGCCAGACGGCGACCAGGGCCAGCAGGACGAGCGCGTAGTCGATCGAGGTGAGGAGCGTCAGCGTCACCGCGCTCGCCGGGACGCCGCGCACGAGCCCGTGCAGCAGCAGGGCGCGGGGCGGCGGGTCGTTGTAACCCCGGTCGAGCATCGGGCCGGGCCATTCGCGGATGCGCGGACCGATGAACGCCAGGTCGCGCTTGAACGCCTGCCAGCGCTCCGGCGTGAAGCGGGCCCGCACGGCCGCGGCGTCCAGCGTGCGCACGTCGCGGAACTCGTAGGTCGTCAGGTCGCGCACGTGGGTGACGTCGCGGAACGCGCCCATCTCGCGCCCGGCCGCGTAGGTCGCCTCGTACAGCCGCAAGTAGCCGAGCTCGGGCGCGTACTTGGCGCCCAGGAAGTAGTGATAGACGTCCCAGTAGTGGACGTGGCCGTAGTGGTTGGGATGGAACACGCCGAAGTTGGGATAGGCCAGCGCGGCGGCGCCGAGCAGCGCCCAGGCGGCGACACGGACACCACGGGTGAGGGGCCGGCCCGCGGCCAGCCAGCCGAACACGGCGCTCAGCAGCAGGGTCAGCACCAGGCGAAGGGCGGCGAACGCTTGGTAGGCGCTTACGGACAGAAGCGCTCCATCGCCATCGGCTAGACCTCCAGGAACCGCTGCTGGATGGTGGGATCACGACGGAGCGCGTCCGGTGTGCCCTCGAACTGGATGCGCCCCTGGTCCATCACGTACAGCCGATGGGAGAGCGCCATCGCGACCTCCAGCGTCTGCTCCACGAGCAGCAGCGTTACGCCCCGCTGGTTGATCCGGGCCAGGATCTCCGTGAGGTTCTGCACGACCAGCGGCGCCAGCCCCTCGGTCGGCTCGTCCACGAGCATGACCGCGGGCCGCGCCACCAGCCCGCGGGCGATCGCCAGCATCTGCTGCTCGCCGCCGGAGAGGAACTGTCCCCGCTGCTCCACGCGCTCGCGCAGCCGCGGGAAGTAGTCGAACACCTCCTCGAGCGCGCCGTCGGCCGCGCCCCCGGCCCGACCCAGCATGCCGAGCCGCAAGTTCTCGAGCACGGTGAGGTTCGGCAGGATCCGTCGCTCCTCCGGCACCCAGGCGATCCCCCGCCGCGCGACCTGGTGCGTCGGCAGCCGCCCGATGTCCAGACCGCGCAGCGTGATGCGCCCCCGGCTTGGCCGCGCGATCCCCATGATCGACCGCAACGTCGTCGTCTTCCCCGCCCCGTTGCGCCCGATCAGCGTCACGACCTCCCCTTCCTCCAGCCGCAACGACACGCCCTGCAGGATGTGCGCCTCGCCGTAGTAGGTATGCACGTCTTCAACCGTCAGGATCGGCATCGGCTCGCCCGCGTCGCACGCGCTCCGAACCCGTCGCACGGCAGCGGCGGCGCGGGGTCGGATGGTCTCTGGTCGCGCCCAGAGCTCGCCTGCCCGACGCAAGCGGGGTTCGCTCGGCCCCCCATCCCCCAAAGGGGGCTGGGGGGTGGGCTGTCAGACGTGGGCGGCTCGCTCACCCCGCCGGCAGCAACGGTTGTCGGTGCGGCTCGCTCAGTTGCGCGACCAGAGACCATCCGACCCCGCGCCACCGCCGCCGCACGACGTGCCCCGCTCGCACCGTGCAGGCGAGCCCAAGGTGCGACGCCAGCGGGGGTCGGACGTCCACCGACGCCGGCGCGCGGCGGAGGCGGCGGGATGTGGGGCGCTCTCGGCGCGTCACTGGGCGAGCCGTACCAACAACGGTCGCTGCCGGCGGGGTGAGCGAGCCACCCACGCCAGACAGCCCACACCCCAGCCCCCTCTGGGGGATGGGGGGCCGAGCGAACCCCGCTCGCGTCGCGCAGGCGAGCCCAGGACGCGCCGAGAGCGCCCCACATCCCGCTGCCTCCACCGCGCGCCGGGTGCGTGGACGTCCGACACGCGAGGCTAACGGATCGCGCCAAGGTAGGTCTGCTGGACGCGGTCGTTGGCGCGGATCTCTTCGGGCGTGCCCTCGGCGAGGACCTGGCCCTGGTGGAGGACGGTGATGCGGTCGGAGATCTTCATCACGACTTTCATCTTGTGCTCGACGAGGATCACGGTCCGGCCGACCGCGAGCTCGCGGATGAGGCGCATCGTCTCGTCCGTCTCCTCGGGGCTCATGCCCGCGGTCGGTTCGTCGAGCAGGAGGAGCGTCGGCTCGGCGGCGAGCGCGATGCCGATCTCCAGGTGGCGCTTCGCGCCGTGCGACAGGTGCGCGGCCAGCTCGTCGCTCTTGGCCGTCAGGCCGACGGTCTGCAGCAGCGCGCTGGCCCGCGCGCGGACGTCGTCGAGGCGGTCGGCGCGCGACCAGAAGTCGAAGGCGCGGACGGGGCCCTGGACGGCGACGCGGACGTTCTCGTGCACGCTCAGGTGCGGGAAGACGTTGGTGATCTGGTACGACTTGGCGATGCCCAGACGGGCCACGGCGTGCTGGGGTAGCCCGGTGATGTCGCGCCCGCCGAAGAAGATGCGGCCGGAGCTCGGCGTCATCTCGCCAGAGATGAGCCGGAAGAAGGTCGTCTTGCCCGCGCCGTTGGGGCCGATGATCGAACGCAGCTCGCCGCGGCGGATCGTGACGTCCACGCCGTCGACGGCGACGAGGCTGCCGAACGCCCGGGTGAGGCGCTCGGTGCGCAGCAGGACCGTCTCGGGCATACGGGCAAATAGCACGCCGGCTTTCGGAGTGTCAAGGCGAGCGCCGGTGTAGTATCGGCGTTGCGATGACGACCGCGCCCGCCGACGGGATGCCGAGCACGCGCGGGACGAACTGCTACCTCGCCGACCCCAACCTCGCCTTCGTCTGCGCGAGCGTCAGGCCCGCCGACGACCTCGCGCGTGCCCGGCCGCACCTGATCGCGATGGGACGCTTCGCCCCCGACGAGCTGAAGGCGCGCTCCCTGCCGCTGCTGACCAGCACCGACTTCGAGGCGCTGGGGCAGGGCTCGCAGTGGATGACCGAGAAGACCGGCGGCTCCGGCGTCGGCGCCTCCACCACGACGGCCCGCCGCGACGCCGACGGAACGTGGCGCCTGCACGGCGACAAGTGGTTCGGCTCGGCCGCCAACGCCGGGGCGGCACTCACGCTGGCCCGGACCGAGGGCGCGCCGCCGGGCAGCCGGGGACTCGCGATGTTCCTGGTGCCGCGCGTGCTGCCGGACGGCACCCGGAACGCATGGACGCTCAACCGGCTGAAGGACAAGTGCGGCTCGCGCTCGATGGCCATGCGCCGCAGCGCGCTGGAGTCGATTGTCCACGCGCGGGGTCGCGCCGCCTTCGGCCGCCCGCGGTTCGAGCTGCCCCAGCTCCGGCGCGAGGCCGGCGGCTCGGTCGTCCTGAACGCCGCCGCCGCCATGCTCGACCGGGCCGGCGCCGGCTCGGCCGGGCTGCGCCGCCGCGTCGCCGCCTGGCCGGGCCTCGACGCCGCCGACCGCGAGCTCGACGCCCGGCCGGTGGCCGACATGCTCGATCACGCGCTGGCCGGCGCGCTGCTGCTCGCGAAGGGCCAGGTGCTCTGGCAGGAGCGCGGGCGCGCGCGCAAGCTGCTGGCCGGCGCCCTCTACGTGAAGACGTGGTTGCGGCCGCCGGCGCCGCCGGCCTCGGTGTTCACGGCGGCCGAGTGCGCGTGGCTGCCGGCGCTGGTCGACTGGCCGACCGTGCCCGCCGAGGCGCTGGCGGAGCCCGCCGGAGGCCGCTGAGATCCCGTCGCGACGGGAACTTCCCGGCTCGCGCGCGGTCTAACGGTGCGTGAGAAGCTCGCCGACGACGCCGCGCTGCTCGCGCGACTGCGCGCCGGCGACGGCCCGGCATTCGAGACGCTCGTGATGACCTACCAGCACCGCGTGTTCGGGGTGGCGCTACGGATGCTTGGCAGCCGCGCCGAGGCCGAGGAGATCGCCCAGGAGACGTTCCTGCGCGCGCACCGGGCGCTCGGCGAGTTTCGCGGCGAGGCGCGCCTGGGCACCTGGCTCTACGCCATCGCCTCGCGGCTGTGCCTCAATCGCCTGGCGTCGGCCCCCCGGCGGCACGAGCAGAGCGACGAGGCGGCGGTGCTGCGGCACGCGGCCGAGAACGCCGATGCCGGCGCCGTGCTGGAGCAGCGCGAGCTCGCGGCGGCGTTGCACGACGCGATCGCGGCCCTGCCGGAGGAGCGGCGCATCGTGGTGGTGCTGCGCGATCTCGAGGGGCTGGACTACGAGGAGATCGCCGAGGTCCTGGGCCTGCCGCTGAACACGGTCCGCACGCGCCTGCATCGAGCGCGGCTGGACCTGAAGGCCAAGCTGGAGCGATGGCTGCCATGACCTGTGCGGAGATCCGCGAGCTGTTCTCGGCGCGCGTCGACGACGCGCTCTCGGCCGAGGAGCGCGCGCGGCTGGAGGCGCACCTGGCGACGTGCGCGGAGTGCCCGCGCGAGTGGCAGAGCTTCGAGCGTAGCGTGGCGCTCGTGCGCGGCATCGAGCCGGCGCAGGCATCCGTGGGCTTCGTCGATCGCGTCCTGGCGGCGCGCCCGCGGCCCTGGTACCGGCGGCTGGGCCGCAGCCTGCTCGTGCCGTGGCCGGTGAAGCTGCCGCTCGAGGCCGCCGCCATCGCCCTCGTAGCGGGGCTGGCGCTCCTGATCATGCAGGGCTCCCCCGAGCTGCAGCGCGCCGGCCGGGCCCCGGTGACACCGGCCCCGGTCAGCACCCCACAGGCGGCGCCGCCGCCGGCAGCCACCAAGAGCGAGCCGGCTCAGGGTCCGAGACCCCCGAGCGTCGCGAGCCCTGATCGGCAGCGTCGGTATGCATGGCCCGACGAAGCGAAGGAGCGCGCGAGCGAGCTGGCACCCGCGGAGTCTCGGGCGGAGCAGCCGCCGGCGTCCGACATCCGCCCGCTTCCGGAATCGCCGCGCGTGACGGCCGAGTCTCGCGCCAAGAAGGCCGACGCGGTCGAGACCCTCGCCCGGCAGGACACGGAGCGGGACCGCGCGGCCGCCGCCGGCCAAGCCGCATCGGCGCCAGCCGCGCCGGCTCCGGCTGCGCCACCTGCGGCCGCGTCAGCTCCGGCCGCGCGCGCGATGCAGAAATCCGGCGAGCTCCGGAACGTGACGGCCGCCGCCGCGAGCGTACAGGCGCGGCTCGCCGCCGGCGATCGCGCCACCGCCGAGCGCGCGGTGCGCGACCTCGTGACGCGCGCGGGCGGCCGGATCGTCTCGCGCGCCGACGACGGCGACGGCGCGGTGCTGGAGCTCGCCGTCCCCGCCGACCGCTGGGACGAGGTCAAGCGCGGCCTGCAGGGGCTCGGCTCGCTCCGCCTCGACGAGACGCGCGGCACCCGCACGGACCCCCGGCGAATCACCCTGCGCCTCGAGCGCTGACGGCACCCGGGAACTTCGCGCGTCCCCGCCTGTCTAACCGGGCACGACGTCACTCGATCGCCCGGAGGAACCCATGAAGACCCGGCTGCTCGCCCTGGCCCTGCTCGTCGTGTTCGTGACGGTGGAGAGCGTCACCGCCGCCACGCTCGCCGTCACCCGCGAGGTCCAGAAGGACGTGATGGTGACGATCTACAACGGCAACCTCGGCCTGGTGAAGGACGTGCGCCTGGTGACGCTGCCGCCGGGCACCCACGAGGCGCAGTTCATGGACGTGGCGGCCCAGATCGACCCCACCAGCGTGCACCTGGCGTCGCTCAGCGACCCGGCCGGGCTGGCAATCCTCGAGCAGAACTACGAGTACGATCTGCTCTCCAGTGACAAGCTGCTCGAGAAGTACCTCGGCAAGACGGTGCGGCTCTACCAGTCCGACGGCACCTTCCACGAGGCCAGGCTGCTGGCGACCGCCGGCCCCGTGTTCGAGATCAACGGCCAGATCCACCTCGGCTACTCCGGCCGGATGGTGCTGCCCGCGCTGCCCGAGAACCTCGTGGCCCGACCCACGCTGGTGTGGCTGCTGCGCAACCGAACGGCGGCGGCCCAGAAGATCGAGGCGTCCTACCTCACCGGCGGAATCACGTGGAAGGCGGACTACGTCATGGTGGTCGACGCCGCCGACGCGAAGTGCGACCTCACGGGCTGGGTGACGATCGACAACAAGAGCGGCGCCACCTACGCCAACGCCGCGCTGAAGCTCGTGGCCGGCGACGTCAACCGCGCGCGCGACGGGCGCCGCGAGGGGCGCATGCTGGATCTGGCCGCCAAGGCCGCCTCGGCGCGCGAGGCCAGCCGCGACTTCGCCGAGGAAGGGTTCTTCGAGTATCACCTCTACACGCTCGACGGCCGCACGACGCTGAAGGACCAGCAGACCAAGCAGCTCGCCCTGCTCAGCGCCGCCGGGGTGCCGGTCACCAAGCACCTGATGTACTACGGCGCCCAGGACTACTACCGCAACGCCTACGGCATGCCGATCGCGAATCAGAAGGTGGCGGTGCTGCTCGAGATCGGGAACAGCAAGGAGAACCGCCTGGGCGTGCCGCTGCCCAAGGGCAAGGTGCGCGTCTACAAGGCCGATTCGGCCGGCAGCCAGCAGTTCATCGGCGAGGACTGGATCGACCACACGCCCACCGGCGAGCGCGTGAAGATCAAGCTGGGCGACGCCTTCGACGTGGTCGGCGAGCGCACGCAGAAGGAATGGCGCAAGCTCGGCCCCGGCCTGTGGGAGGTCGAATGGGAGATCGTGCTGCGCAACCACAAGCCCCAGGCCCAGACGGTGACGGTCATCGAGCCCGTCCCGGGCGACTGGCAGGTGCTGCAGTCGACCCACGCCTACGACAAGCCCGAGGCCCACACCCTCCGCTTCTCGCTCGCGGTGCCGAAGGACGGCGCCACCAAGCTCGTCTACCGCGTCCGCATCCGCGGCTAGCGAAGCACGTGGAATCGGCTGACGCCGGGCCTCACGTCTCGGGCGCCCACGCGTGGAGGCCGCGGGCGCGCCTGCATGGCTCGCCTGTCGCCGTAACTCGCTCCGGGTCCGGCTCGCTCGGGCCCCCCATCCCCCAGGGGGCTGGCGCAGGGACAAATTGGATCGTGGGCGGCTCGCGAGCCGGACCCTGCGCTCGAACGGCGACGACGG
>JBGQLG010000120.1:0-16237 GCA_041499965.1 Methylomirabilia bacterium
ACCTTCGTCTTCCCCTTCAGCGGCGCCTCGGGCATCGCGCGGCACTCGAAGCTCTCGCGCACCGCCTCCCACGTCGAGTCGGTGATGAGGATGGTCGTGCCGAACTCCTTGTTCAGCCCCTCCACCCGCGAGCAGGTGTTCACGCCGTCGCCGATGACCGTGTATTCGAGCCGCTTGCGGGAGCCGATGTTGCCGACGATGACGTCGTCGGTGTGGATGCCGATGCCGATCGCGATGGGGGGCTGGCCGACCATGGCGCGCTCGCCGTTGATCTTGGCGAGGAGGGCCTTCATGCGGAGGCCGGCGAGGACGGCCCGGCGCTCGTGGTCGGGGGTCTGGTCGAGGGAGCCGAAGACGGCCAGCATGCCGTCGCCGATGAACTTGTCGAGGATGCCGTGCTGCTCGAACACGGCGTCCACCATCTCGGTGAAGTAGTCGTTCAGCAAGGTGATGATCTGCTCGGGGGTCATCGCCTCCGACATGCTGGTGAAGTTCCGGATGTCCGAGAACAGCATGGTCACGCGGCGGCGCTCGCCGCCCAGCGTGATCTGCTTGTCGAGCAGCTCCTCGGAGACCTGGGTGGTGACGTAGCGGCCGAAGATCTCCTTGATGCGGTCGCGGTCCTGGAGGCCCTTGGCCATCTCGTTGAGCGCCTCGCCCAGGTGGCCGATCTCGTCCCGGCCGACGACGGCGGTGCGGGCGCCGAGGTCGCCGCCGCGGATCTTTTGCACGACGTCGAGCACGTCGTGCAGCGGCCGCGTCACCGAGCGCGAGACCAGGCCGGCCACGACGAGACAGGCGGCGGCCACCACCAGCGCGGCCAGCGCGAACTTCACCCGCAGGGCGCGCACCGGGGCCAGCGCCTCGGCGGTGGCGGTCTCCGAGACCAGCACCCACGGCTTGGGATGCAGCGTGGACGGGCTCTCCAGCGGTTGGCCCACCATCAGCATCTCGACACCGGCCAGGTTGACGCTGATCGCGTTCGTCGTGCGGCCCTGCAGCGCCGCCCGCACGACCGGATAGGTGCCCACGTCGGTGTCGAGCCGGGCCTCGTCGGGATGGCCGATGATGTGCCCGTCCCCGTTGGCGATCATGGTGTAGCCGTGGGCGCCGAACCGCACGGTGCGCACGAAGGCCTTCAGGTCCTCCTGCATGTCGAAGCGCGCGCTCACGGCGCCGGTGACGGTGCCCCTGGCGTCCTTCACCGGAGCGCTGATGTAGATGACCCACCGCTTGAAGAGCGGCGACAGGTAGATGTCCGACACGAACGGCTTGCCCTCCAGCGTGTAGGCGACGCCGATGCGGTTGGTCGGCTCGATCTCGCCGGCGACGCTGCTGGAGACGAGGACGCGTCCCTCGGCGTCCATGAGGTTCACCTGCAGGAAGCGCGTGTCGAAGGCCTGCAGCTCGCGCAGCCGCTCGCGGACGGCGGCGGGGTTGCGGCGCGCGTCCTCGGCCATGCGGGTGGCGAAGAACTGCAGCTGGGTCTGGGCGTCGGCGAGGTCCTCCTTGATCTCGTTCTGCTCGATCTGGGCGATGTGCGTCATCTCGGAGACGATCTGGGCCAGGAGCGTCGCGCGCTCTTCGGTGTACGCCCACACGCCGAGGACGGCAGCGATGGCCAGGCCGGTGCCGGCCAGCGCGACCATGAGGCTCAGGAGGAAGCCGCGCCGGAACCGCGCGAACCAGCGGCGGCTGACGGCTAGCATGAGGACGGCGACGCCGGCCACCGACGCCGCGAGTGCCACCCCCACCAGCACGCCGGACGCGCCCATCGCCACCCCCACGTCCCCTTATAGCGCCCCACCCACCGGCGGACCGAGAAACACCTTCATCGCGCGGCGGCGGCAGGGTTGACAGCCCTCGGCCATCGCCGCATAGTGCCGATAACGCCTATGGCACACGCACAGACCGTCAAAGAGCTCAAGGACAGCGGCTGGCAGCGCAAGTCGGTCAAGCAGGAGCTGCGCGACAACCTCGTCGCGCTCCTGCGTCGGGGCGAGTCGTTCCTGCCCGGCATCGTCGGCTACGAGGACACCGTCGTCCCCCAGATCGAGAATGCGGTGCTCAGCGGGCAGGACCTGATCTTCCTCGGCGAGCGCGGCCAGGCCAAGACGCGCATGGCGCGGCTGCTCATCGGCCTGCTCGACGAGACGATGCCGGCGCTGGCCGGCTGCGAGATCAACGACGACCCGCTGGCGCCCATCTGCCAGGTGTGCCGCCACCTCGTGGCCCAGGAGGGCGACACCGCCCGCGTCGTGTGGATCCCGCGCGACCGGCGCTACGGCGAGAAGCTGGCCACGCCGGACATCACCATCGCCGACCTCATCGGCGAGGTCGATCCCATCAAGGTGGCCGAGGGGCGGTATCTCAGCGACGAGCTGACCATCCACTACGGCATGCTGCCGCGCACGCACCGCGGCATCTTCGCGATCAACGAGCTGCCGGACCTGGCCGAGCGCATCCAGGTGGGCCTCCTCAATATCATGGAGGAGCGCGACGTCCAGATCCGCGGCTACAAGGTGCGGCTGCCGCTCGACCTCTACGTGGTGGCCAGCGCCAACCCCGAGGACTACACCAACCGCGGGCGCATCATCACGCCGCTCAAGGACCGCTTCGGCTCCCAGGTGCGCACGCACTATCCCAAGAAGCTGGCCGAAGAGATCACCATCATGGAGGCCGAGCGCACCGCCTTCCCCGTGGACGGCATCAAGACGGCGAGCCCGGAGTACATGAAGCAGGTCGTGGCCGAGCTGACCCACCTGGCCCGGCAGTCCTCCGACATCAGCCAGCGCTCCGGCGTGTCGGTGCGCGTGTCGATCTGCAACTACGAGAACCTCCTGTCGAGCGCGCTCAAGCGGGCCATCCGCCTGGACGAGCGGCTGGCGGTGCCGCGGGTCAGCGATCTCGGCGCGCTGGCCGCCTCCACGGCCGGCAAGATCGAGCTGGAGACGGTAAACGAGGGCGGCGAGGACAAGGTGCTGACCCGCCTGATGCACAAGGCGGTGCTCAACGTCTTCAACCGCTCGTTCAGCGGACCCGAGCTGGCCGAGGTGGTGAAGGGCTTCGAGGGCAACGTGGCCGTGCAGGCCTCCGACACCATGCCCTCGACGGAGTACATCAAGCAGGTCGACCAGATGCCGGGGCTGCGGGCGGCGGCGGCCAAGCTGGGCGCCGTCGAGCCGGCCGCCATCGCGGCCGCCGTCGAGTTCGTGCTGGAGGGGCTGCACCTCACCAAGAAGCTGAACAAGGACGTGCAGGCCGGGCGCTACCGCTACCGGAGCTGAGCGATGCCCCTCTACCGCTACTCCCGCTGGGACGGCACGCAGAAGATCGACCTCGACGCCGACCAGCTCCTGTCGGCGATGGCCGACGACCTCCTGTCCGACGGCGACCCCTGGCGCGCGCTGCGCCGGCTCATGCAGCAGGGCGCCCGCATGCCCGAGGGCCAGCGGATGCCGGGCCTCAAGGATCTGCTCGACAAGCTGCGGCGCCAGAAGCAGCAGCGCCTGGACCGCTACGACCTCGGCTCCAGCCTGGAGGACATCAAGAAGAAGCTCGAGGAGGTCGTGCAGACCGAGCGGCAGGGCATCAAGGACACGGTGCCGGAGGGGGCCAAGCGCGCCCAGCGCGAGCAGAAGCTCGACGCCATCCCGCCGGATCCGGCCAGTCGCCTGCGCGATCTGCAGCAGTACGACTTCGTGAGCCCCGAGGCCAAGCAGAAGTTCGACGAGCTGCTCGCCTCGCTGCGCCAGCAGATGATGCAGCCCATGTTCAACTCCATGCAGCAGGCGATGCAGAACATGAGCCCGCAAGACCTCGCCCGCACGCGAGAGATGATGCAGGACCTCAACCGCATGCTGCGCCAGAAGGCCGAGGGCGACGAGCCCGACTTCGACGCCTTCATGGCCAAGTGGGGTCAGAACTTCCCCGGCGTGGAGAGCCTGGACCAGCTCATCGAGCAGCTCGGCCGCCAGATGGCCGCCATGCAGTCGCTCATGCAGAGCCTCACGCCCGAGCAGCGCGGCCAGCTCGACGAGATGATGCGCAACCTGATGCTGCAGGACGAGCGGCTGGAAGCGCAGATGCGCCAGCTGGCCATGAACCTCTCGGAGTTCCTGCCCCTCGACGAGATGGCCCGCCGCTATCCGTTCAAGGGCGACCAGGAGCTCTCGATGCAGGAAGCCATGCGGCTCATGCAAGAGATGCAGGAGATGGAGGAGCTCGAGCGCGAGATCCGCGGCGTCCGCGCGCTCGAGGATCTCGAGCAGGTCGACCGCGAGCGGGTCGAGCGACTGATCGGCCCCGAGGCGGCCGAGGACCTCGAGCGGCTCAAGGAGCTGACCAAGCAGCTCGAGGACGCCGGCTACCTGGAGCGCGACGGCGAGGAGCTGTCACTCACCGCGCGGGCCATCCGCAAGATCGCCGATCAGGCGCTGCGCGACGTCTTCGCCGTGCTCAAGCGCGACCGCATCGGCGGCCACGCCATCCAGCGCCGCGGCGCTGGCGGCGATCAGACCGACGAGACCAAGGCCTACGAGTTCGGCGACCCGTTCCTGCTCGACCTCAAGGAAACGGTGATGAACGCGCTGGAGCGCCGGGGCCCGGGCACGCCGGTGCGACTGGCCCCGACCGACTTCGAGGTCTACCGCACCGAGCTGCGCACGCAGGCCGCCACCGTGGTCATGCTCGACATGAGCCGCTCGATGCTCAACAACGGCTACTTCCTGCCGGCCAAGAAGGTGGCGCTGGCACTGTCGGCACTGATTCGTGGGCAGTTCCCGCGCGACGCGCTCTACATCGTGGGCTTCTCGCTCTACGCGCGCACGTTCACCGTCGAGCAACTCCCCACGCTGTCCTGGAGCGAGTGGAACATCGGCACCAACATGCACGCGGGGTTTGCGCTGTCCCGCCAGCTCCTCGGCAAGCACAAGGGGGGCAACAAGCAGATCCTGATGGTGACCGACGGCGAGCCGACCGCGCACATGGAGAACGGCGTCGCCGACTTCTCCTACCCGCCCACCGATCGCACGTTCCAGGAGACGCTCAAGGAAGTGCAGCGCTGCACGCGTGAAGGCATCACGATCAACACCTTCATGCTCGAGCGCAGCTCCTACCTGGTGGGCTTCGTGGAGGACATGGCCCGCATCAACCACGGCCGCGCCTTCATGGCCGCCCCCGACCGCCTCGGCGAGTACGTCGTCGTCGACTTCGTCCGCTCGCGCCGCCGCCTGATCGGCCGCTGACCGCTCAGCGGCGCGCGGCGGGCTCGTCCCGACCAAGCGAGGCCAGAATTCTCTCGCGCTCCGCCCCGACGAACTCGTCGCCGTAGAAGCGCAGGAACAGGGCACAGCGCAGCGCCGCCGGTGTGGCGTGCGGGGCGCGCGCCAGCACCGAGGCGCGCACCAGCGCTCGCGTCGTCGCGCTCATCGAGCAGCCCATCTTCAAGCGGTCGGCGGGAGAACGCGCGAGGAGCAGGGCATGGTATTGCCGCAAGACCTCGGGCGGCGTGTCACTCATCGAGCGCCTCGCGATACAGGGGGCCGAGCCCAAGGCGCTCGGTCCAGTCCGCCAGGTATGACCGGTCGAGGTCGGGGACCGATCGCAGGAGGTTGCGGATGTCCCCGAGCTGGATCTCCGAACGGGTCTGCCGCATCCAGTCGAGCTTGGAGATGATCAGGTCTTCCGGCGCGACGAACGCGAGGCGGTGCGCCTCGACCGTCCCGTGACGCCGACGCTCGAACTCCGTCCGGCGATACTCGCCGTCTTTCCGGACGATGCAGTCCACCTTGATCACGTACGCCTGGTGAATCAGATTGAACATCCCGCGTTCGCCGATCGCGGCGCGCACCGCGTCCCGGTCGACATAGAAGTCGCCCTCGAAGAGGGCGCACACCCGATCAGCAGATTCGACGGACAGCTCGACCACGAGGTCGATGTCGCGCGTCATGCGAGGCACCGCGTAGTAGTTGGCCGCCACCGACCCGGTCACCATGTAGGGAATTCCGGCCGCCTCGAGCCGTCCCGTGACGACGATGAGGACATCGAGCTCTTCGGTCACGCGCGTCGCCTCACCGCCTGAGGCATCACGGGGATTCTAGCGTGTTCGGGCGGTGGGCGTGGTACCGGTGGCGGGCGGGCGCGTCTCGAGCTGGGTCAGGCGCTCGCGCAGCTCGGGGCGGGCGTTCGCGCCGGCCAGCCGGCGGGCGATCCTCAGCGAGTGCGTCACCACCTCGTCGTCGCCCAGCTCGGCGAAGGCCGAGGCGACGCGCAGCACGCCGTCGAGCGAGCCCGCCCCGCTGGCCCGGAACAGGGCCGAGAGGTAGAGGTCGCGCGCCCGCGAGATCCCGCCGGCCGGCGAGCCGGAGGCCCGGGTGATCCGCAGGTAGGCGTCGCCGGCCTCGGCGAAGCTCTCCCAGCGCCGGCTGCCCAGCGCCAGGCCGTAGGCCGCGTTCCACGCGCGCAAGGCGCCGCGGACGTCGCCCGCAGCCAGGGCACCATCGATGGTCCTCAGATGTGTCGCCAGCATCGCCCCCTCCTCGTCCATGCGTCGGTCGACTGACTCGTCGTTCATGTGCGACCGACAACGCAACGCGGATGCCAGGCCCGAGAGCGAAGAAACGACCCCGAAATCAGTCGCTTATGGAGATGGTCAGAATTGTAAGCTCGGGCGACAGGTGGTGGGGGGTGGTCAAGAATCGGGCGCGCTGCCCGGTGGTCAAGCGGTTGACTGATGGCCGGGCGTCGTCTAGTGTCGCTTCCAGCAACTCACGCCGATCGCAGAGGAGCGGACATGGCGACCTTCAATATCTGGATGAACGGCCGGCTGGTGCCCCAGGAACAGGCGGTACTGCCGGTCAACAGCGCGGCGGTCTTCTATGCCACCAACGTCTTCGAGGGCCTCCGCGCGTACTGGAGCGAGCGCGACGGCGAGATGTACGGCTTCCGCCTGGCCGACCATTTCGCCCGGCTGCGCGAGTCGATGAAGATGATGCGCTTCACGGTGCCCTACAGCGACGACGACCTCTTCGAGGCCGTGCGGACCGTGCTGGCCGGCAACGACCTGCACGAGGACATCCACATGCACATGGTGGCCTACGTCGGGGCGCCGGGCCTCGATGCCACCACCCAGACCGGGCTCTACATCAATCCGCGCAAGCGGCCGCGCGTGATGGAGGGCAACGGCCTGAAGTGCAACGTGTCCTCGTGGACGCGCACCTCCGACAACGCGATCCCGATCCGGCTGAAGTCCGGCTCCAACTACCAGAACGGCCGGCTGGCCACGCTGCAATCCAAGGTCGACGGCTACGACCAGCCGATCTTCCTGAACCGCCACGGCAAGGTGGCCGAGGGCAGCGGCGCCACGTTCTTCATGGTCCGCAAGGGCCGCATCGTCACCCCGGGGACCAGTAGCGACATCCTCGAGTCGATCACGCGCACGACGCTGATCGAGTACGTCTGCCCGCAGGTGCTCCGCATGGAGGTCGTCGAGCGCGACATCGACCGCACCGAGCTGTACGTGGCCGAGGAGGCGTTCTTCTGCGGCAGCGGCTACGAGGTGACGCCGATCCTGTCGATCGACCGCTTCGGGCTGGGCACCGGCGACGTGGGACCGGTGACGAAGCGTATCTCGTCGGCCTACCAGGAGCTCGTCAAGGGTGTCGACACGCATCATCCGGAGTGGCGGACGCCGACCTACAAGCTCGTCACCGTCTGACTGGATGGGGGGCCCCGACGTGGCCCCCCAATCCCCCCCAATGCTCGGAGCGCCCCGGCGGAGCCGTGGCACTCCTCGGCAACGCGCGTGAGGTTCGACGTCGGCATCGTCAACAACCAGGCGGTGTCCGACGTCGTCCGCCAGGCGCAGCTCGCCGAAGCGCTCGGCTTCGACACCGTCTGGATCACCGACTCCCATCTGGTGTGCCGCGAGCTGTGGGTCACGCTCACCGCCTGCGCGCTCGGCACTTCCCGCATCAAGCTCGGGCCGGGCGTCACCGTTCCCCACACGCGCCACTGGTCGGTCGCGGCCAGCGCCATCGCCACGCTGCAGGAGTTGGCCCCGGGCCGCGTCGTGCTCGGCATCGGCACCGGGGGCAGCAGCGCCGAGACGATGGGCGTCAGCGTGCAGCGCGCCGCCCGCATCGCCACGCTGGAGACGATGACGACGTCGATCCGGCGGCTGCTGGCCGGCGCCACCGCGCGTCTGGACAGCGGCGCGGAGAGCCGGCTGGCCTGGCTGGAGGGCGCCCGGCGGATTCCGCTCTTCGTCGCCGGCTCCGGTCCCCGCATGCTCGAGGCGGCGGGGCGCCTGGGCGACGGCGTCATCATGTACGCCGGCACCGACCCCGCCATCCTGCGCGCCGGGCTTGCGTGCGTGGCCCGGGGCGCGGCCCTGCAGCAGCGCCGCCTGGCCGATCTGGAGATCCTGCTGTGGACGCCGACCGCGGTCGATCACGATCGCGCGCGGGCCCGCGACCACGTGCGCGGGCGGGTGGCCTCGGCCATGCGGCATCCGTTGCCGGTCGCGCTCTCGCCCGAGGACGAGGCGGCGGTGCGCCGCCTGCGCGAGGCCTACGATGCCTACCAGCACGCCACGGCGGCCTCGCGCCATCGCGAGCTGGTGCCCGACCGCTTCGTCGACAGGCTGGCGCTGGCCGGCACGCCCGACGAGGTCCGCGAGCAGGTGCAGCGCGTGATGACCGTGCCGGAGATCACGCGCATCATCGTGCTGCCGCAGAACCCCGGCCAGGGATTCATCGAGCGGGAGTCGATCCTCCGGACGTTCGCCGAGCAGGTGATGGCGCGTCTGGGCTGAACGGCTCGACCGGCCAGCGTCATCGGGCGAAGTCGACGGCGGTCGTGTTGCCACCGCTGAGAACGACGCCCACGCGTTCCCCCGACGCCGGCACGTACGCGCCGCTCAGCAGCGCGGCGAACGCCGCCGCCCCGCCCGGCTCGGCCACGACGCGCACCGCCTCCCACAGGCGCTGCTGGGCCGCGCGGATGGCGTCGTCGGAGACCAGCACCACGCGCGCGACGTGGGCACGCGCGATGGGGAACATCAGCGCGCCGACGCGCCGGGGCGCCAGCGAGTCGGCGGCGAGACCACCGGCCGGCGCGTCCACCGGCGCACCAGCCTTCAGCGCGTCCGTCAGCGTCGGCGCCGCCTCGGGCTCGACGCCCACGACCTTCACGCGACCGCCGTACCAGGCCGCGACGCCCCCGATCAGCCCGCCGCCACCGACCGCCACCAGCACCGTGTCGAGCGCCGGCGCCTGCTCGCTCAGCTCCAGGCCGAGCGTGCCCTGCCCCAAAAGGGTCTCGGCCTGGTCGTAGGCGTGCACCGGCAGCGCGCCGGAGTCACGTACCCAGGCCTCGCTGGCGGCCAGCGCATCCGCGTAGCGCTCGCCGACGACGACCAGGTCGGCGCCGTAGCTGCGGATCCGCGTGATCTTGGCCGGCGACGACACGGTCGGCACGAAGATCTTCGCGCTCACGCCGAGCCGCATCGCCGCGTACGCCACCGCCGCGCCGTGGTTGCCACCGGAAGCCGCCACCACGCCGGCCGGTGGGATCATACGCAGCAGGAGGTTGGCGAAGGCTCCCCGGGTCTTGAACGAGCCGGCGTGCTGCAACAGCTCCAGCTTGAGAGTGAGCGACACCGGTGCCAGGCCGACGTCGGCGCCGCTCAGCGCCAGGAGCGGCGTGACTCGGACGTGCGGGCGGATGATCGTGTACGTCTGCTCGATCGTCGCGCGGTCGATCGCCACCTCAGTCGGGGCGGGCGCGGCTCAGGCGCGCGGCTTCACCCACGTTTCCGACCACGCCAGGCACGCGCTCGACGACTCGCGGTCGCCGCGCTTCTCCGACCACACCTGGCCGCTGGCGAAGCGTCCGTTCAGCTCGATCTGGGCCGAGTGGGCCGGGAAGAAGGTGCTGAAGACGCCGATCGGCCGGTTGTTGGTGCCGGGCGCCATCGTGAGCACGAACGGCTCGAGGGTGTCCCACCACGTCATGCGGATGTGATCCGTCACCGAATCGATCGCCTCGACCGCGGTCGAGCGGGCGTCGCCGCTGCGCGAGAAGGTGGCGGCGATCACGGGGATGTTGGTGTCGGCGAAGGCCGGGAACAGCAGCGTCTCGATCGACTTCTGCAGCCAGCGCGCCACCGCCGCGTTGTCGCTGTAGATGCGCACCTTGTTGTCGGTGAGGTCGCTCTGGGCGAACAGCGCGTGCCCGCTGCCGGCCGCGCACCACAGCACCCGCCAGTGGCTGAGCCGGGTCGCCAGCGTCTGGCCGCCGTCGTGACTGAGCCGGATGAACGAGTTCTCGCCCGTCATGAGGACGGCGTTGGGATCGACCGGTGAGGCCATCGGGCTAGCTCCTCGGGGCCGCGGCCGGGGCCACGTCCACCCGGGCGTCGTTGTAGCAGGCGCCCTCGCAGATGTCGGCGTGGGTGGCGGGGGCCAGGGCCGAGACGGTCTGGTTGTTGTCGGTCGTGCGAAACCACGCGCCCTTCAGCGAGGAGACCACGCCGCGCGGGACGTCGTCGGTGATGCGCACGGGCAGCCGCACCTCGCCCAGGTCGTTCCAGACGCGCACCTGCTGGCCGTCGCGCAGGCCGCGCGGCCGGGCGTCGTCGGGATGGATCTCCAGCGGTGGCACGTCGTCGTCGATGTGGGTGCCGCCGAACGTCGAGGTGATGCGCTTGTCGGAGGCCGGGGTGATCAGCGTCAGCGGGTAGGACGAGGTCAGCGTGCGATAGGACGGCAGCCGCGCGCCGTACTTCTTCTCGAGGTACGGCGAGGCCAGCTCGACCTTGCCCGAGGCCGTCGAGGGGAAGACGTTCCCGAACAGCATCGCGTCCTCGCCCTTCACCGTCATGGCCAGCGCCTTGTCGGTCGGCAGCCGGCTGGGCCGCACGCCGCCCAGCCGCGCGTCGGCCGGGTCGATGGCGTCGTCGATCAGCTCGAGGTCGGTCGCCATGAAGCACGGCTCGGTGTAGCCGAACCGCGCGGCCAGGCGCCGGAAGATCTCCATGTTGGACAGCGCCTCGCCCTGGGGCGGGATGACCGGCTCGGCGCGCTGCAGCCAGTGCTGGCCGTAGGCGGCGAAGACGTCGTGGTGCTCGAAGTGGGTGCAGGCCGGCAGCACCACGTCGCAGTACCGCATGCTGTCGGTCATGGCCACCTCGATGCCGGCCAGGAACAGGTCCTCGCGCTCGAGCCCGCGCCGCATGCGGTTCTGGTCGGGGTGCACGACCACCGGGTTGTGGTTGTAGATGATCATCGCCTTGATGGGCGGCGTCAGCGTCGGGTCGGTGAGGTGCTGGCCGACGTCGACGATGTTCAGCGTGCGGGTGCCGGGCGGCACCAGGTCGGGCCGCTGCAGCTTGGCCGGCGTCTTGGGAAACGCGTAGGAGGCGCCGTTGATCAGGCCGCCGCCGGCCACGCCGAACTTCCCGGCCAGGGCCGGCAGCGCGAAGATTGCGCGGATGCCGCTGCCGCCGTTGCGGTTGCGCTCGAGGCCGTTGCCCACACTGATCGCCGCCGGCGAGATGGTCGCGTACCACTCGGCGAAGCGGGCCACGTCGGCCGCGGCCAACCCGCACGTCTCGGCCGCGCGCTCGATCGTCCACGGCCGGGCCAGCGCCATGAACTCGTCGAAGCCGGACACCCAGCGCTCGATGAACGCGCGGTCGAGCGCCCCGCGCCGCTCGAGGTCGGCCCCGATCGCCCAGGCCAGCACCACGTCGGTGCCCGGCCGCAGCGCCAGGTGCAGGTCGGCCTGCTCGGCGATCTTGATCCGCCGCGGATCGACCACCACCACCTTGGCCCCGGCCCGGCGCGCCTTGTTGATGAGCGGCGTGAGATGCAGGTTCGACCAGGTGACGTTGTTGCCCCAGGCCACGATCAGCTTGGAGTGCTCGACCTGTTCCGGCCGGATGCCGGCCACGGTGCCCAGCGTGCCCACCCACGCCTCGGTGCGGATGCCGCCGCACAGCGGCTTGCGATCGAGCAGGCTGGCGCCCATGCGGTGGAAGAAGCGCAGGTCCATCGAGCCGGCGGCCAGCAGGCCGTGCGGCCCGCCGTAGTTCAGCGGCAGCACCGCCTGCGGCCCGTGCTCGGCGATGACCGCGCTCACCCGGTCGTGGACGATGTCGAGCGCCTCGTCCCAGGAGATCGGCGCGAAGCGTCCCTCGCCCCGGCGTCCGATGCGCCGGAGCGGCGTGCGCAAGCGGCGCTCGCCGTGCACGAACTCCGGGTACGCCTTCGGCACCTTGGCGCACAGCACGCCGTCGGTGTACGGGTTGGCGCGCGAGCCGCGGATCTGGACGATCTTCGCGTCCTCGACGGTCACCGTGAGGCTGCAGGTGTCGGGGCAATCGAGCGGGCAGACGCTGGCGTGTTCGACTTTCATAGGCCAACATGCTGCCGTCCCGGAGCGGGCGGCGTCAAGTGAGTGATTGGCCCGGTCGTCAAGCCAAGATCCGCGCCAGCCACGCCCCGATGTCGCGGATCTCCGCGTCGCAGACGGAGTGCGGCATCGGGTACTCGTGCCACTCGACGGGGTAGCCCAGGCCGGTCAGGCTCTCGAAGGCCCGGCGGGCGCGGATCAGCGGGATGAGCGGGTCGTGGGTGCCGTGGGCCAGGAAGATCGGCCCGTCGCGGTTGGCCGCGCTCGCCTCCGCCTTCACCTGATCGGCGAGCGGCAGGTAGCAGGACAGCGCCATGATCCCGGCCAGGCGCTCGGGGTGGCGCAGACCGGTCTGCAGGGCCATCGCCCCGCCCTGGGAGAAGCCGGCGAGGACGATCCGCGCCGACGGCAGGCCGCGCGCCTTCTCGCGCGCGATCAACGCCTCGACCTGACGCTGCGACTGGCGAAGCCCCTGCTCGTCCTCACGCCGCGCCCCGGCGTCGGGCCGGATGTCGTACCAGGCGCGCATCACCACGCCGCCGTTGATCGTCACCGGCTGCATCGGCGCGTGCGGGAACACGAACCGCACGGCGAGGCTCTCGGGCAGGCCCAGCCCCGGCGGCACGTCGACGAAGTCGTAGCCGTCGGCGCCGAGCCCGTGCATCCAGATCACGGCGGCCCGCGGCGACGGCGCGGTCTCCACCTCCAGCGATTCGAGCGGCTCTTCGGCCATGGGCCGGATGTTACCGCAACAGAGGGATGGAGATACTCACTCGACAGCCGTGCTCGCGGCCGTCGGTGGTCGAGGCGGCGCCGACGCTGATGCCGCCTTCGTGCACCTCGGCCACGCGCCGCGCGAACGTCAGTCCCAGCCCGACGCCGGCCGGCCCGCCGCCGCCCGGCGTGCGGGCGGCGTCGAGTCGAAAGAACGGATCGAGGACGCGCTCGCGCGCCTCGGGCGCGACGCCCGGCCCCTCGTCGGACACGCTCAGCGTCACCCGGTCGCCCGCGCGGGCGGCCGCCAGCGTGATGGGGGGCGCGCCGTACTTGGCGGCGTTCTCGATCAGGTTCCACAGCGCCCGGCGCAGCAGCGCCTCGTCAGCCACCAGCGCCAGCGCTGGGCCGTCGCTCACGCGTACCGTCTGGCCGGCCACGGCCGGATCGTGACGCGCGCGCTCGGCGAGCCCGGTCAGCAGCCCGCGCACGTCGATCTCGCTCAGGCGGGTCGGCAGGCCGGTCGCGTCCAGCCGGGCCGTGGCCAGCACGTCGTCGATCAGGCGGTCCAGCTCGGCGAGGTCGCGCTCGGCGTCGGCGAGGCGCGCCTCGGTGGCGCCCTCGCGCGGCAGCAGCGCCAGCGTCATGCGCAGGCGTGCCAGCGGCGAGCGCAGCTCGTGGGAGACGTTGGCGAGCAGCTCCTTCTGACCGCGCACCAGGCGCTCCACGCGCTCGGCCATCTCGTTGAACGCGCGCGTCAGCTCGGCGATCTCGTCGGCCGGCGCGTGGCCACGCCACCACCAGCGGGCCCGGACGGGCGCCGGCGCGCGGGCGGCGAGGTCGCCGCCGCCGAGCCGGCGCGCCGCCTCGGTCAGGCGCTCCAGCGGGCGCGACAGGCGACGGGCGAGCGGCCGGCTGGCCACGGCGACGACGCTCAGGACAATCGCCACGAACAGCAGCGGACGCACAGGCTGGCGGGGCCGAAGCGCCGCCGCGCCGATATCTGGACCGTGGCGACGATCGTGCCGGAGGCGGGATCGCGCACGGGCGCCAGCGCGTAGGGCACCGGCCGACCGCGCGCCACCACCTGCCCGGCCCGCGCGGCGCTCAGCACGTCCGTCGCTGGCGTTGTCTCCTCGACGCCGGCGCGGGCCAGGACGCGGCCGTCCAGATCGCGCACGGTCACGTCGAGATCGAAGTCCGCGTGCAGCCTCTCGACACGGCTGGCCAGGGCCGCCGGCTCTCCCAGCCGCTCGGCGGCCAGGCCGGCGGCGTGCAGCGCCATGCGCTCGCCCATCTCCCGGAAGGCGCCGCCGCGGTTGACCATGGCGAAGACCAGGCTCGTCGCCACGCCGACGACGAGCAGGACGACCAGCGAGTGCAGGTAGACGCGCGAGTGCAGCCTCACCGCGCCGGCCCCACCAGCGCGTAGCCGACGCCCCGCACGGTCTTGATGTAGCGCGGCGCCCGCGGGTCCTTCTCGACCTTGGCGCGCAGCTTGGAGACGTGCACGTCGATCGAGCGGTCGAACGTCTCGTAGTCCTGGCCGCGCAGCGCGTCCATGAGCTGCTCGCGCGAGAGCACCCGGCCGCCCGCGCGGGCCAGCGCCGCCAGCAGCTCGAACTCGTGGTGGGTCAAAACCACGCGCCGGCCGTCTACCGTGACCTCGCGCCCGTCGAAGTCGACGGCGAGGCCGCCGGCGGTGAAGCGGGCTCGCGGGGCGTCCGCCGCGCCGCGGCGCAGGACCGCGCGGATGCGGGCCAGCAGCTCGCGCGGGTTGAAGGGCTTGGCCAGGTAGTCGTCGGCGCCCAGCTCGAGGCCGACGATCTTGTCGACGTCCTCGCCGCGCGCGGTCAGCATCAGCACGGGCAGCGCCGCCCACTCCGGCGCCGCCCGGATCCGGCGGCACACCTCGAGTCCGTCGATACCGGGCAGCATCACGTCCAGCAGCACCACGTCGAACCGGCCGCGGCGTAGCGCCGCCAGGCCGCGCTCGCCGTCGGGAGCGACGGTCACGTCCAGGTCGTGGCGGCCGAGGTACTCGGCCACCATCGCGCCCAGGCGCGCGTCGTCCTCGACGAGGAGGACGGATTTCATTGGGGTGGGGGCCCCGAAATGGCCCCCAAACCCCCAGACGTTCGGGGCACCCCGGCGAAGCCGGGGTGCCCCTCTATGTTGCGCTCTTCCATGCCCGCTCTTCCATTCAGCCCCCGTGGCCGGGGCGGTTGGCGCGGACCCAGTCGGCCACCGCCTTGCGCTGGACCGGCGTCAGCACGTCGTGGACGTCGGTGATGGCCTGGGTGATGGCCTCGGCGATCTGCCGGTGCTCGGCCTCGCCCTGGGCGCGGAACGCGGCCAGGCGGCCGGGATCGACCGAGTCGGCCTCGAACAGCGCCAGCGCCTCACCCATGTGCGCGCCGCCCGTCTGCCGCTGCGCTTCCATCGAGGTGAACACGCGGTCGCGCGCGGCGTAGATCTTCAGGCGCTGCTCCGGCGTGACGTTGGCCGGCTCCAGCGCCTCGTCGATGATTGCCGACGCCACCCGCTTCATCATGGCCGGCCGGCCGTGGCCACCCATCCCCTGCGCGAACGCCACCGCCGTCGCGACCAGCCCCACGCCCACCACCGCCGCCACCGATCCCAGGATCGTCCGTCGACTCAGCATGTCGTCCTCCTTGCGGGCCGGCTTCGGCCGGCCTCTGCACACGAGGATCGACGCGGGATGTGAAGCGCGTGTGTGGGGATTGTAAAGGTCTGTTGGGGCCGAGGTTCGTTTCAGCGCTCGAGCAGGTCGTTCAGTCGCGACGGATCGATCGGCTTCACGAGGTGGGAATCGAACCCGGCGGCCAGACAGCGTTGCTGGTCCTCCGGCCGGCCGTATCCGGTCAGGGCGACGAGGTGGCGCGGCTGGTGGGGCTGGCGCCGGATGTGGCGGGCCACCTCGAGGCCGTCGAGGCCCGGCAACCCGAGGTCGACGAGCGCGACCTCGGGCTGGACCCGCGAGGCCATCTCCACCCCTTCGGTTCCATCGGTGGCCACGAAGACCTCGTGGCCCCGGCGCTCCAGGTAGACGCGCAGCATCTCGCCGGCGTCCTCGTTGTCCTCG
>JBGQLG010000121.1:0-16127 GCA_041499965.1 Methylomirabilia bacterium
ACTCCGGAATGCCGGCGCCATCGTGATCGGCAAGACGAACACCTCCGAGTTCGGCTACAGCGCCACCGGCCACAACCCGCTCTTCGAGACCACGCGGAACCCGTGGAACCCGGCGCTGACCCCGGGCGGCTCCAGCGCCGGCGCGGGCGTCGCGGTGGCGACGGGTGCCGGCCCCATCGCCATCGGCAGCGACGGCGGCGGCTCGGTACGGATTCCCGCGGCGCACTGCGGGGTCTACGGCTTCAAGCCCTCGATGGGCCGCATCCCGCTCTATCCCGGCTCCCGCGACGAGCGCTATCCGGGCGTCTCGGGCTGGGAGTCGCTCGAGAACATCGGGCTGCTGAGCCGGACGGTGGCCGACAGCGCGCTCGTCCTCTCGGTCACGGGGGGACCGGATCCGCGCGACCGTCACAGCCTGCCCGCGGCCGCCTTCGACTGGCGGCGATGCGCCGAGGGCGACATCCGCGGCCTCCGCGTGGCCTACAGCGCGGACTGGGGCTACGCGGCCGTCGATCCCGAGGTGCGGCGGCTCGCGGCGGCGGCCGTCCGGGTGTTCGAGCGCGATCTCGGCTGCCACGTCGAGGAGGCGAGCCCGGGTTGGGACGACCCCGGCGCCGCGTTCGCCGCGCTCATCATTGCGGACACGGACCTGCGCGGCATGCGCGAGCTGGCCAGCCGCTACGAAGGACGGATGTCGCCGCACCTGGTCGACCTGCTGCGCCGGCCGTGGACGGCGGAGGACCTGACGAACGCGAACATGACGCGCAAGGCGGTCACCAACCGCATGTGGCGCTTCATGGCGCGCTACGATCTGCTGCTGACGCCGACGCTCACGGTGCCGCCGTTCGCCGTGCACATGCAGGGGCCAGAGAAGGTGGATGGACGCTACGTGCGGCCCGAGCAGTGGCTGTCGTTCACGTACCCGATGAACATGACGGGCCAGCCGGCCGCGTCGGTCCCCGCCGGCTGGACCGACGACGGACTCCCCGTGGGATTGCAGATCGTCGGACGTCATCTCGACGACGCGCTGGTGCTGCGCGCCTCGGCGGCCTTCGAGGCGGCCGCGCCCTGGCGCGACCGCTGGCCGCCGCTGCTGGCGACGCTCGGGCTCTGAGCGCGTGCGGGTGGCGCCCGCGCGTCACGTCATCGCGCGTCGGTCCACGCCGCCGCCGCGCGATACGCCCGCCAGCCGCCGTGAGCCGAGATGTCCGGGTGCTTGCCTTCCGCCAGCTCGCGCGGGTACAGGATGCCGTCGACCACGCGCCCATCGGCGAGACGCACGGGACCGCGGTAGAGACCGGGCGGCTCGCCGGCCTCGACGCGCCGCCACACGGCGTCGGGAACCTCGTACAGCTCGCCCGCGACGGCGCCGCCGCCGTTGTCGACCTCGTACATGCCGGGGTGGCGGTCGCCGATCGAGTGGATGCGGTAGCAAGGCGCCGTCCACGCCTCGCCCAGGAACTCGGCCCCGGCCAGGCTCTCGTGCAGGGCCAGCCCGAGCATCAGGGTGCCGTTCACGAAGAGGATCATGGTCCGCCCTCGGCCTGGCCGAGCGCGGCGAGGAACCGCCGGGAATCGGAGACCCAGCCGACGATCCCGCCCTGGGCCTTCACCATCGCCAGCGCGGCCGTGTGGAATTCGGGGAAGTAGGAGGCCACGCAGTCCTCGAGGACGAGGCAGTCGTAGCCCCGGTCGTTCGCCTCGCGCACGGTGGTGTTGACGCACACCTCGGTCGTCACGCCGCAGACGACGAGCTGCGCGATGTTCCGGTTGGCGAGGATCGCGTGGAGATCGGTCGCGTAGAAGGCGCCCTTGCCCGGCTTGTCCACCACCGGCTCGCCCGGCGCCGGGGCGAGCTCCTTGACGATGTCGTGCCCGTACTCGCCGCGCACGAGGATGCGGCCCATCGGGCCCGGATCGCCGATGCCCGCCTTCAGCCGACCGCGCGCCTTCTTCGCGGGGGGACAGTCGGCGAGATCGGGGCGATGGCCCTCGCGCGTGTGGACGACGAGCATCCCGGCTGCCCGGGCGCGCTCGAGGACCTGCCCGGCCGGCAGCACCGCACGGCGCAGGAGGGAGACGTCGTTACCGAGCGCTTCGCCGAAGCCGCCGGGGTCGACGAAGTCACGCTGGAAGTCGATCATGACGAGCGCGGTCGTCCCGAGCTCGAACTCGAACGCGTACGGCTCGGCGTTCACCGTCGCCATGGCCCGCCTCCTCGCTGGGTGCCGCCGACCGCGATCAGCATCGCCGCCCGGGTCGTCATGGGCGTTCGCGGGCACCCAGCTCGGCCGCCACGGCCCGCAGCGCGGCGGCAAAGCAGCCGAGCGGGGCGCGCGCGATCCCGGCGCCGATCTGGCCGATCCCGGGCTCACGGTGTGCGATGCCGGTGTTGATCACCGGCGCCACGCCGGTCTCGACGACGCGACGCAGGTCGATCCCGGTCGGCGTGCCGGCGAAGCCGAGGGCCGGGATCGTGTACTCCGGGTTCCGCGCCAGCGTGATGTCGTACATCGCGCGCGTGTAGCCGACGGCGTCGGCCGGCGGGCCGCCGACGAAGCGCACGATCGCCGGCGCCCCGCCCATCGCGAAGCCGCCGATCCCGGCCGTCTCGGTGATCGCGCTGTCCCCGAGGTCCGGGTTGGCGTCGGCCGGGCCGTGGCCGGGGAAGTACAGGCCGTTGACCACCGGGGCCGGATCCGTGAACCACCGTGAGCCCGTCCCGCTCACGCGGATGCCGAACTCGACGCCGTTCCGGGCCATCGCCGTCACCACGGTCGATCCGCTCACGCCGTGGGCGGCGTCGAGCGCGGCCTTGCAAGCGGCCATCGACAGGTTCAGGAAGAAATGGTCGTTGGCGAGAAGGAAGTCGAGGACCGCGGAGGCCGTGGGTCCGTCGACGGTCCGCGCCAGGACCGGGGCGATGGCCCGCGTGAAGAGCGCGGTCGCGGCCACGTTCCGGTTGTGGCACTCATCGCCCATCTGTAGAGCTTGGGCCGTGAGGCGCTTGAGGTCGACGGGCCCACCCTGACCGAGCACGCGGGCGAGCGCGGGGGCGAGCGTCGCGGCCATCCACCGCAGGCGGTCGAGCACGGGGGCGTCGTAGGCGCCGAAGCGGAGCGCGCGGCCGAGCCCCTCGTTGAGAGTGGCGAACGCGCGGTTGCCGTCGGTCTCGTTCTCGACGACGACCACCGGCATCGAGGGCGAGACGATCCCCGCCATGGGCCCGACCGCGCCGTGCTCGTGGCACGGCGCGAACGTGATGGCGCCGGAGTCGACGAGCGCGCGGGCCGTTTCCGGGCTCGTCGCCCAGCCCTCGAAGAGGATGGCGCCGATCACCGCCCCCCGGACGGGTCCGCACATCCGTGCCCACTCGATCGGCGGCCCCGCGTGCAGGATCGTGCGGCCGGCGAGTGCGGCAATCACCTCGCGAGCCGGCCGCACGTCGACGAGCATGGGCCGGGCGCGAAGGATGCGGATCATGGCGGTCTCGTTGGCCGCCGCCACCCGTGCGCCGATCGGATCGTCGGCATCGTCTTCGAGGCGGGCCACGAGGAGGCCGAGCTCGCGGTCGCCGCCGGCCGGAGGCCGCCAGGCGAGCTGCGTGACACTGGCGCCGTGGGCGCGTGGCGGCTCCGCGAACGCCGTGAGCCCCACGTTGATCGCGTGAACGCCGGCGGAGAAAATCCCCGAAGAGCCCTGGGGCGGGCTCACGGCCGTGCGCCCGGGGTCCGGCCGCCGGCGTCGCGCGCCGCGAGGATGGCGAGGCGAGCGGCGCGGGCGTTGCTGGGCGCCAGCAGCGCGCCGGCCGCGGCGAGCCGGGCCTCCTGATCCGAGAGACCCTGGGGATCGCCGGCCGTCCCGCACACCGAGCCGATCACGATCAGCTCACGCCCCGCCCGCGCCGCCACCGTGTGCGCCGCCTCGAGCACCGGCGACAGCTCACCGGCGGGATCGGGGTGGCTTCCGTAGCCGAGGACGACGTCGAGGAGCACCACGGCCGTCGTCGGGTCCGCCGCACTCGCCGCGATCCGCTCGGTGCGGAGCCGGAAATCGATCATCGGGTGCGGTCGGCCCACCGTGAACTCGTCGTCGCCGAGGTCCAGCAGCGTGTGGATGCGGCGCGCCTCCGCATCCGGGAGCGCGTCCTTCAGGAGCAGGGCCGCCTCGTACGCGAGCGTCCCGCCGCTGTAGAGCCCGCGGATCGCGCGCTGGCTGGGCGCCTGCCGCGCCGCCCGGGCGAGGACGGCCTTGACGAGCACACTCTCGTCCTCGGTCGCGATGCCGGAGGCGCCGCCGCCGGCGAGCTTCACCGCGAGGACCGCCGCGTCTTCCAGCGTCGCCGCCGGCGTCGCACCGGTGGCGGCGATGACGGCGGGATCGCCGCCGAGCAAGCAGACGACGACGGGCTTTCCGGCCGTCCGAGCACGCTCCAGCACGCGCCGGCTGACCGCCGGCGACGGCGGCTTCGAGATCAGCACGATGACGGTGGTGCCCGCGTCTTCGGCGAGCCGCTCGAGAGCGGCCAGCATCATGAGCCCGCCGATCCGCTCGTCGAGGTCGCGTCCGCCCACGCCGATCGCTTGCGAGATCCCCGCGCCGAGCCGGTCGATCAGGCAGACAACCTGCTGCAGCCCGGTGCCGGAGGCCGCAACGAGCCCGATCCGGCCCCGGCGGACCGCGTTGGCAAAACCGAGCGGCACCCCGTCGAGGATGGCGGTGCCGCAGTCGGGACCCATGACCAGCAGGCGCTTGCGGATGGCGAGGCGCTTGAGCTCCAGCTCGTCGGCGACCGAGACGTTGTCGCTGAAGAGGAACACGTGAAGGCCACGCTTGAGCGCCTTGAGCGCCTCCGCGGTCGCGTAGGGTCCCGGGGTCGAGATCAGCGCGAGGTTGGCCGCATGGTCTTCGGCCATCGCCTGAGTGATGGTCGTCGGAGCCGTGGGTGCGGACGACCCCGGGACAGCCTCGGTCGCCGTCGTGAGGAGGGCGGTGGCGCGCGCGAGAGCCGTCTCGGCCGCGGTCTCGTCGTCGCAGGCCACCGCCACGATGAGGTCGCTGGGCCGCGCGCCCGCCGCGGCCGCCTCGAGGAGACCCGCCGACTTCAGCACCTCGAGATTGGCCGGGGTGGCGACGAGGAGGGCCGCCCTCTGGACGCCGAGACCTCGCTCCACCTCCGCGGCCACCCGCATCAGCTCCACGGAATCCCGGTATGTGTCACGCAGGATCCGCGATCGGACGACCGCCGCCATGTCGTCACCGGTCTTCACGCGTCACGAAGCTATGCCGCTCGAGCCAGCCCGTCAAGCCGCGCAGTTCAGGGACGAGGCGACCCGGACACCGCCGAAGCGAGCGGCGCACGAACGCGCGCGCCGAAGCGCGGTGGGTCGCCGCGCTATAGTCACGGATGATGGAAGGCGCGTCGATCGTCCGCGGCATCGTGGGGCAGGCGCGGCCGATCCTCATCGGTCAGTTCGCCGGGATGGCGTTCGCGGTGGTGGATACCGTGCTCTGCGGCCGCGCCTCGCCCGTCGATCTGGCCACCATGGGCCTCGGGCTCAGCGTCTACTCGACGGTGTTCGTGGGCCTCATGGGTGCGACCAGCGCGCTGAATCCCATCGTCGCCCAGCACTTCGGTGGCGGGCGCCTCGCCGCGATCGGCGCGACCTACGTGCAGGGGCTGTGGATGGCGCTGCTCCTGTCCGCCCTCGGCGTGCTCCCGCTGCTGTTCGCGGGCCTCTGGCTCCCGTGGCTGCACGCTCCCCCCGAGGTCGAGGCGCACGTGGCACGCTATCTCCGTGTCCTCGCCCTGGCCCTGCCCGGCGCGCTCATGTTCCGCGTGATCTACGCGGTCAACACCGCCGTGTCGCGCCCCCACGTCGTGATGGCCCTGCAGCTCGCGGGTCTCGCGGTCAAGGTGTGTCTCAGCTACCTGCTCATCCTCGGTGGCCTCGGGCTGCGTCCGATGGGGGCGGTGGGCGGCGCGGTGGCCTCGGCCGTGGTGTTCTGGGCTCTCTTCCTGATGGGCTTCGCCTACATGCAACGCAGCCCGTTCTATCGCCGCTTCGTCATCCACTGGACGTGGCCGCGCTGGCCGGTGCTGCGCGAGATCCTCCGGCTCGGCATCCCCATGAGCCTGTCCTACGCGCTCGAGGCAACGTCGTTCACCGCCATCACGCTGTTCGCGGCGCGCCTGGGCACGACGGTGATGGGCGGCCACCAAGTCGTGGCCAACCTCGCGGCGCTCTGCTTCATGCTTCCACTCTCGCTCTCGGTGGCCACCGCCACGCTCACCGCCCAGGCCATCGGCGCGGGCGATCCACGGCGGGCGCGCGAGACGGCGCTCATGGGAATGCGGATCGGCGCGCTCCTCGCCGCCGCGACCGTGCTCACGGTGTGGACGCTGCGCGGCGGCATCGTCCGGCTGTACTCGCGCGATCCAGCCGTCGCGGCGATGGCGCTGACGTTGATTCCCTATCTCGCCGCCTTCCACTTCTTCGACGCCCTGCAGACGGTCGCGAGCTTCGTGCTCCGGGCCTACAAGCTGGCGATCGCGCCCACGGTGATCCACGCCGCCGCGCTGTGGGGGCTGGGCGTGACCGGCGGCTACCTCGTCGCCTTCGGCGGGCTCTGGGGACCTCCGTGGGGCATCGCAGGCATGTGGCTGATGCAGTCCGTCGCCCTCGCGCTGGCCGCGCTGCTCCTGGTCGGTTTCTACCTCGGGCTCCCGCGGTTCCGGCGGTATCGCGCGCCGCGCGGCGCCCAGCTACATCGCCGCGGCCCAGTCTAGATGGACGATCCTCCAGCCGGCGGCGGAGAACCCGCAGGCTGCGCAAAAAGGTCCAGATGCGAGGCGGCGCCCGACAGCCGCACGCGAGGCGTACTCCCTGTCCGTTGAGCGTGCGGGCGAGGGCGCCAACGAAGCAGATGGGCCTTTTCCCGCAGCCTGCCGCGCTTCAACCCGTCGAGTGCTCGGCGATCGCGTCGGCCAGGGCCAGCACGCGGCGGGCGTCGTCGACGTGCAAGTTCTCGATCAGGCGGCCGTCGAGCACGACCACGCCGCGACCGTGGGCGACCGCGTCAGCATGGGCCGTGATCACCCGGCGCGCCCAGTCCACGTCACTCGCGGCCGGCGCGAAGACCTCGTTGGCGGTGGCCACCTGCTTGGGATGGATCAGCGTCTTGCCGTCGAAGCCGAAATCGGCGGCCTGGCGGCAGGCCGCCGCGAAGCCGACGTCGTCGTCGAGGTCGAGGTGGACGCCGTCCAGCGCGGTGATTCCGGCGGCGCGCGCGGCGAGCACGCAGAGCTGGAGGCTGGTCAGCAGCGCGAGGCGCTCGCGCGTGGCGCGCGCGTGGAGATCCTTCGTCAGGTCGGAGGTGCCCATGACCAGCGCGGTCACGCGCGGGCTGGCGGCGGCGATCGACGGCGCGTTCAGGATTCCCCGCGGCGTCTCCAGCATGCACCACACCGCCGGCGCCGAGCCCAGGGCGGCCATCACCGCGCTCACGGTCTCTGCCAATTCGACCTTGGGCAGGAGCACGGCGTCGGCGCCGGCTGCCGCGGCCCCCGCCAGGTCGTCGTGGCCCCACGGCGTGCCGAGCGCGTTCACCCGGACGACGATCTCGCGGCGGCCGTAGCCGCCGGCTCGCAGCGCCGCCAGGACCTGGGCCCGCGCCTCCACCTTCATGTCCGGCGCCACGGCATCTTCCAGGTCCAGAACGAGCGCGTCGGCCGGCAGCGTGCGCGCTTTCTCGAGCGCTCGCGCGTTGGAGCCCGGCATGAACAGCACGCTGCGTCGCGGCCGCGACCCGGTCACTCCTCGCGCGATTCGCGGATCCGCCGCGTACCCCGCACCACCGGAATCTCCGGATCCATCACGAAACGGATGCGCGGCAGGTCGGTGTCGCACGACGTCACCGAGGCGGCGATCGGGTTGAGCGGCCGCAGCGGGCCCGCGCCCCACGCCGGCGGGACGAGCACGCCGACGCGGGGGCGGCCGCGCTCGGCCTTCTTGATGGTGTAGCGCGAATCGACCTGGATCAGCAGCGGTCCGGTGGTGCCGTCGAGCGGCGCGTGCGCGAGCGTGACCGAATGGATGTACTGCACGTCGCCGCCGGAGATCGCCTCGGGATCGATCAGTTCGCAGTCCAGCGCGGTCACGCCGTCGCGGACCACCGTGGCCATGACGCGATCGTGGCGGCGCGTGAAGGTGACCCGGCCCGGTACCGCCGGAAGGCCCCACCGTTCCCGCAGCGCGGTCGCCGCCTCAACCGTGCTCGCGACTGCGCCCAGCACGAATCCGCGCGGATGCGCCCCGGCGCGGCCCATGAGCCGGAGCTGGGCGAGCGTGAACGGGCCGACCGGGCTCTCCGCGTAGCGTGTCACCCAGATCGTCGCGTACGGCGGGATCGCCGGATGCATCGCGCGCGGCAGCAGCGCCTCGGTCGTCCGCGGAACCTCGAACGCGAGCTGCAGCATCTCCGCGCCCGGCAGCGCCCACGCCTCGGTGTCGAGATCGCGCACGGTCGCGAGGCGATCGACGACGGTGGTCAGCTCGAGCGTACCGAAGGTGGGCATCAGGCGCTCGGGGCCGGCCCGCCGTTCGCCGGCTTGTCGTCGGCGAACGCCGGCATGACTTCCCGGGCGAACAGCCGCAGGCTGGCGAGCACGTCCGCCTGGGGGATGACCTCCATCGCGTTCATCAGGAAGTTCACGCGGTCGACGCCGACCGCCTCCCAGCGCTTGAGCGCGTGCACCACGCGCTGCGGGCCGCCGAACGCGAGCCCCTCGCCCGCCTGCTCGGTGGCGTCGGGGCCGGTCGCCTGGCGCCGGAGCTGGGGCAGGAGACCGAGGGACTGGTAGGAGCGGCTCGGAAACGCCTCGCGCGCGGAGATGAGCTGCGCGGCGAGGTAGTTGAACGTGTCCGCCATGCGACGCCCGGTGACGCGCCCCGTCGCGTCGTCCTCGTGGCAGTAGAGGAAGTTCACCGTGCTGACCTGGTCGTTGACGAACGCGCCGACCGGCTCGCAGTTCCGGATACGCCGCCGGTACTCGGCGATGCGCTTCTCCTGCTCCGCGAACTGACCGAACGTGAGCCCGAGGCTGCCGAGGCCGCGGTCGGCGGCATCGAGCTCGGTGCCCGGCGACGTCACCGCGACCCACAGCGGCGGGTGCGGCCGCTGATAGGGCTTGGGCACGATCGTCCGCTCCGGCATGGACCAGAACTCACCCTCGTAGGCGTACGTCTCCTGCGTCCACATCTTCGGCAGGCAGCGCACGAACTCGTCCCACGATTTCTTCGTCGTGTCGGGGTTGGCCCGGAAGCCGCCGAGCTCCGTCCAGGTGGCGGATCGCCCGGTGCCGACCTCCAGACGGCCGCCGGAGAGGATGTCGAGCACCGCGGTGCGCTCGGCGATCTTGATCGGATGGTTGAACTCCGGCACGCAGATGACGATGCCGTGGCCGACGCGGATCTTCTTCGTGATCATCGCGCAGGCGGTGAGGAAGAGCTCGGGGGCCGGGCAGTGCGAGTACTCCTCGAGGAAGTGGTGCTCGACGGCCCACACCTGGTCGAATCCCAGCTCGTCGGCGAGCTTCACCTGCTCGAGCGCGTTCATGTACACCGTGCGCTCCGACTCGCGCGTCCACGGCCGCGGCACCGACAGCTCGTAGAACAGGCCGAACTTCATGGGCTCCTCCTTCGCTCGACCACCGGCCTGATCATAGCCTGGCTCCCAACGGTGGCGGGCGCTACACGGCCCCCGGCGTGATGATCGTCTTGACGCCGCGCCCGGCCGTGGCGTGGACGAACGCGTCCTCGATCTTGCCAAGCGGAAAGCGCGCGGTGATCAGCGACTTCACGCCGAGCGTCGGCATCAGCTTCAGCGCGCGGCGGAAGGAGCGGCCCCGGCCGAAGGCGCCGTGGATGGTGATCTCGCGATAGTGGACGTCGAACAGATCGAGGGGGAGTGAGCTGCCCTTCGGATTGACACCGACGAGCTGGAGCACGCCGGTCGGTCGCACGAGGGCCAGCGCCTCGGCCACCAGGGCCGGCTTGCCCACCGCTTCGCAGACGACGTCGGCGCCGCGGCCGCCGGTGAGCGCCAGGACGCGCTCGCGGAGATTCTCCTTCGTGGGATCGACGACGACCGACGCGCCGACCCGCTTGGCCATCGTGCGTCGCTCCTCGAGCGGATCGGACAGGATCAGCGTCTTCGCTCCGCGCCGCTTGGCGATGACCATCGTCAGCAGGCCCATGATGCCGCCGCCGATCACCAGTACCGTCGCGCCGCGCGGCATCGCGAATTGCTCGAGCCCGGCCAGGCAGCAGGAGGCCGGCTCGGTCAACGCCGCGGTCACCGGGTCGAGCCCGCGGGGCAGGGCGTGCAGGTTCGCGACGGGCAGCGCCACGCGCTCGGTGAAGCCGCCCACGCGCATGCATTTCGCGCACTGCGAGACGCGCTCTTCCTTGCACTCCGCGCACCGACCACAGCCGTACGACGGCTCGCAGGCGACGGCGCGGCCGATCAATCGCTTGCTCACGCCACGGCCGACGTCCTGAATGACGCCGGTGTATTCGTGGCCCAGCACCAGCGGCGGCGTCCACGGGAACAGCCCCTGGGTGGCGTGCACGTCGGTGCCGCAGATGCCGGCGGCGTGGACGGCGACCAGCGCCTGGCCGGGGCCAGGCGCCGGATCGGGAACGTCGTCGAGCGTGAAGCGCGTGCCGCCGCGCCAGGTCGCCGTCTTCACGGTTTGAGGATGACCCGGGTGGCCGCCGTGCCGGTGTTCTTGCCCTGCCACTCCGCGAACGTGAACGCCTTGTTCACCTCCGACAGCGGGAAGCTGTGGGAGACGACCTTCGAGAGCGGGTACTTGTCCTTGGTGCGCACCAGGAAGTCCAGCGCGGCCGGCATGATCCAGGGGTTGTAGTGCATCAGCCCCTTCCACGTGATCTGCTGGGTGATGACCTTGGTGGCCGGCAGGGTGATGGTCGCTGGAATGATATTGCCGATATCGACGAAGGTGCCATTGAAGCGGACCATGTCGAGCCCCTCGAGCGTCGCGGCCGCGACGCCGACGACCTCGACCACCACGTCGGCGCCGCGGCCGTCCGTGAGGTCTTTCACGCGCTGCACGCGCGACTCCGGGGTCGGATACTCCTTCATGTCGATCACGTCGGTGGCGCCGCAGTTCTTGGCCATGGCCAGGCGCGGCGTCTGCTGGTCGATCGCGATGACCTTCGACGCGCCCTTCTCGGCGGCGACGGCGCAGGCGTAGATGCCGAGGCCGCCGGCCCCCTGGATGACGATCACGTCACCGAACTTCATCTCCGAGTACTCCAGGCCGTGCAGCACCTGGCAGAGCGCGCAGTTCACCGGCGGGATCGCGTCGTCGGGGAGCACGTCGGGCACGGTGAAGACGTAGTGGCCGGGCGGCAGGTAGTAGTACTCGGCGTAGCCGCCGTCGCAGTAGGCGTACTCGTTGAGCGTGAACTGCTGGCTCTTGCGGTGGCGGTGGGGGCAGGCGTGGTGCTCGCCGCGCACGCACCAGTAGCAGCGGTTGCACGGGTTGAAGAACGGAAAGGCGACGCGATCGCCCTCCTTGAGCGGGCGCCGCAGCGAGTCGGTGGTGACACCCTGGCCGAGCGTGTGGACCACGCCGGTGAACTCGTGGCCGGGCACCCGGCGGATGTCGGGGCCGCTGTAGTTGTTGTCGTTGCGCCAGTAGTGCAGGTCGGAGCCGCAGATGGCGGCGGCGGTGTTCTTGATGAGGATGCCGCCCGGCTCGACCTCGGGCGTCGGCAACGTCTCCAGCTCCAGCGGCTTACCGGGCTGCATCAGGACGGCGGTCAATCCTCTCGGCACGGCGCTACCTCCCTTTGGGTTGTCGAGGAGCCCCCCGGCTTTGCCGGGTGGCGACGAGCGTTGGGGGGATTGGGGGCCATCTCGGGGCCCCCATGTTCACAGTCGCGTTTCGTCCACGGGGAGCCCCAGCCAGTGCCGCCCGACCATCTCGTAGTGGGACAGGCGGCTCTGCAGGTGCTGGGTGATCACGTGGATGTCCTGGAAGTGGCGCTGCATCAGATGGCTCTCGTACACGGCGGTGGCCCCGGCCGCGCTGTAGACGGCGTCGATGATGCGCGACGACAGGCGGATGGCGTGCGTGGCGGCGATCCGCAGATTGGCGCGATGGTCCAGCGTGAGCGTCTGGCCCGAGCTCACCTGGGCCCACACCTCGCGCACCGCCTCGTGCAGGAACGCGCGGCCCGAGCGCAGGTCGGCTTCGGCCTGTCCCACGATGACCTGCGTCATCGACTGGTCGCGAAGCAGCGACTGCATCGCGCGCGGCGTCTTGGCGCCGGCCAGGTCGGAGAACGTGGTCAGGCAGGTACGGGCCAGGCCGAGCGCCACCGAGGCGTCGCCGGAGGCGAACTCCAGCGTGCGCGGGATCTGGTAGAGCGGCCCGGTCTCGATCTGCGGCGGGGTGACGGACAGCACGGTACGGTCGGCCGGCACGAAGACGTCGTGTACCGCGAAGTGATGCGTGCCGGTGCCGCGCATGCCGCGCACGTGCCAGGTGTCGAGCAGCTCGGCCTCGGCGACCGGCACGAAGAGATAGCGCGTCTCCGGCTGGCCGCGATCCTTGCGCACCTTGCCGTTCTCGATGATCTCGGCGTGGGCGGCCACCCAGGAGGCGTTGCGGCAGCCGGTGCTGAAGCCCTGACGACCGGTGACGCGGTAGCCGCCCTCGACGACGACGGCCTGGGCGCTGGCCAGCGGCGTGTTGGCGACCACGCTGCGCGGCGTGTCGGTCCAGATCTTACGAGCCAGCTCGCGCGGCATCCGCGCCGCATAGGTGGCGAAGATCGCGCACTGGTTGACGACCCAGCCGGTGCTGGCGTCGGCCTTGCCGAGCTCCTCGATCACCTGGACGTAGGTCGGCAGGTCGAGCTCGGCGCCGCCCATCGACCGCGGAAACGCCATGTGAAAGATGCCGGCGTCGGCCAGCGCCTCGAAGACGGGCGCGGGCAGGGCCCGCTGCGCCTCGGTGTCGCCGGCGTAGGTCCGGATCATGGGAGCGAGCTTGCGGACGGCTTCGAGCGGCGATGAGCTCATGGGGCTGTCGTGACTCCTGGTTGGTCTTCGCGGTTGCCCGTGCGGGGGCCGCCGCTGACGTAGATCGTTTCTCCGGTCATGAAGCCGGCCTGGTCGGACGCGGCGAAGACGACCGCCCAGGCGATCTCCTCGGGGCGGCCCAGGCGCCCCAGCGGCACCTCGCGCGCGGCCTGGGCGATCATCGCCGGCGTCTTCCAGACTTCGAGCACGCCTTCCGTCTCGACCGGGCCGGGCGCCACGGCGTTGACCCGGATGCCGTGCTTGGCCCACTCGGCGCCGAGGCTCTGCGTGAGCACCGTCACCCCGGCCTTGGCGGCGGCGTAGGCGGCCATGCCGCGCACGCCGTTGCGGCCCGCCACCGAGGTGACGTTGACGATCGTGCCGGACTTCTGGCGGATCATCACGCGGCCGACGGCTTGCGAGAAGAGGAACACGCCGGTGAGGTTGGTGCCGACCATCGCATCCCACTCGGCCCGCGGCAGGTCCTCCAGCGGCGAGCGGATGCGATAGCCGGCGTTGTTGACGAGCACGTCGATGCGACCGAACGCGCCGAGCGTCTGCGCGACGACGTCGTCGACCTGGCCCGCGTCGGCCACGTCGCACTCGACGGCGAGCGCGCGGCGGCCGGCCGCTCGGACCTCGTCGGCCACGGGCTTGAGCGCGGCAGGGCGGCGGCTGCACACCATCACGTCGGCGCCCACCCGGGCCAGCTCCACCGCGATGGCGCGGCCGATGCCCTGGCTGGCGCCGGTGACGATGGCGACGCGGTCCCGCAGCGTGTCGGCGGTGAAGCCCATCCGGCTCGCTACTGGATGACCGAGTGGGGCGTGGCGACGATCCGCGTGACCTTGATCTGCTCGCGGTCGATCAGTCCGCCCACCTTGGGGCCGATCTCGTTCTTCCAGTAGTCGGTCTGGTAGACCGCGTCGTAGAGACGCTTGCGCTCGCCCTCGTTCTCGAAGCGGCGGAGCCACACGTACACGCTCTGGTCCTCTTCGCCCACGAAGCTGCCCAGGACGACCATGCCCATCTTGACCTGGAAGGGAATGATCTCTTCCTCCATGCACTTGACCCACTCGGCCTGCTTGCCCGGACGGACGTGGTACTGGCGCAGCTCGAAGAACATCCTGACCTCCCTGGCTCGGGCGCCCGGCCTGGCCGCCCGGCCCCGCAAGAGTACACCGCGGGCGCCCCGCTTGCGCGCCGATGCGGGGAGTTGCGGGCTCGCCTATTTCTCGGCCCGTCGGACGCTCACCGGGCGGTCGTGTCCTCCAGGAGAGCCACGACCTGCGTCCGCGGACCTCGTCCATCGTACCCGGGGCATTGGTCATCTCGTCCAGTTCAGGGCCTCGATGAGACCGTTGGTGACTTCGACGACTCGGTTGTGCTCGTCCATGAGGCTGCCTCGGCGGGACATCGCCCCGTTGTGCAGATCGACGAGTGCGTTGATGGCCGCAACGAGCGCGCCGTACCGTTGACAGAGGGCCCGGATCTCTTGCTTCGTGAGATGCGATTGCGAACAATGTGCCGGTGAGGCGCCGGAGGTGGTCAGCTCGGCCTTGACGGCATCGATCCTGACGTGCAGCGCGTCGCTTTGCCGCTTGAGATCGGCGAGGGTGTGATCGAGGCCCTGGACTTCGGAGCTGATGGCCGTGAGTCGCGTCTGGTTGATGTCGATCTCAACCCGCAATGGCTTCCGGTCGTTCTGGATCTCCGCCTCGTCGTCGACGTGAAACGTATCCTGCGCTTGTTCGGTCTCCGCTTGTTCGCGAATCCAGATGGTGCGGATTGCGTTCTCGATCTCGGCGCAGGAGGACAACTTCGCCAGTGCCGCCTCCAGGCGTGTCTTCATCGTCGTCGCGCCGCTCAGATAGATGTCGACGTGACGCTGCTCGTGCGCGGCAACGCGCGCGGCGAACCGCCGCCATTTTATTCTGAGGTCCGAGGACAGGTCGTCCAGCTGGCGGTGCTCCGGCAGCGTGATCACGAGGTTGAGGGTGATCGTCATTGATCCGGCGCTGCAAAGGCGGGGGCGAGTCTCACTGCCCCTCCAGTCGAGGCTCCACTCCCCCGATGTCAAGCCGACCGCGCGTCGGGCCTTGTTGTCGAACAGGCCGTTCGTCTGGATGTCGTCGAAGATCGCGGACGTCGTCGTCCCTCGAACCGAATAGTACTTGGTCGAACTGCTCGTCCTGAGCATGATCAGCTCTCGCTGTAGAGTGGGCGGGAGGCCGGCACATCCCCAGAGAACGATGAGCGCGAAGACGGGGAGCGGAACAAGCCGCGACCGGCGATAGGACCATGTTCCTGTCGTCGTCACGCTAGTGATCTGAGCGACACGCAGAGCCCCATCGCATCGATCGAACGGTCTCGCCGGCCGGCCGTCCACCGGGGAGCGCGGGCGATCTCAGCGCAGCCCGAGGCGCTCGACCCATTGCCAGCGTCGATCGGCGCCGAACGTCGTTCGACGCCGGTAGAAATACACGAACCAGAGGAGGTCCGTGAGCCACAGGGGCACGGTGATCAGCAGGGACCATAGCGGCGGCCAGCCGTAGTGCTCGACGTAGCTGCCGGTGGCGAAGAGCCGGAAGCCGATTCGCCCCAGCAGGCCCGCCAGGAGCGTGTGCCAGGCCCACGGCTGCCTCGTCCCCGCGGCCGCCGCCAGGGCCATGCTCCACGCCGCCCCGATGATTTGCACCGCGACCAGGGGATCCTCGCCGGCGAGATTGGAGCCGTGGGTGACGACGGTCAGCAGCTCGAGCACGATGAAAAGTCGCCCCAGGCCGTACCCGCGATGGTCAGGTGTCATTGGGCGGATCGCTCGGCAGCATAGCGCGTGTATGATTCTGTCCCGATGGTAAACGCGACCCCTCCGGCCGAGGCCCTCGTGGCGCGCACCCCCACGCTCGAGATCGCCTACGAGGCGTCCGGCCCCGCGGCGGCCTTTCCCCTCATCCTCCTGCACGGCTTCCCCGACGACGTCCACGCCTACGACACGGTCGCCCCGC